>CAMNNA010000130.1 GCA_946545285.1 uncultured cyanobacterium | reverse complement strand
AGAAATAGTTGTTGAATTATTAATAAAAATGGGTTATGGCGATTCAGATTTTAATAATGGTGAAGTAACTTCCAAATCAGGAGATGAAGGAATTGATGGTATTATAAAAGAGGACAAACTTGGTCTAGATAAAATTTATGTCCAAGCTAAGCGTTGGAAAAAAGAAACAAAGATTGGTCGTCCAGAAATTCAGAAATTTGTTGGTGCCTTAGATGGTCAGAGAGCAAAAAAAGGTATTTTTATTACAACAGCTTCGTTTTCACAAGAAGCACTTAATTATGCAAATAATACAAGTAATGCCACTGTAATTTTAATCGATGGTCAAAAACTAACTGATTTAATGATAGAATATGAAGCTGGTGTTACTGTAAAAGATACTATTAAAATCTGTAAAATAGATACAGACTTTTTTACAGAAGAATAAAAAATCACATAACAAAGCTTCAAAGCCGACAAACCGGTCAAGCCGGTTTGCGGTACAACCCATTATTATGCTCACACGTCACTGGCGTGGTAAGAAAGAAAAAGTATAAAAATGAAATTAACAGAAATTGAAAAAATTGCAAAAGAAAATTATTCCTCAGCCATACTCCAAAATAACTGGAAGGAATGCATAAATTTTGCCTTATTTTTATTAGATAATGAAATAGAATCTGAAAATATTTATATTTTAGCAGGATTGGATGAGAATAATTATGACGATATAAAAAAATATTTTTTCTCTGTAATAACTGAAGTTGGAATAAAAAAAATCGACGAAGATATAAATTACAATTTTTTATGTTATTTAGGAAGAAAAACGCAGAATAATGAGATTGAATCTATTTATGCCTTAAAAATTTTGGAACAAATGTATCATAAAACAGATGATGAAAGGTTCGTTGAATGGATTGCATTTGGAGATGCTGTTGATTTATTAGAAGATGGTATAAATGATTATTTTTACGGGTATAAAATAAATAAGAACAACTTACCCGATTACATTAAAGAAAAAATCTTATTAGATATGGAACTATACAAAAATGAAATTCCAGAAAACTTTTATAACATGGGATTTTGTGAAAAATGTAATAAATTAATTATTCCAACAATAGGAAAAACATTTTTCACAAAAAAAATTTTTTATAAATGTAGTAATTGTAAAACGAAAAATAGTAATTTCTTATGGTGCTGTGATAATAAAGGTAAAAGGCATTACTTGGAAATAAACAAATAGCATAACAAAGGTTCGTAGCCGACAGCGGGTCAAGCCCGCTGCGGTACAACCAGTTGTTATACGGACGCCCGCACTGGGGCGCTTTTTGGGAAAAAAGTATGCCAACAATAGAGATTGTTTCACTGGAATGTGAAAGGTTATTACCAATAAAAAATAGTACACTTCCTTTTTTCGTACATCAAAATACGAAACTAATTAGTCATAGAAGTTTATTCCAGAAAATATTAGATAATGAAAATGGAACAATCTTGCATTTAGGTAACAAAGAATTTGGTAGAAGCGGTTATTTTTATGGTAGTGAATTAATCGATTGGGCTGCAGAAATTAAAAATGAGTCCTTAATGAAAGAATTTGGCAATAAAAATATACAAGAAGATTTTCAACCATTTAGATTTGAATCATCAATGTTTGATTCAATAAAAAAAGATATTAAAACTTGCATTAAAGTATTCTCCGATAAAAAAATGTTTTTTTATACAGACATTCAAACTAATTCTGAATATGGCAAAGAAAATGATTTGGGATATGGAAAAATAAATTTTGAGGATTTTATAAATAAACAGAATAATGAATATTATATCTTTAATACTTTGTATGAAATATATAAATAATTACAATTGGTTTTTAAAGCAAAATAACCTAAAAAAATATTTCTATATAGCGGCGGGTCAAGCCCGCCTTTTTGTTGACAAAATCATCATAGTATAATTATAATATAATTATTGTTGAAATAATCTTTGAATGGGATCCTGTTAAAGCGGAATTGAATTATACGAAACACAAAGTAACTTTTGAGGAAGCGAAAAGTGTTTTCTATGATGAAAACGCTATCTTAATTGCAGACCCGGATCATTCAAGTATGGATGAAGACAGGTTTGTAATGCTTGGACTGAGTTCAGAGTTACATATGCTGGTTGTCTGTCACTGTTATAGAGAAAATGACAGAATTAGAATCATATCGGCAAGAAAAGCAAATACACTTGAAGCTGCACAGTATGGAGGAAAATAAAATGAGAGATAATTATGATTTTTCAAATGGGATAAAAAATCCTTATACAGACAGACTCAAAAAACAGATTACAATTCGCCTTGACGATCAGGTGATTGAATATTTTAAGAATATGGCAGACGAAACAGGTATGCCTTATCAAAATATAATCAACTATTATCTTCTGGACTGTGTAAAAGAAAAGAAACATTTGGAAGTTGCATTTAGTAAATAATCACATAACAAAGCTTCAAAGCCGACAGCGGGTCAAGTCCGCTGCGGTACAACCAATTGTTATACGGACGTCCGCACTGGGGCACTTAAGGTAATATTATGAAAGAAGTTCTAATAAATCACATGTATTCTGGAGATTATCTCGAAAGAG
>CAMNNA010000129.1 GCA_946545285.1 uncultured cyanobacterium | reverse complement strand
CACCGATTTCTTAGTAAAATACGTGTGTGGGCAAAGGCTGGTGGTACTACCCTAAGTGAATTCTACTATAAATTAACAAGTATGTAAATTAATTAGTGAATATGTAGCATTTTTAAGTCTATTATACAAAATATTTTGTCTTAAAACTGCTATTACTTTGTTACAAAATCAAAAATAACAACCTGATTATTGAGATAAAATCTCAATTAATGAAACTTATTTAAGTTTGTGGTAACTTTTATATAGTTACCAAAAAATATTTTAAAACATAAAAAAACAGAGAGTTTTTACGCTCTCTGTTTTTAAAATTTGAATAGAGGAATGAATTACATCATACCGCCCATACCGCCCATACCTTGAGGCATAGCAGGAGCCGAAGATTTTTCTTCCGGTAAATCAACAACAGCAGCTTCTGTTGTTAATAACATTGAACCTACAGATGCAGCATTTATTAATGCAGAACGTGTAACTTTTGCAGGGTCAACGATTCCGGCTTGATACATATCAACGTATTTGCTGTTTAATGCATCATAACCGTATGCTCCTTCTTTTTCCAAAATACAATCCACAACAACATCAGCTTTCGCGCCGGCATTTCTTGCGATTGCTCTTAAAGGAACATCGAGTGCTGCTGTTAAGATTTTATATCCTACTTTTTCGTCATCAGAATCAAATTCAATTGTTTCAAGATTTTTGTTCAAATCTTGTTGAATTCTTAATAAAGCAACACCGCCGCCCGGAACAATACCTTCTTCGTTTGCAGCTCTTGTTGCATTAAGTGCATCTTCAATTCTTAATTTTCTTTCTTTCAGTTCAACTTCAGATGCTGCACCAACTTCGATTAAAGCAACTCCGCCTGATAATTTAGCGGCACGTTCTTGTAATTTTTCTTTATCGTATTCTGAATCTGAGCTTTCAATTTGTTTTTTAATCAATCTGATTCTGTCAGCTACTGCGTCTTTAGTATCAGAACCCGCAACGATAGTTGTTTCGTCTTTTGTAACAGTAACTCTTTTTGCTTTACCAAGCATTTGAGTTGTAACGTTTTCAAGTTTAATACCGAGTTCATCAGTAAACATTTGACCGCCTGTTAATACTGCGATATCTTCTAACATTGCTTTTCTGCGATCCCCAAATCCCGGAGCTTTAACAGCAACTGCTCTTAAAACTTTTCTCATAGTATTTACAACCAACGTTGCCAAAGCTTCACCTTCAACATCTTCTGCGATTAATAATAAAGATTTACCGTCGCGAGCAACTTGTTCTAACAACGGAACTAAATCTGAAATCAAATTAATTTTTTTGTTGCAGCAGAATACGTAAGCATCTTCCAATACAGCTTCCATTCTTTCAGCATCAGTTACAAAGTATGGTGAAATATATCCTTTATCAAATTGCATACCTTCAACAACTTTTAAGTTTGTACCGAAAGATTTTGATTCTTCAACGGTAATAACACCGTCATGACCGACTTTTTCCATTGCTTCAGCGATAAGTTCACCGATTTCTTTGTTGTTACCGGCTGAAATTGCGGCAACTTGTGCGATTTCTTCTTTAGTGTTAACCGGTTTTGACATAGATTTAACTTTTTCAACAGCATCTTCAACAGCCTTGTCAATACCGCGTTTCATAGACATAGGGTTAGCGCCTGCAGTCAAATTCTTCAATCCTTCGCGAACTATAGCTTGAGCTAAAACAGAAGCTGTTGTTGTACCGTCACCTGCAACATCATTTGTTTTAGATGAAACTTCTTTTAATAATTGTGCGCCTGCATTTTCTAAGGGGCATTGCAATTCAATTTCTTTAGCGATTGTAACACCGTCATTAACGATTTGAGGTGCGCCGAATTTTTTAGATAAAATTACATTTCTTCCCTTTGGACCTAAAGTAACTTTTACAGCATCGGCAACTGCGTCGATTCCTTTAAGAAGAGATTTTCTTGCTTCTTCATCAAATACAATTTTTTTTGCCATTTTTATATTTCTCCTTTTTATAAACTTTGTCACCCTGAACTTGTTTCAGGGTCTATCAATTCAATAAGCCAAAATTTTAAGATTCTGAAATAAATTCAGAATGACAAAATGTTGGTTATTCAATTACTGCTAAAGCGTCTTTTACAGACAAAATTTTATATTCAACACCGTCAACTTTAACATCAGTGCCTGAATATTTAGCATAAAGAATTTTATCGCCGACATTAACATCAAGCGGTTCTCTTTCGCCTTTATCATTTAATTTTCCTAAACCAATTGCAACAACTTCACCTTTTTGAGGTTTTTCTTTTGCGCTGTCAGGAATAAATATTCCGCCTGAAGTTTGTTCAGTGTCTTCAATAACTTTGATAACAATTCTGTCGCCTAACGGTTTAATCATAATTTTTTCTCCTTTTTTTAATAACTACATGATATTTATATTACGATTTTTATAAATTATTTATAAAATTAAGGAAAAATTAATTATTCGATATTGCATAATTTTTTTATATTAATTTTTTTTTTCGGGCTTGCGAAGTTTGGAAAAATAGTTTATAATAAGAAAGTCGAATAAAAAATTTGATAGAGTAGCACGATAAAAGAGAAAAGGAGTTTCGAAAAAGATGAAAAATTATTGCAAA
>CAMNNA010000128.1 GCA_946545285.1 uncultured cyanobacterium | reverse complement strand
ATATCTTTTGAAAGTTCATCAATAAACGCAGAAGTTGAACCATAATTTTCTAACAGCGCACCGCGAACTTGCATACTTTCTGTGCCTTGATTAATCTTGCGATTTATAACTTGAATTTGGCGCGCAACTACTTTGTCATTGATATTTGAAATCAACGTCGGCAATGTCAACGCTGCAACAACTCCGATTACACCTAAAACAATTAAGACCTCTGCGAGCGTAAAGCCCTTATTCAAATTTTTCGAATATTTTTTCATGAGTTTTTTTACCTTTATGTTTAATATTTTTTTATTATTTACAAATTACACTTCTATTATACCAAATTTAACTTGTTAAGTCAATAGTTTAAATTTGTTTTTTTTGTTTAATTTCTAATTAATATGATTTTGGAGCGTATTCGTATGAATATAAAAAAATTACTTGGCTCAAAAATTAGTGATATAAGAAAGGCAAAAGGAATTTCACAGATAAGATTTGCTGAAATGCTGGGTATTTCAACAAATGGACTAAGTATAATTGAAACCGGTAACGGTTTTTTAACAGCAGAAACTTTGGAAAAAATTCTTGAATTACTCAATCTTTCTCCGGAAGAATTGTTTTCTTTCGGAAGTGTTAAATCTGAGGATGAAATATATAACGATATCATTCGTCTTATAAAAAATATAAAAACAGATAAAAAGAAACTTTCCGTTATTTATAATGTTGTTAAAAGTATTATCTGATTTTATGATATTAAGCATTGATTAATTTTTAAAATCTTTACTTTTTTATTTGTTTTTGTAATATAGTATTGTAAATATTTATAGAGAGGTGTCCGAGTGGCTTAAGGTGCAATCTTGGAAAGGTTGTGTGGAAGCAATTCTACCAGGGGTTCGAATCCCCTCCTCTCTGTTTCTATAGTTCATAAGTGATTTTAATTGAGGGGATGAGAAGCCCTGCAGACCGATAAGGTCTGCCAAGGGGGACGAGCGGGAGTGAGCCGAAGCCGAAGCTATTTTGCCTGTGGCCAAAGGCCACTAAAGGCAAAATGCGAAGTGCTGTCTATGGCGAACGACCAAGACAATCCCCTCCTCTCTGAATAAAATTCGGATTGGTTTTTCAATCCGAATTTTATATTAGTAAAGGATTATGGAATTTGAAGAACCCACAAAGCAGAGCTTTGTCCGGTTCGAGCGCAAGCCGAGCAAAGGCTGAAGCCGTCGGCGAAATCGTCAAGCGGTCGGCTAGACAAATGAGCCGACGCGAAAGCCGTCTAACGCGAGGCGCAGCAAGACAATCCCCTCCTCTCTGTTTTAGGGGTAAATAAAGTAAATTCAGGGTGACATCGTAGTCAGAAATTAGTTAAGTTGTATTACAGCTGTTCTGTTGGTAACTTATACAACTTTTTATTTAGGTAAAATCATTCATCAAAATCTTAATACTATATCCTTAATATATCCTTCGAAATTGTTACAATATTTTACAATTTATGTTCGGAGTTGAAAACAAATTTGTATAAATATTTGCCTATAAAGATTATATAAAATGAGGATTTCCGCTATTTTTAAAAACTATGTTAAAAAATTTTGCTATAAAACTTGACTATGAAATATCTTTTTAAGAAAATTTTTATGTTGGTAATAGAATAATTGCTGAATGTTATAGATTAATAAGGAATAAAAAAGGAGTTAGAATGAGTAAATCAAGAAAATTGTCGATGGCTGCGTTAGCTGCATCAATGTTGTTGGGCGTTACGATAGGTAATCAACCGGTTTATGCTGAAAGAAGCGGTGGGATTGACATAAATCCTGTTGAAAATGCTTCTTATAAAAACGGAATTGCTGATTTAGGCGGTGCATTATATCAAACTATTAATACTCAGGTTACAAATTCATTGTTTGAAAATAATATAGCAAACGGTAATTATTTGAAAACCGATCCTATTGATTTTAAAGGTGGCGGTGCAGTATTTTTTAACGGCACTGACAAAACTATAAATATTTCTGGATCTAAATTTGTTGGCAACAAAGCAACCGGCACTTATTCAATGGGTGGTGCATTGTATCTCTATTCTGGTAAAGCAATAATTGATAATACTTTATTTGATGGTAACGAAGCTGTATACGGTGGTGGGATATATACAAGAAATAAAACAGCCGTATCTGATCTTGAAATTTCTAATTCTCAATTCAAAAATAATACGGCAGAAGGTGTTGGTGCTGCCGCAATTATTAGAAATGCAACAATTTCAGACACTTTATTTAAAGGTAATAAAGCAACTGCAGATGAAGATGGTGCAGGTGCTTTATTTTTAGGTTCTGAATCAACTACTTCAATCAGTGGTGAGACTGTATTTGACAGTAATATTTCTGCAACTCGCGGAGGTGCTATCAGTGCAAGAGGAACTATTTCTAATGGTAAAATTCTTGAAAATAATTCTGGTGCTAAATTAGATGTAACAGGTGCATCATTTGTCGGCAATCAAGCTGGAACAACGGGTGGTGCTATTGATAATACTTTATATAATAGCGTTGCAAATTCAGGGTTTGTTACAGTAGAAGACTCAACTTTTACAGGTAACAGTGCTGAAGATGGCGGTGCGATTTATAACCACGGTGAATTAGATAAAGCAGGTAATGCTGCTAGCATGTACATCACAGATTCACACTTCACCGGTAACACTGCAAC
>CAMNNA010000127.1 GCA_946545285.1 uncultured cyanobacterium | reverse complement strand
TCACCACTCACCACTCACCATTCACTACTCACTTCGTATTAGAACTTATATATTATTCCCTAAATGATATTTGTGCATAGGTTTTTTGAAGTTTTTCGCGAACAGATTGCATTTGTTGCTCAATTATTTCATCAGTCAAGGTTGCGTTTTCATCTTGCATTTTTATTCTGAACGCAACTGATTTGAATCCTTTTTCTACGTGTTCGCCTTGATAAATATCAAATATTTCAGAACCCTTAAATATATTTTGTTTTACACTTCCTTTTATTACTCGGGAAATATCATCATAAGAAACGTCTTCATTTATAATAAATGCAATATCCCGTCTGACTTCAGGGAACTGAGGAATATGTTTAAATCTTGGAACATTTTCTTTTACGGCATTAATTAATTGGGTTAAATCAAGTTTAAACATAAACGCATCCTGATTTAACTTTAATTTATCAATCAAAGTCGGATGTATTTGACCAAAATATCCTATAGGCTCAGGTTTTTTACCCAGCAGCATTACAACTGCTGTTCTATATGGGTGAAGGCAATTGTGAGTTTTAGATAATTCGGTTTGTTCTAAAGGTACTATTTTTATTCTTCTTGCAACTTCTAATTCTTCAAACAGATTTTCTAATATACCTTTTACATAATAAAAATCTGTTGAAGTTTTTACCTGCCATTTAGAATTTTGCACTTCACCTGTTAAAATACCTTGTAAAATTCTGGATTCTTTAACTCCTGTATTTTTTTCATCCGCTTGAGCAGTTTTAACATATGTTTTACCGATTTCATAAGCCCAAAAAACTTTTTGACCGTTATCAAAATTGGTTTTCATACAATTCAAAACACTGGCACTTAGAGTTTGACGAAGCATAGAATAATCTTCACTTGCCGGATTTAAAACTTTAACGGCGTTTTCATCATCATATGAAATTTTAAATTTATCTAAAAGCGGTTTTCCAATTAGTGAACTTGTTTGAATTTCAGTTAATCCGGCACTTTGCATTAAATTATGTATTTTTTTTGTGACTTTTTCTTGCAAAGAAATTTCCGGAGTTTGAGATTTTGCAGGTAAAGTCGGAGAAATTTTATCAAATCCGTTGATTCTGGCAATTTCTTCTATTAAATCAATTTCTCTTGTAACGTCGTATGCTCTGAAACTTGGTACAGCAAATTTTGCAGCCATATCGTTTCCGCCAAGTTTTTTGAACCCTAATTTTTCTAAAATGTTTATGCATTTTTCATTTTCAATTTCGCACCCTAAAATTCTTTTTATCTGCGCAAATCTTAAGGTAATTTCTAACGGCGGAAGTACATTTTCTCCATCTTCAACAATTCCGATAACTTTAGCATCCGCATATTGTGTTAATAATTGCATCGCTCTCATTAATGCGGGTTTAACACTTTCAATATCAATTCCTCTTTCAAATCTTGCGCTTGCTTCAGAACGATACCCCACACTTCTTGAAGATTTTCTGTTTGATACAGGTGTAAAATACGCAGCTTCTAATGCAACAGAAGTTGTATTATCATCAATTTCAGAATTTTCACCTCCAAATACTCCGGCTAAACAAACACCCTCATTTTCGGTTGCAATTAATACAGAATCAGTTGTTAATTCTCTTTCCACACCATCTAAAGTTGTCAATTTTTCACCATTTTTCGCCCGTCGAACGCACAAATATCCGCTTAATTTATCATAATCAAACGCGTGCAAAGGACAACCGTATTCAAGCATTACATAATTTGTAATATCGACTACGTTATTTATTGACCTGACGCCTGAGGCATTTAACCTTTTTTGCATCCATTCAGGTGAAGATTTAATTTTAATATCTTTTAAAACCCCTAAAGAATAATATTTACAAACATCAAAATCCTTAATTTCGACTTTAAAATTATCTAAAGATAGATCTTTTGTGCATTCAACAGGATTAAGTTTAAGAGGAGTATTAAATAATGCGCTTAATTCTCTTGCAACCCCGATAACAGACATTTGATCGCCTCTGTTTGCAGTAGGAGCAACATCAATTACGGTATCTTTTTCAAAACCTAAAACATCTTTTACATCTTTACCGATTTCAACATCAGGAAAAATTCTATTTAGAATTAAAATACCGTCTTCAGTTTGATAATTTCTTTCTGAAACCCCAAGTTCATCAGATGAACATAACATTCCTTGAGATTCGACTCCGCGAATAACTGCAGGGGTAAGTTCAAATTGCTCTTTTGATTTTCTGTCTAAAACTTTTGAGCCAACACTTGCATAAGGAACAATTTGCCCTTCTTTAATATTTTGGGCGCCGCAAACTACTGTTTTTAGACCGACCCCTGTATTTACAGTAACTAAATGAAGCCTGTCTGAATTCGGATGATTATCAATTTTTTCTATTTTAACTGTTTTTATATTGGTAAATTGAGGTTGAACTTCTTCAATTGATTCAACTTCAAGACCGCTCATAGTAAGTTCATGTGCTATTTGTTCCGGTTCGTATTTTGATAAATCTACAAATTCATTAAGCCAATTTAGTGATATTTTCATTAGTTTTTCCTTTATTAAAATTAGTTCTCTTCGCTATCTATACTATTACAAACTTTATAATTTGTAAAATCAAATGTTTCTTATTATTAAAGCTATTGCAAAATTAAAAAAAAAGTGTACAATAGAACTTGGTCAATACAGTCAAGTACAAAAGCAGGAGAAAAACAATGTACGAAGATGAAACGTTAGTGTGTGAAGATTGCGGAAAAGAATTTGTTTTCAGCGCAGGTGAGCAGGAGTTTTATGCGGAAAAAGGGCTTGTAAACAAACCAAAAAGATGTCCTGATTGCAGAAAAGCAAGAAGAAAACA
>CAMNNA010000126.1 GCA_946545285.1 uncultured cyanobacterium | reverse complement strand
TGAAAAGTTTTAGCATTGAAGAAATATCACAAATTGTAGGCGGGATGTTGACAAAAGTTCAAAATCCGCAAATTGAAAAAATTGCTCCTCCGCTTTTGGCCGATGAAAATACATTGGCATTGGCTCTTGGAGAAGAAGAAATCGCAAATTTAGCAAATTCAAAAGCTAAAGCTGCGTTAGTACCTTTAGGAGTACAAATTGACGGCTTGACAACAATCGAAGTTGAACGTCCTCGTTTAGCGATGATGAAGTTGTTAAACTTATTTTACGTACCTCCTGTTGTTAATAAAGATATTCACCCGACTGCTGTTGTTGATGAAACGGCTAAATTAGGACAAAATGTTTCAATCGGAGCTAATGTTGTCGTTAGTGCCGGTGCTGTTATTGGTGATAATACAAAAATTCTTCCGAATTCTTATATCGGTTCTAATGTTAAGATCGGTAATAATTGTTTCTTCCATCCGGGAGTAAATATCGGTGACAGAGTTCAAGTCGGTAATGATGTAATTTTACATCATGGTGTTTCATTGGGTGCTGACGGATTTAGTTTTGTTACTGAAAATCCAAACAATATTGAAAATGCAAGACAAGACGGTGAAATTAAAAAAGACAATTCTAATCAAGTAATTTTCAAAATTCCGTCAATCGGGGCTGTAGTTATCGGAAATAATGTTGAAATTGGCGCAAATACCGCAATCGACAGAGGTACAATTGAAAATACAGTAATCGGTGATAATACTAAAATAGACGATTTGGTTATGATTGGTCATAATTGTAAAATCGGTAAAGGATGTTTAATTGTTTCTCAAGTAGGTATTGCGGGTAGTTGTGTAATAGGTGACAGAGTTGTTATCGCCGGTCAAGCAGGTTTGGCTGATCATATTGAAATCGGAAACGATACAATTATTACCGCAAAAGCGGGTGTTACTAAATCATTCCCTGAAAAATCAATTATTGTAGGTATTCCGGCTGTTCCGAGAAAAGATTTTATCAAACAGTTGAAAACAATGAAAGATGCTCAGGAAATTTTTGCAAAATTCAGAAAATATGAACCGCTTTTGAGTTCTTTTGAAGAAGATAAACAAGAGGTTTTGAAATAATCTGATGCCGACATTAAAAAAAGAAATCAAAATTAGTGGTAACGGACTTATGAAAAATAAGCCCTGTGAAGTTACTTTGTTTCCGTCAAACACAGGTAAAATCAGATATTTTGTAAAAGGCAAAGGTGAATTTGAGGCTTGTGTTGATAATGTTTTGTCAACCGATCATTGTGTGGTTTTGGGAAATAAAGATTCAAAGGCGATTTTAACGGAGCATTTGACTGCCGCGTTGGCGTTTTGCGGAATTGATTCTGTTGATATATGTATGAGTGAAGAAGAAGTTCCGATTTTAGACGGAAGTTCTAAAGTTTGGGTTGAAGAAATCAAAAAAGTCGGAACAACCAAAAAATTCTTCGAAAAAGAAAAATTTTATACAGTATCTGAGCCTGTGTATTATTTAAACGGAAAAACAAGTTTGGTCGTTTTGCCTGATGAAAAATTTTTCTGTTCGTACTCGGTAAACTACAATCATCCGCAAGAAGTCAGAAGATTTGTTAATTTTGATTTAAAAAACAAAGAAGAAATAATAGAGGCAAGGACTTTTGGATTTTATAGGGATCTAAAAAAGTTTCAAATGCTTGGTTTTGCGCAGGGCGTAACTAAAGAAAATACGTTAGGATTTATGGATGACGGAAGTTATTCCGTTGATTTAAGATCAGAATCTGAGCCTATTAAGCATAAAATTTTAGATTTAATCGGAGATTTTTATTTAACCGGAGTCAATCCGTTAAATCTGAAATGTCAAATTCTTGTGAAAGAAGCAGGGCATGCGGTCCATATTAAAACCGCAAAAATGTTGAAAGAAAAGTTAGTAGAAATATAAGAAGGAGAAAAACAAATGACAGATACAGTTACAAATGAAACTTTAAGCTTTGATATTATGCAAATTATGGAAATGTTGCCTCACAGGTACCCGTTTTTATTAGTAGACAGAATTACAGAATGTGTACCGGGAAAATATGCAAAAGGGTATAAAAATCTTTCTATGAATGAAGAATTTTTCCAAGGTCATTTCCCTAATAATCCTATTATGCCGGGGGTTTTACAGTTAGAAGCTATGGCTCAATGTTCAGCGCCTATTTTGTTAACTTTGCCGCAATTTACCGGTAAATTGGCACTTTATGCGGGAGTGGAAAATGCTAGATTTAAAAATATAGTAAGACCGGGGGACAGATTTGAAATGTCAATTGAATTGACAAAATTGAAAGGTCCTGTTTGCAAAGCGCATGGTGTTGGAACAGTTGACGGAAAAGTTTGTGTTGAAGCTGATATGACTTTTGCAATCAAATAGTTTTAATTATTTAACAGATAAAAAACAACTCTGTAAAAATTTTATAGAGTTGTTTTTTTTATAAACCCAAATCCTTTAAAAATTTCGGATTACTAAAAAGTAAATCCAGTTCTTCATCACTCAACGGATCTTTTACCCCGCTTTTAAATAATTCATTTACCTGTTCAACATAATTTGTATTTTCAGGATTAGATAACGCAAGTCTGGTGAATTTTTTCACATCCATTTTTCTTTCAAATAAATTTAATGCATCATATGAAAGCTTTTTTAAAACATCATTTGATTCAAATGGAGACGTCATCATCGAAGAACTTTTTGTTCTTCCGTCATTTTGTCTTAATTGTTTCATTAATTTTTGAAACATCACATCTCCCTTTGTTTTTTATATTAATATATTATATTATTTTTTATTTTTTAGCAAGTTCTTAATTTTATTTTTTTATAGGCTTGCGAAGTTTGGAAAAATAGTTTATAATAAGAAAGTCAAATAAAAAATTTGATAGAGTAGCACAATAAAAAAGAGAAAGGAGTTTCGAAAAAGATGAAAAATTATTGCAA
>CAMNNA010000125.1 GCA_946545285.1 uncultured cyanobacterium | reverse complement strand
AGTCGCTTTGCAAAGGGCGATTTAATTTATTTTTATTTGTCTTTGCAGGCTGCCGTGTTTCTTTCTTGGCGCTTTCTTTGCCCGAACAAAGAAAGCGCCGATCATGAATAAAAAAGGTCTTCAGCCCTAATTTATTCTTCATCTTCGGTTTTGATTTTATCAACAACCATTTTAGCCATTTCTTTTGCGATAATTTTTTGGGTATCAGGCGGACAATTTTGGAGCATATGCATAGCAGTTCTCAATGTAGTATCAATATCATACCATCTTCCGCGTCTGTTATCATCTAAACCTGAGCCGACAGCATTAATAATATCATCCACGGCTTCAAATTTTTCATCTTCAATATTGTGCTCAATAATAATTTTAATCAAATTTAAAGCCACACGAATTTGAGTTTGATCGTCAGATTCTTCCAAAGTATGAACAGCCTCAGATAAAACCGGATCTTTGTCATACCAGCGTCTGTGTTGATTTGAATACTCTTCTTTCATTTTTACTCTCCTTTTATAAAACTAATTCCACAACAATCATTTAATTATTATTAACTGATTTACCCCTATTTACCCCTATCCTTGTTTAAAAGTTACTCCTTTTGTTCCTTTCGGGTAATTCCAATCAATAGCATTTCTTTCGCAAGCGATTCGGCACGCACCGCATTCAAGGCAATTTTCAAAATTCACCCGCAACTGCTGATTTTCTTCATCCCATTCATAAACATCTGCCGGACAAATATAAGTACAGCATCGGCCTTGACACAATTTACATTCATCCTGATTCGGTTTCAAATGAGAATCAGTGTCAGGTGAATATTTTAGTGTATAAAGCTTTTTGTCTATATTCATATCAATATACTCCATACCAACTTTATAACCGCAATCACATCTTTAAACAATTCAGATATTTTTCTGTCGGTAAAAATACTTTTTATAAATCCGTGATAATTCTGCTTTTTAGGAACACTGTTTACCGTTGTAAACATTTCAAAAAACGCATTAATTTTTCTCAGATAATAGTCTAAAAATGCTTTTTGTCTTTGATGCGCAATATCCATAAGATTCCTGTAAGTATGCATATCCTTTAATACAAAAGAATTTTTAAGTGATTTTTCATATTTAGAAAGCATTTTTTTAGAAAAATCATTAGTATTTAAAGCTACAATAGCAGTTTCAGCTGCTAATTTTCCGCTAATCATAGCAAGGTTCGTCCCTTCCCAATGGAGATTATTAACGAGCATGCCGGCATCACCAACAATCATTACCCCGTTATCGCAAAGTTTAGGAACTTTTTTATACCCGCCTTCAGGAATTAAATGTGCACTGTATTCTTTCAATGTTCCGCCTTCTATTAAAGGTGCAATTGAAGGGTGAGATTTAACCTTTTCCAAAAATTCATAAGGTCTTTGATTGCTTTTAACCAAATCATTCAAAGTAATTCCAAGCCCGATAGTAACAGAATCGGTGTTTGTATACATAAACCCTAACCCCAGCATCCCAAGCATCGGACCGCCAAAAATTTCACCAATCGCCCCTTGAGAATCAGTTAAATTAAAACGTTGATTTATAATTTCTTTATCAAGCTTAATAACTTCTTTAACACTAAGCGCAACATCTTTTGTTTCAATTTCTTTTCTTAAGCCTATTTGTTTGGCAAGTAAAGAATTTACGCCGTCAGCCAAAATTACAATATCAGAAAAGTATTCTTCCAATTCGGTTTTAACACCGATTACTTTATTATCTTCTTTTAAAAGTTCTCTGACAACAGTTTGTTCAACAATAACAACCCCTTCTTTTTTTGCCTGATCAGCCGCCCAGCGGTCAAATTTTCCTCTTATAACAGAATAACTTCCGCCAAAATCATTTCTGTAAGCAATTGATGTAGAATCTTTTTCGCCAAGAATCATAAAGTTATGAATAATATTGTGACGTTCTAAAGGAGCATCAGTTTCAAAATTAGGAAAAATTTCTTTAGTAGGCTGAGTATAAATTGCCCCGCCAAAAACATTTTTTGAACCTGCAAACATGCCGCGTTCGATTAAAACGACCTGCTTTCCCGCTCTTGCTAAAGTTATTGCACAGGAAATACCGGCAGGACCTGCTCCGACAATTATTACTTGAGTTTTGTTATTAATTTTATTCATAAAGCTCACTCAGGTTATAATTATATACAAAAAAAAGAATCTTGTAAAATAGTTAAGATTACCGTAATAAAATGTGAACAAGATTAATTGAACCAAATATGAAAATATGATAAACTGATATCCTGATTGTAAAAAAGGAGGGAAAATGAAGGATTTAAAAGGAACACAAACAGAAAAGAATTTAATGGCAGCGTTTACCGGAGAATCAGAAGCGAGAAATAAATACACTTATTTTGCATCAAAAGCCAAAAAAGACGGATATGTACAAATAAGTAAAATTTTTGAAGAAACCGCAAACAATGAAAAAGAACACGCAAAAATATGGTTTAAAATACTACACGAGGGAATCGGAACAACAGAGCAAAACCTTGAAATAGCAGCACAAGGGGAAGCATATGAATGCCAAAACATGTATCCGGAATTCGCAAGACAAGCAAAAGAAGAGGGCTTTGACAAAATCGCGGAACTATTTGAAATGGTCGCAAAGATAGAATGTGAACACGAGGCAAGATACAGAAAGTTATTAGAAAACATTAAAAAAGGCGTAGTATTCTCAAAAGAAGAAGATACAATATGGCAATGTTCAAATTGCGGACATATATATATCGGCAAAAAAGCGCCTGAAAAATGTCCTGTATGCGACCACCCGCAATCATATTTTGAAAAATTAGCAAATAATTATTAAGAAAAAAGAACAACCACTTGATTTTAAAAATTTAGCAAAAAATAATGTAACTGTTGAAGGAAACTTTGACAGTTACAAATTTATATCGCGGGATGGAGCAGTCTGGTAGCTCGTCGGGCTCATAACCCGAAGGTCG
>CAMNNA010000124.1 GCA_946545285.1 uncultured cyanobacterium | reverse complement strand
CAATTTTATTGCAACACTATTTATACATTTCATCGTCCCAGTATTCCAAAGCAAGTTTGCCGACTAAAACTGTATCGCCGTTTTGAATTCCTAAAGATTTCAATTCAGATATTATTCCCATAGCTTTCATAGTGTTTTGCAATCGGATTACCTGTTCTGTACTTCTTTGATCTATAACTTGTGATATTCTTGTAATTTTACCGCCTATAATTTGATATGTTTCTTTGTCAATTTTTTTAATTTCCCAGTAACTGTCATCATTATCAGTTGCGCCTAAATCTTGTTCAATTGTTACTTCCGAAACAGGTTTTGGAATTTCATTGACTTTTTTTTCAAGTTCATATTTTAATTCTTCAATATTTTCTCCTGTTACCGCAGATATTTTAAAAACATCAATCCCGTTATTTTTAAATTCTGAAATTAATTCAGATAGTCTGTCATCGTCAATAGCATCAATTTTATTTACGGCAACAATTTGGTGTAAGCTTGCCAGTTTTTGAGAATATTTTTGAAGTTCGTTATTTATTATTTTATAGTTTTCAATTGGATTTTGTGCAGTTCCGTCTACTATATGGAGTAAAAATCTGCATCTTTCAACATGTCTTAAAAAGTCGTGCCCTAATCCCACACCATCAGATGCTCCTTCAATGAGTCCCGGAATATCTGCTATAACAAATCCGTCACCTGTGCTTTTTCTAACCACACCCAAATTAGGAACTAATGTTGTAAAAGGATAATCGGCAATTTTTGGTTTCGCACTGGAAACTCTGCTTATAAAAGTTGATTTTCCTGCGTTTGGCATCCCTAATAACCCGACATCAGCGATCAGTTTTAGTTCTAAAATAAGTTCTCTCTCAATTGCGGGTTCACCTGGTTCACAGTATTGCGGGGCGCGATTTTGAGGAGTGCAAAAATGAGTATTTCCCCTGCCGCCTTTTCCGCCTTTTGCTATGAGAACTTTTTGATTATGAACGGTTAAATCGGCAATTATATTTCCGGTTTTTATATCTTTAACAATCGTTCCTGTCGGAACTTTAATTATTAAATCTTTAGCGCTTTTACCGTGCATACTTTTTTTAAATCCGTTTTCACCGTTTTCAGCTTTAAATATTGATCGATAAGTAAAATCCATAAGAGTAGACATCCCTTCATCAGCAAGCAAATAAACGCTTCCGCCGTTTCCTCCGTCTCCTCCGGCAGGTCCGCCTTTGTCAACAAACTTTTCCCTGCGCCAAGCAACAACGCCGTTTCCGCCCTTGCCTGAACTTATTTTGATTTTTGCCTTATCGATAAATTGCATAGTGTAAAACCTTTCCGTAAGCTTAATATTAATATAAACATAATGTATTTTCAAATTTCGATTATTTTAAATAATTTGACAATAAATTTTGTATTTTTTAAAATTTTTGTATGGAAGTTAATGTAATCGGTGCGGGTTTAGCCGGGTCTGAAAGCGCCCTGCAGCTTGCTAAACGAGGGATTAAAGTTAATTTATTTGAAATGCGTCCTAAGGTTTCTACAGGTGCGCATAAAACTTCTGATTGCGCGGAATTTGTATGTTCTAACAGTCTTGGTTCTTATGATATTACTAATGCAAGCGGATTATTAAAACATGAAATGGAAATTTTAGGGTCAGAATTAATTGAAATCGCCAAAAATTCTGCAGTTCCCGCAGGTAACGCACTTGCAATTGACAGGGTAAAATTTTCCAAAATCGTTACAGATTTAATTAAATCTAATCCAAATATTAATTATATCGAAAAAGAAGTTGATAAAATTCCAAATACACCGACTATTATTTCATCAGGGCCTTTGACAAGCGATAAATTCGCCCTTGCAATAAAAGAATTTACAAAAAGCGAATATTTACATTTTTTTGATGCTATTGCTCCAATTGTTGAAAAAGACAGCATTAATTTTGACAAAGCTTTTTGGGCAAGCCGATATGACAAAGGTGAAGCCTGCTATATAAATTGCCCGATGAATGAAGAAGAATACAAAAAATTCTATGAAATATTAATTAATGCTCCCAAAATAGAACACCACGATTTTGAAAAAGGTGCAAAATTTTTTGAAAGTTGTTTGCCTATTGAGGTTTTGGCATCTCGCGGAATTGATACTTTAAGGTTTGGTCCGATGAAACCCGTTGGACTTGTTGACAAAAGGACTGATGAAATTAATTATGCCGTTGTTCAACTAAGACAAGATGACAGCGCAAAAACTTTGTATAATTTGGTAGGATTTCAAACAAATTTGAAATGGGGAAGTCAAAAAGAACTATTACAGTCAATCCCCGGTCTTGAAAACTGCAATATTGTAAGATATGGTGTTATGCACAGAAATACATTTATAAATTCACCAACTCTTTTAAATCCTACCCTTCAAACAAGACAAAGAAAAGATTTGTTTTTTGCAGGTCAAATTACAGGTACGGAAGGTTACACAGAATCTATTGCCTCAGGGCTTTTGGCGGGGATTAATTTAGCAAAATTTCTGAATAATGAAAAACTTTTAGAATTGCCGACTTCAACTATGCTCGGTGCTTTAACTCACTATATTACAAATCCTGAAAATAAACATTTTCAACCGATAAATTCGAACTGGGGAATTATTGATCCTATTGAATTACCCAAAAAAGAACGTAAAAATAAAAAACTAAAAAGTGAATTGCTATCAAAACGCTCAATTGAAATACTAAAGACATTAGTTTAAAAATTATCAAAAAGATTTAATCACTTATGCAAATATAGTTTAAAAGTTTATTGTCTTCTCTTAAATATACGCTATTACCTTTGCCAAAAATATGTATCATAATATGTTGTCCATCTACTCCTTCATCAACCCAGGCATGACTATCTTTGTAATACCCGATTTTTGCACGCTTATCTGAGTATTTGTCAGGATTGGATGTGCTACAGCCCCCAACACCATCATTAAATGTTTCATTTAATCGTCCAATAATACCGCTTTTTATATGGCAACCGTACATTTCCATAGAAATCAGATCGTATTCATCCGCGTTAGGAAGGTGTC
>CAMNNA010000123.1 GCA_946545285.1 uncultured cyanobacterium | reverse complement strand
AGAACTGCTCCCCGCCCGCAAGGGGTGGGGATTTTAACCCCCTTTACTTAAATCTGTAACGAACTACTCACTGTCATGAAGTTTGATAGGTAGGATAAGTAGGATAGGTTTGATGAGTTCGTTACAATTTTTATTTTTGCTTGTCGCACCCAAGGGTCATGAACTTTGTAAAGAACTACTCACCACTCACTACTCACCACTCACTATTTGAATTAACCTCTAATTTCCTGCATTAAATTTTCAAATTCGGGGAATGAGATATTTATCCAATCAAAATCATTTATTGAAATTTCGTTTTCGCTAATCAAACCTGCAACATATAGGCTTAGTGCAAGTCTGTGGTCGCGGTAACTTTCGGTTAAAACATTTCCTTTTAATTTTGTTTTGCCCTCGATAATCATGCCGTCTTGTGTTGCGGTAATGTTTGCACCGAGTTTTTTTAATTCTGTAACTGTTGTTAGTATTCTGTCAGATTCTTTATTTTTCAAATCCTGTGCGCCGGAGATTTTTGTAATTCCTTGGCATTGCGTTGCAAGAACGGAAATAATCGGAATTTCATCTATTAATCGCGGAATTATTGTTGAATCAATATCAATTCCTTTCAAATCAGGTGAATATTTTACCCTTATATTCCCGACTTTTTCTGCGCAAATTTCGTGAATATCAAAAAGTTCAATATCTGCGCCCATTTTTTTTACAACATCAATAATCCCTGTTCTTGTAGGGTTCAATCCGACATTTTTTAAAATTATATCTGAATTCGGAACAATTAACCCTGCGACAATAAAAAATGCTGCAGATGATATATCCCCAAATATTTCGGTATTAATCGGGTTTAGTTCTGATTTTTCGATTTTTGTAAAATTCCCTTGGCAAGATATTTTCGCGCCCATATATTTAAGTAAAATTTCAGTGTGATTTCTGGATATTTGAGGTTCTTTGTAAGTTGTAACCCCGTTTGCAAAAAGACCTGCAAGTAAAACACATGATTTTACCTGTGCGGAACTGAGTTTGGAATTATATTCTATCCCGTGAAGTTCACTGCCTTTAATTATAATCGGTGCTTTAAAATCGTTTGATTCAATATTTGCACCCATAAGTCTGAGGGGTTCAATTATGCGTTTCATAGGGCGGGAAGAAAGACTTTCATCCCCTGTTAAAACAGAATCAAAATTTTGACCTGCCAAAATTCCGGAAATTAATCTCATTGTTGTTCCGGAATTTCCGCAGTATAAATTATTTTTTGACATTTTTAATCCGTTTGAATTAACTTCAACGATTCTGTCAGAATTTATTTTTATGTCAATACCGAGGTTTTTGCAAACTTCAATACTTGAATGCGGGTCTTTTCCGTTTGAAAAATTTTTGATTATGGATTTTCCTTTTGCAATTGAAGAAAATAATATTGCGCGATGTGACATAGATTTATCAGACGGGATTGTAATTTCGCCTTTAAGTGTTTTGAAATTTTGACTTACTGTTTTTTGCATAGTAGTATTTTAGCATGAAGAAGATGTTTTTGAATTGGTTGTATTATGTCGGATCAATTTATATAATTACTCTTATTTTTGCACCGAACATTTCAAAGTATTTTTTAGTTTTGGGAGTAATAGCATTAATTTTTATGGTTATTGTTAATCTTGTATTTGCAAGATTTTTTTATAACAGCAGTGCCGATCACGTAAACGCAAAGTTTGTTAAAAACAGATACAAACTCGAAAATAAAAAATGTATTGTGCAATATAATCCTGATCGAAAAATTATAATTAGCGAAAATCTTACTTCAGAACAAAAAAGAGAAAAAAGGATTTTTACTATCGACAAATCCGATGGGGCAGATGTCAGCCATTGCTGGTATTTGATTTGTAAAATGTTTGATGAGTATTTGGATATAGATCTTTTGTATGCATATTTTAAGAAAAAATATGATATAAAACTTCAGTTTGTATCGACTTTACCGGAAGTAAAAACCGTTGATATAACAATTCAACCTCCAAAATCTCAGGCTCAAGAATTTTTCGATATAAATAATATCCAAAAAGATTCTTACAAATTGGATACTCCTGTTGAAAATATTGATTCTGAATTTGTGGAAATGGATGAAATAGCACCTGCTTCATTGATTGATATAAATTCTGCCTCCGCCTCTCAAATAGCGTCTTTGCCGGGGATTAACATTGTTATTGCAAAAAAAATTGTAGAATTCAGAAATAAAAACGGTGAATTTAAATCCGAAGATGAATTTTTAGAAATTGCTCAAGTAAAAGAAATTTTTATACCAAAAATAAGGAAAAAAATCCAAATTCTAAAACCAAAAACAACTAAAAAACAAAAACCGAATAAAGGAAGAATTGTCGATATTTAGATGCTCAATATTTATAAAATTTTGGAAAATACAACAGTAGAAGGCCCGGGAAATCGTTTTTGTATATGGTTTCAAGGCTGTAAAAAACATTGTTCTGAGTGTTTTGCAAAAGAAACTTGGGAGTTTGGTGCGGGTAAAAATTATAAAATCAATGAGTTATTTGAAATGATTAAAAATACTCCAAATATAGAAGGAGTGACCTTTTTAGGCGGTGAACCTTTCGAACAATCAAAAGAAATAGCAAAACTTTGCGCTCTTATAAAATCTCTGAATCTTTCTATTGTTTGTTTTACGGGGTACACGACAGAAGAATTGAAATCAAAAAAAGATAAAAATATTGATGCGGTTTTGAACCAAATTGACTTATTAATTGACGGGGGGTTTGAAAAATCTAAATTTGACCTCTCACGCCCTTGGGTCGGGTCGCTAAACCAACGGTATATTTTTCTAACAGACCGGTATAATAAAAATGATATCGAAAAATATAAAAATAAAATCGAATTAAGAATTTCTCCCGCCGGAAAAGTCGAAATTAACGGTATGGGTGATTTTAAAAAACTAGAAAAAGAACTTTTGCAATTAGGGAAAAATAAATCGGATTTTGTTTCAAAATAATTATTAAATTTATAACTAAAAATCTATTAAATTTTTAACTTTGATATCAAGTTTTTCTGCTATGTCAATTAATAAATCAACCACTCACCACTCACCA
>CAMNNA010000122.1 GCA_946545285.1 uncultured cyanobacterium | reverse complement strand
TGCTCAATTTCCTCGCTATCCGGACTAACTTCGTGTCGTCCGTCCGCAAATCCGCCGAACTCCCCAAAAGGGATTCTCGTCACACTCTATACACAAAATAGCAGGGTATAACGTATGTTATACCCTGCTATTTGGGCATGAAGAGACTCGAACTCCCACGCTTGCGCACTAGTTCCTAAGACTAGCGTGTCTACCATTCCACCACATGCCCATATTCAATTGTCAAAACTGCTTCGCAGTTGGCGTGTCTACCCCTCTGTTCGGAAGATACTCAATCTTCCTCGTCGGCAGAGTACCACATGCCCATATTTAACATATTTGCAAGTTTAAATAACTGAAATCATTTACCCCTGCCCATATTTAATTGTCAAACTCGAAACTTTATAAAAATATCACTTTACAAAGCCTACATACATATCCTATTATAATGATATTACATTGTCAATAATACATTTGAAATGTTTGTATGTTTGTGTAATGATATGTTTGGGGAAGTGTATTAAAGGATTATTATGGATTACAAATTAAAAAAGACTAACTCTGACAATGCTTTCAGGTACAAGTTTTTACTTGGCAAAATTTTTCCGTTTATCAGACCGCATATGAAAAGAATTCTTATTAACATGGTTCTTGCTGTTCCTTTAGGTCTGTTAGACGGGGTTGTAGCTTTTGCTCTTAAGCCTTATATGGATTGCGTTATAAACGGAAAAACTTGGCATTTGGGTCCTTATTCGATCGAACAAAATATGCTTGCAATTGTTATCCCGTTTGGCATTGTTCTTTTTGCTGTCGTACAAGGTGTTTTAAAATATGTTAACAATTATTTGACGGATTGGACCGGTAATAAAATTGCGAACTCGCTAAAAGTTCAATTATTCAAAAAGCTTACATCACTTGACCCTAAATTTTATGATGTTAATTCTTCAGGAATTGTTCTTGCAAGATTTTTATCTGATCCTGATACGGCATCTAAAAACATTATTAATACCGTAAAAACTATCATCACAACATCTTTTGGAATTGTAGGATTAGTTTTTGTTTTGTTGTATAATTCTTGGAAACTTGCCCTGATCGGGGTAAGTATTATGGCTATTGCTATTACTCCTGTTATTTTTCTAAGAAAACGTATTAAAAAGGTTTCTAACGCAGGTATGGTAGTTGGTGGTAATATGACTACAACTTTTAATGAAACTTTTGCAGGAAACAAAATTATTAACGCGTATAACTTGCAAAATCTTCAAAACAAAAAATTCGAAGATCAGATTAACACTCAATTTAACCTTGGAATGTCTTTAACAAAGCGTGTTGGATGGATGTCGCCAATTATGTATTTTGTTTGTTCAATCGGAATTGCAATTGTTATGTTTTACGGGAATCATTTAATTATAAGCGGTCAAATGAGTGCGGGAAGTTTTGCATCATTTATCACTTCTCTATTACTTTTATATAAGCCGGTAAAAGATTTAGGAAGGACTTTAACTGATATTCAATCCACTTTTGTTGCTATGGGAAGGGTCTTTGAATTATTTGAATTAGAACCGATGATTCAAAATGTTCCGAATGCAATAAAAATGAATGGTTTAAATTCTTCGATTGAATATAAAAATGTATGTTTCGAATATGAAGAAAATACTCCTGTTTTAAAGGATTTTTCACTATCAATCAATAAAAACGAAACAATCGCACTTGTCGGAAATTCCGGAGGCGGTAAAAGCACTTTGGTCAATCTTTTGCCAAGATTTTATGATGTTTCATTTGGGCAAATCCTTTTTGACGGGATTGATATAAAAGATTTTGAACTTCAATCACTAAGAAACAATATTTCATTTGTATTCCAAGATAATTACTTGTTTTCAGGTACAATTAGAGAAAATATTTTGATGGGGAACGAAAATGCTTCAGAAGATGAGTTGCAAACTGCTGTTAGACTAGCTCATGTTGATGAATTTGTAAATTCTTTTGAAAACGGCTTAGATACATATGTCGGTGAAAGAGGTGCATCTTTATCGGGCGGTCAAAGACAAAGGGTTGCAATTGCAAGAGCTATGATTAAAAATGCGCCGATTGTTATTTTAGATGAGGCAACTTCTGCTCTTGATAATGAATCGGAAGCCATTGTTCAAAAAGCGCTTGATAATCTTATGAAAAATAAAACTGTATTTGTTATTGCGCACAGATTGTCTACAATTCAAAATGCAGACAGAATCGCTGTTATAAATGACGGAAAACTCGCTGAACTCGGCACACACGATGAACTTATAAATATAAATAACGGTGCGTATAAAAAGTTATACGATATGCAATTTAAACGTCAGAAGGAAGCTGTTTTATGAATTCAATAATTATTACCAAATGGATAGAACCTTATGTTCTTTTAGAAACTGTAAAATCACATTATAACGGTAGTGTTTTAAATTTTACTACTGAATCCAAAGATATTGAAAAAAAGAAATTTCTTAAAGCACTTCAAAATTCTAAAAATTCGATTGGTTTATACATGAAAAATGTTAATAAATATTATTTTTTTGTGTCTGCAAAAAACATAAAAATTGTTGATATTTTAAAAGATGAATTTGAGTTTTTAAACAGCGATTTAATAAAAACAGATGATGTAGACGAATTATTTGAAATGGTTGACATGGGGCAAGCTGAAGCCGGCATTATCGGAGTAAATTAGTTTATGAGTATAATTTCAGATGATGAATTTAGTAATAACAAAAATATAAAATCTCTAAAGAAAAATCCTGTTGTTGAAACAAAAACAACTCCCGGAGATAATTCGTTTGAAAACAATATTCGTCCAAAAACATTTGATGATTATATCGGGCAAAGTGCGTTAAAAAAGCACTTAAAAATAACAATAGAAGCGTCAAAAAAACGTGAAAAAACACTTGATCATCTGTTATTTTACGGGCCTCCCGGGCTTGGGAAAACAACGCTGGCGGGTGTAATTGCTAATGAAACCGGAGTTTCTATTAAAATAACTTCAGCTCCTGCACTTGAAAGAGCAAGGGATATTATAGGGATTTTAATGTCTTTAGAAGAAGGTGAAATTTTGTTTATTGACGAAATTCACCGGTTGAACAAAGTTTCTGAAGAAATATTATATCCTGCTATGGAAGATTTTTATCTTGATATGACAACCGGTAAA
>CAMNNA010000121.1 GCA_946545285.1 uncultured cyanobacterium | reverse complement strand
GCATTATAAAGCTTTCAGCATCCCTTTTCAATACCCTGTTAAAAAGTTAATATTAATTTCACAACTTTTTGTAGATGCCTCGCCTTCCATTGCGGAAGGCAACGCCGCTAACTTTTACTTCTACAGACAAAATCCTCTTCGCCGGATGGATGTTGAGGAAATCTGCCTCGCCTTCACTGCGGCGCTAGCTTTCATCCCCCAGCCACCGACAGGAATAGATGACGATATACTATCGTTTACTAAAAGTCCCGTTTTAATAATCAACTATTTTTTACAACTTTCTCCAAAATCAATTGCGATAATTTATAACAATCTTCTACATAAGAAGTCCCTACTTCTTTTATCATGGCAAAGCCTGCTAACGCAGCTAAAGCTTGACCTACAAAAGGAATATACTTTGAAAACTTTTGTCTTGCATAACGTACACCTAATTGTTTAATAAGTTGTATAACACCCTCTTTTGTAGCGTATTCAAGAATTTTATTAATTAACTGTTTTGCAACCGGCCCTAAAACCTCATATTTCTTTAATTCTTCTTCATTGCTAAACCCAAATGCTTCTCTAATATTTTTCAACATTTTATAAAAAACGCCGACATCCACGCTTATATCAAGGCCAGGCACAGGATTTAGTGCGTTCGCTGCTCCCGCCCAAGCATAGGTAGTAACATCATCTAAACACATTTCGCGTTTCATATCAATATCCGCCATCGTTTCGGCTTTAAAAGCAGCGGTCAGCTTAGATTTTTTAACCTCAGCAATATTTGATTTAAAAATATCCGCCTTTAATGGAGCTAAACCGGTTTTATCTTTACAACTTGTAAAGTAAACTTTAACGGATGGCTCACCTATTTTTTCTATTACATCTTTCCTAATTTCATTTTGTAATTCTTCTAATTTCTTATCTTCATCCCAAATTTGATCCGTTTTATTGCGTACAACAAAAAATGGATGCTTTCTTTCATCTCTCCATTTTTTCAGATATTTAAACAATTCAGCATCAGAGTCGTGTAATTTACCTTCAAAAACAAATAAATATAAATCATAATCTTCAGGTTTGAACGCTTTAACCCAAGTTTCAACGGGGAATTTTGCGGTTCCATATCCCGGTAAATCAGTAATCACCAAAGATTCAAAATTTTCCTCTTGCGCTTCAACGGTCGTATCAGTATGGACGCCAACTTCAAACAGTTTTTTTCCAATTAAAGCATTAATTAAGCTGGATTTGCCTGCGCCCGGCTGACCAAGTAATGCAATCTTCACTTGGACATTTTCCATTTCTTCCCATTTGTGTCTTAGTTGTTCTCTCAAATCCTGTTCTTTACTCATTTTAATGACCTCCATTAATAAATTAATAATGTTAAATACAATCCAATGATTTTGTTCGCTTTTTAATTTCATTATCCAGAACTTCTGTCGCAAGAGCATAACATTTGCTGTTATAATCGTCTCCTGCGTACTTTGCTAATTTCCAACTAATGGTTGCTGAAGCCGCCTGTCCCAAAAATGGTACATATTTAAGAACTGTTTTTGCGGTAAATCGTGTACCAAAACTTTTAATTAAAACTAACACACCATTTTTAGATAACAGTTCAGCCAGTTTTTTGGCTACCGGCAATGCATAGTACAATCTAAAATCATCATCGTCTATACCATATCTTTCACGAATGTCCTTAAACATTTTTAAATAAATACCTACATCCACTGCTATATCAGCACCAAAAAAAGGGTTGATTCCATTTAAAGAAGCCATTTTTTTATAAGTATCTATATCATCACATGCCCAATAATGACTATTGCTAAGATAAGATTTTTTTGCTTCTTCAAATTTTGCTAATATTCGACTTTTCCACAAATTAATAAAGGTCGGATCTTCAACATCTTTTTTTAAATCCTTAATTCCGGTTTTATTTCTTCCACAATCTATAAAATAAACATTCAAAGGCTTATCATAATCTAATTTTTCTAAAACGTCACGTTTCACTCGATTCTTATCTTCTTCAGTTTCAATATCTGTACAATGATTTCTTACAAGAAACAATGGTCGTCTAATCTTTTCATTCCATAGTTTTATAGAAGTGAAAAGTTTATTATCTTCTTCTAATAGTTTTCCACTAAAAACATATATCAAAACATCATATTTTTGCGGTTCAAATTCCGTTTTCCATTTTTCGAACGAAAATAATTGCGTGCCATAACCCGGTAAATCAACAATCGTCAAAAAATTAAATTTGTATTCAGTTGCTTTTCGTGTGACATCAGTCACTTGTCCTGTTTCGGCAACCTTTTTCCCAATAAGATTATTAATTAAACTCGATTTACCTGCACCAGGTTGTCCTACAACCGCAATTCGTGTATAGGTTGCTTCTTTCTCTTGTATTTCATTTATTATTTTATTAAACTCATTTATGAGTGCCATCGTATACCTCCGTCATTTCACTTATTTCTACCGTCATGAACCTACGTCTTGCTATAAAACTAATTATAGTGTTTTAAATACGCCCCGTCCAACTTAACGGCCATTGAATGTCGCTCTTTTAATTTTTCCTAAAACAACTTTAACCATATGAAGGTAATTGCCTATTTCAATAATATTTTTCTAATTATTTATTTCGGCAATCCATCAAATTCTGATTGTCTAACTTTATCTTCTTTTTCTTTGAAAATAATTATACTGTTCTATTCTACAAAACTTTTCTTTTTCCTGCATACAATCTTTTGTCTCACTTCAACAACTCTTTATAATCAATACCAAACGCTTTCCCTATATTCATAATGGTAGTCAGCGTAAACGATTCTTTGCCGTGCTCAATATTTGAAATTCTTGCTCTGGAGAGACCGGAACGCACCGACAGTTCTTCTTGTGTCCAGCCCCTTAATCTGCGTTGTAAAAGAACATTCAAACCAATTTTCTGATGTTCTGTTTTTATTTTCATTTGGTTCTTCCCTTTTCGTTTTCCAAATTGTGTTGCATCAAATTCTCTCTTCCTATATTATGAACCAAAATGAAAAGTTTTTGTGTGCTAAATATTTTACATTTGTGCTTTATATAGAATTTTGCCTGAAAAACCGGGCAAAGATCTTTCAGGCAATAAAATTGTCGCTTTTCCTTTACGTATTAGCAATCAATACACAACATGCTTCTCCATCCACTCTTTCATTTCATAATATTTTTTTACTTCTTCAT
>CAMNNA010000120.1 GCA_946545285.1 uncultured cyanobacterium | reverse complement strand
GTGGTGCTATTCCGAAAGAATTTATCGAACCTGCAAGAAAAGGTATGGAAGAAGCATTAGAAGGCGGTATTTTAGCCGGATATCCGATGATTGATGTTAAAGTAGAACTTTATGACGGTTCTTACCACGAAGTCGACTCTTCAGAAATGGCATTTAAAATTGCCGGTTCTATGGCTATTAAAGAAGGTTGTAAAAAAGCTCAACCTTGTATTTTAGAACCTATGATGAAAGTTGAAATTGAAATTCCTGATGAATTTACAGGTACTATCATTGGTGATATTTCTCGTCGTAGAGGTAGAATTGAAGGTCAAGAACCTCAAGGTAATACAGGTAATGTAATCGTTAGAGCTATTGTTCCTTTGGCTAATATGTTTGGGTATGCAACTGACTTGAGATCAAATACTCAGGGCCGTGGTACATTCTCTATGGAATTCCAATGCTATGAACAAGTTCCAAGAAACGTTGAAGAAGAAATTATTGCAAAAGCAGGTAAAGCTTCTTAGTTTCGTAAATGGAATAAATAACAAGATTCAGGCACAAGGTTTTTGAACTTTGTGCCTGCTTTTTTTGTTATTAAGGAGCTAACTAAATCAGTTTATTATTTTCCGTTTGAGCCACCGTAGCTAAACTCAACTCTAATATTGTTTTTTAACATGTTTTGCCATGTTTTTTCATATTCTGTTATTTCATTTAATTGCGTTTCTAAGCTTTCTTTTCTGTTGTCTAACTGAGATTCCCAAGCGTTCAGGGTTGCCATTTCGAATTCGTGCGCATTTTGATATTCTAAAAGGTATTGAGCGTATGCTTCAGGGTTTGCTTCGTAACCTACAATATCATCGTAGTAAAGATTTTGTAATTTTGTGTTGTACGCAACTTGCGCGCTTGCCTGCGCTTTTGCTGCACCTAATTGTTGCATTTGAATGTCTGCTAATTGATTTGATACACTTGTTTTTTGTAATGTGTAAAACAAAAGTTTTTCAGTAAAATTTGAAATAGCCATCTTAATAACCTCTTCTTATTTAGTTCTCTCACTAATATAAAGTTATTTTTAAATTGCTAATTTCAGAGTTTATAAAATCTGTTACATAACTTTACATTATTATTCCAAAAAAAAAGAACCCGCGTATAACGAGTTCTTTTTTTCTATCAAATGTTAAATAATTAGTCAACTGAAATAGCACCAACAGGGCAAGCATCAGCAGCTTCTTTTACACTGTCAGCGTTGTCAGCAACTGCAGCTTGGTTAACTACAGCTTTGTCTTCAATTGAAAATACCGCGTCGCAAATTGATTCACAAGCGCCGCATGCAATACATTCATCACTAATTGTAACTGTCATTTTAGTTTCTCCTTATAATTTATACCCGTGAAATAACTTTCACCCCTTAATTATACTACAAAATAAAAAAAAGTGAAGTATCAACCAGATAATTAATAAGATTATTCATCCATTAGCTTCGATAATCAACGAAAAAACAATATACAATGGAAAGCATAAAGCATTTGTTTGTAAGCTTAAAAGTGACACGCAAAAAATTTATAATATTTTAATAAAAGATTATCTTGATGACTTATAATTATTTACACTAAAAACCAATCTTTTAATACATTAGCAATATAGTCAAATCCCAGAATTTCACCCATATTTTGACAAAGAGGAAGGGATTTTGAATAAATTACGCAAGGGACTTTTTCTCTTGTATGATCCGTTCCTTCAACGGTCGGATCACATCCGTGATCTGCGGTTATTATTAACAAATCGTTTTCAGACATAGAATTTATGATAGGCTCTATGTATGTGTCAATTTCTTCTATTGCTCTGCCGTAGCCTTTTGCATCATTTCTGTGGCCGTAAAGCATATCTGTATCAACTAAATTAGTAAAAATTAAAGTGTTTTTTGTATAGTTTTTTCCTTTTTCATATGCAATATTTTCTAAATCCAAGTCGTTTTTTACAGCTTTAAGTGTCAAATCTAAACCTTGTTTGTTAGAACCGGTATGAATAGCATGCGTAATTCCTGATTTTGAAAAAATATCTTCAATTTTGCCGATTCCAATAACCTTTGCTCCGGAGTCTTTTAAATCATTCAGATAGGTATGTTTCGGAACCATTGAATAATCTCTGCGGTCTTTTGAAATTCTTGTCGGTTTCCCGTCAATGATTTTGTATGGTCGTGCAATTACTCTTGCAACATTGTATCCTCCATCATCAAGAAGTTTTCTTGCTATTTCACACCATTTATACAAGGTTTCTAACGGAATTAAATCCGTATCTAATGCAATCTGGAATACGCTGTCTGCAGAAGTATAAATAATAGGAAATTTTGTATTGTGATGTTCTTCGTTTAATTTTTCAATTATTACAGTCCCGCTTGCTGGGATGTTGGCTAAAATTCCTCCGCAATTTGTTTTTTTAATAAATTTTTGGATTAATTCTGACGGAAATCCTTGGGGATAAGTTGCAAAAGGCTGAGGGGATACTAATCCTGCTATTTCCCAATGTCCTGTTGTAGTATCTTTTCCTTTGGATTTCTCGATTAAAATCGCGCAATTACCTATAGGATTATCAACTTTTGAAATACCTTTATAATCTCCTAAATTACCCAATCCAAGCTTTTCTAAATTCGGAACATTTAACCCTGAATTAAATTCGCATACATTTTTTAAAGTATTACATTTTTCGCTATCACCAAAATCTTTGCAATCATCCATTGCTCCGCAGCCCATTGAATCAATTACCATTATTATTGCACGACGTTCCATATCTCAATTCTCCTTACATTTTTTATTATATCCAAAAATATAATAATCGAAATAGTTTTTCAAAATAAACTAGAACATAAGATCTAACAATGGAAAAAGTTATTTTTAAATTATTTGTAATACAAAACAATTTCATCTAATGTTTTTAATATCTTTGTATATGCTTTTGCTTTTTGTGGAGAGGCTGCGAATGCAACTTTTAATAAATCAGAATTTTGGTATGTAGTTTTGTTTATTAACTTACTTCCAAAATCTTCAACTGATAAATTTAATTCCTCCATTAGTCGTAAAAAGTTGTTGACTTGTGGATATTGTTTACCATTTTCAATGTTTCCCAAATTTTTGTCAGTCATTCCAACCTTTTGTGCCAAACTAATTTGACTAATTCCAAGTTTTTTCCTCGCATTTTTTATTACTTTACCAACAAAAACTTTATCATCATACAGCATGATATATTACCCTTCACAAAAATACCTGACATATGCAGACTTTTATACCCAATATGTATTAGATATTT
>CAMNNA010000119.1 GCA_946545285.1 uncultured cyanobacterium | reverse complement strand
CATGTTTGAGCCCCCTCTCCCTAACCCTCTCCCTCAATGGGGCGAGGGAATTGACCTCTGCGAGAGTGAATGCCCTGTGCTTTAATTTAAACTTTTTATTCATTCTTTAATCCTTTCATCCCATATTTGGGAAATTATATTTTCATTTTAGCATACTATCCCATATATGGGCAAGTGTGTTGTAAAGGATTATTTACATGAATAAATATGAACGACAATATTGCAAATTTATAGGTGAGGCGATTAAACAACTTCGGATAGAACATACAGGAAAAAGTTGTTTATTATTTGCATATGAAAATGAAATCCCAAAATCGACACTAAGCCGAGTGGAGCTGGGCAAAAACGAAGTTCAAATCATAACTCTTAAAAAAATTGCAGAGGCTTTTGGGTGGTCAATGTCAGAATTATTTCAGCACATAGAAAGTAAAATTCCCAAGGATTACAAAATATTTAACGATGATCATTATTAAAACTAAATTCTATCTAGAGAAATAGCTTTTACACCGGCATAACGAGCCTTATCCATCAATCTTACAACTGCCTCATGAGTAGAATCCTCATCAGCCTCAATCAGCATTCCGTCAGGATAATCTTTCATTAGCCCTGACAATACCGTTCCCATAGAATCAATGCTGACTTCTTCATTATTTACAAGATATTTATTATCATGCGTAACTTGAACGGTTAAAATTTGGGGCTCTTTTTCAAGCTTCTCGGATTCTACGTTTTCAGGAACAGCCAAACTGATTCCTTGTTGATCAAGCATTGGAGCAATAACCATCATTATAATTAGCAAAACTAAAAAGATATCCGTTAACGGTGTAATATTTATTTCATTAAATGTTTTTCTCATAATTATTCATCCTCACCCGGAACATTGACTGCTCTTTGTTGCTGCTCTTGTTCTTGTTGTTGAAGTTTTTCTTGTTCTTTTCTGTTTAAAGGTTCTCCTGCAACGACAAGCTTTTGATATTCTGCATTTTGTGCTGCATTCATTATATCCATAATTTTAGCACTTTTAACACTTTTATCAGCTTTGACAACAACTTCAGCTTTTTCTTCCGGCCTTACAGCAACAAGTCTATCTGTTAATTGATCAGCAGAAACAGGATTTCCTTCAATATACATTGTACCATCAGCTGTAACAGAAATCGTAACCTTGGATTCTTCGATATTTACGCCGTTATCAACCTGCGGAACATCAACAGCCTGATCCATTGATTGAAAAGACGGTGCAATAACCATCATTATGATTAACAATACTAAAAAGATATCTGTTAACGGTGTGATATTTATTTCTGAAAATATTTTGCTTTTTTTATTGTTTCCGAATGCCATTTTGCATTATCCTTTATTAAATGAAGGCCTTAACCATACTACATATTAACTTTTGTAGAAGAAGATGAATAGTTGGATTCTTCCGAATCAACAAAACTCAGGAATAGTAATTTTATCAACTGAAAATCATCTTCGAAATGTTTTACCCAAGATTGGAATGAGTTAAAGAAGATAACCGCAACAATCGCGACCCCTAACCCGAAAGCAGTAGCAATCAACGCAGAACCAATACCTGATGCTACAGTTGCAGCCTGATTACCGGCTCCTGCCATAATATCAAATGTTAAAAGAATACGAACAACTGTACCAAATAACCCTAAAAATGGTGCAACACCGCCGATTGTACCCAATATAGTTAAATGGCTTTCTAATTTTCTTGTTGCTAATGCTGCTGATATATCAAATGATCTTGAAAATCCTTTTTTCTGCTCAGAAAAAATTCTTACAGCTTCTTCAATAACTTCACCAACAACACCCCCGCAACGCAATGCGGTATTTTGTGCGCCGTTCAAGTCATTTTTTGAAAGATCTCTGTTTAGTTCTCTCATGTAGATGTTAATGTCACGTTGATTTTTTTTGTAAAAAGACCATTTGCTAATTACAACACCAACAACGATAATCGAACATGCAAAAATCGGTAAAAGTACCGGCCAGTCCATTTTGATTGAATTTAATAGTAATTCCATAGTTTTTATCCTCTTTTTTCTCTTGTAACTTTAATTTATTTTAGTATTTCGTTGCGCTAAATACGTTATAGTCAAACGTAAATTGAATATCTACACTTGAATTTTTATATTCAGGCGGCAACGGTTTAAACGGAGCTGCTAAATGTACCGCATTTAATGCTGCCTTATCCGCATTTGGTGCACCTGAAGATTTTAAAACCCTGCAAGAAAGCAATCTTCCGTCTTTTGCGATAGTAAACAAAAGCACAACACGTTTACTTTCATTACCCTTTGGCGGGTCCCAAGACATTTTAATACGTCTTTGCAATTCTCTCATATAAGGCCCAAAATCCGGTTCACGAATGGCATCAATTCCCGGTCTGCCTCCTCCTCCGCCAGGGTTACCACCTCCGTTACCTGTGCCGCGGCCGCCTGAGCCGGTGCCTCTGCCTGTTCCGCTTGAACCTGTTCCGGTACCTTTTGACGCAGTTCTTGTCCCTGATCCGCTACCAATCGGCGCAAATGAAGGATTTGGCGAATAATGACCTGAACCTGACGTTCCGCCTTTTGAACTTGACCCCGAACCACTGATTGGGCCTGTAGCATATTGGCCTGCTGTCGTACCGCCTGATGGTACAGGAACTTTAAACGGTGAACCTGAAGGTTTCAACGCAGGACGAGGCGTCATAGGCGGTTTAACAGATGGTCTTGCCGATGGCGGGGCCGGTCTTGCAGCTTGCGGTTTCGGAACTGCTTTACTTACTGTTGGCGAAGGGGCAACATTTTTTTGTGTTGTTGTCTGCGCCGGTTTTTTAGACGGTTGTACTTTTGGTGCAACAGCCTGAGTAATCTTATTTACTAATGATTTTTTTGGTTGAGATGGCGCAGGCGATGATGCTGCTGCCGGTTTAGCTGACGGAGCAGATGAAGCAGGCATTGAAACCGGAAGTTTCGGATTATTAATCCCGCCTGTGCGTGAATTTTTATCCGCTCTGTACTTAGTATTTTTATTAAGCGGAGTTTCTTCTCTATCAACCAATACAAACTCAATATCATTAACTTTTGTTTTTGGTTTATTCCATTTTGAAAAATCAACACCTAAAAGAGTTAAAATAAACATTACTATTAATATGGTCAAAATAGTTGCCGGATGAAGGATAACAGAAATTATCATCCCTTTTTTAAGCGAAATTGAACCATCATTAATTTCTCTTGTAACCGCTGGCATTTCATATTCATGCGGAACTTTTAATGAATCGTTTCGGCGTTTTTCTAAGTTGTTAGTGTATCTACCTAATATTGACATTTTATTTCCTAATCAAAATTCTGATTCTCTAATTAAACTTTAATTCAAATATAAAATTTAATTATCACCCGCATTACTACTTTTCATCAGCCGGAGGATTAACAG
>CAMNNA010000118.1 GCA_946545285.1 uncultured cyanobacterium | reverse complement strand
AAAACATGTTTGGACTAATTATTGCGGCGGCATTAGTTTTTATAGCAATATTTTCATTTATTGCAAACCAATACAAACGCTGTCCGTCAAACAAAATTATCGTAGTTTACGGTAAAACAGGCGGAGAAAAGACTGCAAAATGCGTACATGGCGGCGGTACTTTTATTATCCCGTTAATTCAGGATTACGGAGTGTTATCTTTAGAACCTATGACAACAGATATTGATCTTAAAGGTGCATTATCAAAAGGAAATATCCGTGTTGCAGTTCCGTCAACATTTACATTCGGGATTTCAACCAATCCTACTATTATGATTAATGCGGCAGAAAGACTTTTAGGACTTTCAAGAAGTGATGTTATTACTCAGGCAAGCGATATTATTTTAGGTCAATTACGTCTTGCGATTGCAACTTTGACAATTGAAGAAATCAACCAAGACCGTGAAAAATTCTTAGAACAAATTAACGCAAACGTAAATACTGAGTTAAATAAAATCGGTCTTGAAATTATTAACGTAAACATCAAAGATATTACGGATGAATCAGGATATATTGATGCAATCGGTAGAAAAGCCGCTGCAGAAGCAATTAACAAAGCGAAAGTAGAAGTTGCGCAACAAGAAAAACTTGGTGCTGTCGGTGAAGCTGAAGCTAATAAAGAAAAAGAAGTACAAGTTGCGGAACAATCAGCCCAAACTCAAATCGGGAAAACAAATGCCGATAAAGAACAACGTATTAAAACAGCGGACTTAGAAGCTCAAGCGGTTGAAGGCGAAAACGTTGCAAAAGCAAATATTGCAGAATACAACGCGACTTTAGCCGTAAAACAGGCAAGCGCATTCAAAGAAGGTGAAGTTGCAAAAGCTAACGCACAACGTGACGTTTTACTTGCTCAAAAAGAACAGGAAGAAGCAAAATTGAAAAAAGAAGAACTTGCAAGACAAGAAGTTGAAAAACTTAAAATTCAGGTTCAAGCTGATGCGGAAGCAGAACGCGCAAGACGTGTTGCAGCAGGTCAAGCAGATGCTATTAAAGCAAAATATTTTGCTGAAGCTGAAGGGGTTAAAGCTGTTTTGGAAGCTAAAGCAAAAGGTTATGCAGATTTAGTTAAAATTTCAGATAACCGTCCTGAAATCGCTACAAGCTTCTTAATGATAGAAAAACTTGAACAAATCGTTGCAAAACAAGTTGAAGCAATTAAAAATATCAAATTTGATAAAATCACTGTATGGGATGGCGGTGCCGGAACAGGAAACGGTTCAACTACCGCTAATTTTATGAAAGATTTAATCAAATCACTTCCTGCAATGCATGATTTAGCATCTCAAGCCGGTGTTGAATTACCTCAATTCTTAGGCAAAGTTGAGTCAGGCATTGATGAAAAAGAAGTTACTCAGGCAAACCCTGAAAAAGAATAATTTTTAACCCTGAAAATACATATAAAGACCTCTCATAACGAGGTCTTTTTTTTATTTGTAAAAATTGATATTAGAGAATAATTTGATTTTATTGTTTTTTCATTTTTCGTTCACGAACAGAAATTCTGATCGGCGTTCCGAAAAATCCAAACCCTTCTCTTAATTTATTTTCTAAATATTTTTTATAAGAATCTTTTAAAAGTTCTTTATCATTTACAAACAGAATAAATGTCGGGGGCTGAATATCCGCTTGAGTTGTGTAATAAATTTTTAACCTTTTACCTTTAAAACTTGAAGGAGGATTAAGCGCGTAAGCTTCATTTATAATTTTATTTAATAATCCGGTTGAAATTCTTTTTGTACAATGTGAATATACTTCTTGTGCTTTTTCAAAAATTTGAGTCAACCTTTGTTTTGTAACCGCACTGATAAAAATCTTTGGCGCATAACTCAAAAACGGAATATCTGATTCGAGTTTTTCTTGAAATTTGTTTATAGTATTGGATTTTTTATCTTCAACCAAATCCCATTTGTTAATTGCAACTATAATTCCTTTTCCGGATTCTGTGATAATAGATGAAATTTTTTTATCCTGATCCGAAATTCCTTCGTTTGCATCAATTACCAAAACTGCAACATCACATTCTCTGATAGATCGAATTGCTCTGTCTACGGCAAATTTTTCCACTCCGTAATCGACTTTGGATTTTTTCCTTATCCCTGCAGTGTCAACTATAGTGAATTCGGTATCATTATAATTTATATAAGAATCTATACTGTCACGGGTTGTTCCTGAAATATCGGAAACAATAACTCTTTGAGAATTCAATAAAGAATTTACTATAGAAGATTTTCCGGCATTTGGGCGTCCTACAATCGCAATTTTTATTTTGGAATCTTTTTCAACTTCTTCGCTGATTTCAAAATCTTCAGTTACTATATCTAATAAATCTCCGACTCCTCCCGAGCCGTGAAGTGCAGAGATTCCCAACGGTTCGCCAAGCGATAATGAGTAAAAATCATTTACCATCATTAAAGATTCCGGATTATCGCATTTGTTAACAACAAGGAAAACCGGTTTTTTTGATTTTCTCAAAATATTTGCAATATCGTAATCAATAGGATTTACACCTTCTTTTCCGTCGGTTAGGAAAATTATTTTATCGGCTTCTTCGCATGCCAAAGTTGCCTGATCAAAAATCGAAACCATAATGTCATCATCATCACTCGGTATAATTCCGCCTGTATCAATGACTGTGAACCATTTATTCTGCCATTCAACATCAAAATAAATTCTGTCGCGAGTAACCCCCGGCATATCGTCAACTATTGAATTTCTTCTGCCTATCAAACGATTGACAAATGTTGACTTTCCGACATTTGGTCTTCCGACTATTGCAACTATTGGTTTCCTTTCCATAGTTTTATATTAACATAAAAAAATTAATACTCTTTAACTGCCATAATTAATTTATAAAATGTTTCCAAATCACGTCTGGATGCGGTTTGAATAATTTCCATAAGTTCTGATTGAAGTGTTGAATTTGATTTCATATATCCAAAATCAAATAAATCTTTGATATTAACATGCAAAGCTTTAGCGATTTTTTCTATATTTTCCTCTTTGGGGATTTGCCCGCCGTTTTCAAGCTTGCAAAGATTTGTTGTTTCCATGCCTATAATTTCTGACAATTGCGCTTGTGTCATTTTGTTACGCTTTCTGATATCTTTAATTCTTTGTCCTAATAATTTGCTTAAAATCGCCATTTTATCCCCTTTTTAACCAGTTTAATATGAACTTAAAAATTAAAATATGGCACAATATAATAATTGGGGTTGACAAAATTGGCATGATATGACATAATATAGATAGGAAATTGGTATTAGTCCATAAGTATTAGTCGGATACTTGGTCTAGTACAACAGAGTTATAAAAAAAGAAAGGTGAAAAAAGATTATGACAAAAAAATTCGGTTTTACTTTGGCAGAAGTGTTAATCACTTTGGGTATCATCGGGGTAGTAGCGGCAATGACAATTCCTACATTGATCGCTAACACAAACGGAGCAAAATTCCGCTCACAATTCAAAAAGAC
>CAMNNA010000117.1 GCA_946545285.1 uncultured cyanobacterium | reverse complement strand
CTTGCGGGTCTCCAATTCATTTACCCCTGACCCTGCAAACGCCTGTCTAGAGCTGGTTAGGAGTTGCCCCCCCCCCGAAAATGCAGTCGTAGCAAGGGTTTTGCCATGTTATGTAATTTTTCTTTCATGCTTATAACCCTTTCTTTTGTTTTGTTATACTTCCAAATTCTGTCGGCTCAGTGTTCAAACAGCCTCCCGACTCTTTTATTATAAACTATTTTTCCGAACTTCGCAAGTACAAAACTAAAAATTAGTCAAAAACTCTTTAACTAACCATAATAAGACTTAACCAGATAAACAAAATTCCTGACATTATACCAACAATCGACAAGTGCCAGCTGCCGTATTCTTTTGCAAGTGGAAGCAACGTATCGAACGAAATATATGTCATAATACCGGCAACTGCTGCCATCAAAAATCCTACCATAATTTGCGGAACAAACAAGCCAAATATACACATCCCAACAACAGCACCAATCGGTTCTGTTATTCCTGATAGTGCCGCATACATCATTGCGTAGCGTTTTTTCCCTGTAACATGATATATAGGAAGTGCAACCGCTATTCCTTCCGGAATATTATGTATTGCAATTGCAAGAGCAACTGACACCCCTAACGTTATATTTTGGGTCGTTGTCAAAAATGTTGCCATCCCTTCAGGGAAATTGTGAACACAGATTGCAACTGCTGTCATAATTCCGGCACGTTTCAACTTGTAATGTTTATAATGATTATCAACTTCTTCTGAATCCGGATTCATAAGTTCTTTTGTATCAACGTGATCAGGTAAAAAATAGTCAATCAAAACAGATATTAAAAGACCTGTTATAAAACCAAAATATACAAGCCATTGAAATTTCCCCGGGAAATGCGATTTTAGCATAAAACTGCACTCAGGAATTATATCCACCAATGAGATAAAAATCATTACTCCCGCACTAAACCCTAAACCAAAAGACAGTGCTTTTAAATTATCTTTTTTTGTAAAAAACGCAATACAACCCCCGACTGCAGTTGTTAAACCTGCAAGCATTGTAAGACAAAATGCAATTCCTACGTTATTCGGCGCTATCATTTTTAGTATAAATCCTTGTAAATCCACCATATCACAAACATGAATTTTTATCTTGTTTTTTTATGATAATATTTATTCGTTATGATTGACAGATATTCAAGAAAAGAAATGGCTGATATTTGGGCATTGGAATCAAAGTTTAACTATTATTTGAAAGTAGAACTTGCTGTTTGCGATGCTTACGCATCAGCCGGAGTGATTGATAAAGAAATTGCACAAGAAATTCGCCAAAAAGCAAAATTTAGCGTTGAAAGAATTGACGAAATTGAAAAAGAAGTTCGGCATGATGTTATTGCTTTTTTAACTTGCGTAAACGAAAGTTTGGGAGATTTAGGCAGATACGTACATGTCGGAATGACAAGTTCTGATGTTATTGATACGGCTTTCGCACTTCAAATTCAAGACAGCGCAAAAATTATTCTCTCTGATTTGGATAAAATCATAACAACTTTAAAAAAACTTGCCAATATTCATAAAAATACATTATGCATAGGTCGTTCTCACGGAATTCATGCAGAAATTATGACGTTTGGAATAAAACTTTGTTCTTGGATTGATATTATAAAACGGCAAAAAGATAATTTCTTACACGCAAAAGAACAAATCAGAGTCGGACAAATTTCAGGACCTGTTGGGACTTACAGCAATATTTCTCCGAAAATTGAAGAAATTACATGCCAAAATTTAGGTCTTAAACCCGCAAGAATTTCTACTCAAATTATTGCAAGAGATTATCATGCTTATATTATGCAGTCTTTAGCTTTAATTGCAGGAGTTATTGAACAATTTGCAACAGAAATTCGACACCTGCAAAGAACTGAAGTTTTAGAACTTGAAGAAGGTTTTGGGAAAAATCAAAAAGGTTCTTCTGCAATGCCTCATAAGAAAAATCCGGTTTTGAGCGAAAATTTATGCGGTTTGGCTCGCGTTGTACGCTCTAATTCAATTACAGCTTTAGAAAACATAACCCTTTGGCACGAACGCGATATTTCTCATTCAAGCGCGGAAAGAATAATTTTCCCTGACAGTTTTACTTTAGTTGATTTTATGTTGAACAGATTTAATTCAATTATGGAAAATATTGTTGTACATAAAGAAAATATGCTCAATCATACCAATGAATTCGGCGGAATTGTTTATTCTCAAAAGGTTCTTTTAACATTGGTGGAAAAAGGATTGTCCAGAGAAGATGCGTATAAAATCGTTCAACGTAATGCACTGGATGCTTTTGAAAACCACGGGAATTTTAAATTAAACCTTTTGAAAGATTCTGAAATCGCAAAATTTTTGACTACTAATGAAATAGAAAAAATCTTTGACCCTAATGAATTTTTGAAAAATATTGACGTTATCTACAAACGCATATTAGATTAGAAATTTATATCAAAGCCCAATAACTGTAATCGTAATAATTTGACACCATTATCTGATTGCAACTAAAAAATAGTTAATATTTTGCTTGATAAATATAAAATTTGCTATTTATTTTTAAAAATTGGCACTGATAATTTTACATTAAATGTTTTTTCTGAGTCGCTAAAACTTCCTAATGTACGACCGATGCTTGGAGAATCGCTATTTAAAGGTATTCCTTGTTCAAGTTCTGTTGATAGTTCAACTCCATTATTAAAAGCATAAGTATAACCCACTGAAATACCTGTTCCCTTACTCCATTTATCGCTTTGCTTCATTGTAAAATATGTCTCTGCTGATAATGAATGGTGTTTATTAATATCATAATTTGCTCCAAATATAACTCTATATTGATTTGTTCCACCCAATCTTCTATACCTGACAGCAGCATTCATATATTTCCCGAAATTATTACTGGCTTTTAACTCTAATGCAGGCACATTTTTATGTTTCCCCGCATCTACTGTCCAATAATTTCCTACTCCAAATGAAAACTTAAAGTTTTTATTTAGAGATGTTGCAGCAGTCAATAAAGTAATATTTGTGTTATCTTTTGTAAACATTGAGTAATCATTCGTAGATGAAAATTTCCCCGTAACTTTAGGCGTTGGCATACAAGTATTACCCTTTATTTTCAATTATCCTCTTATACAAATAAAGTATTTTAGGAATAAATAATTGCCTAATTTTTTTTACTGTTATTATTTTGTTACATTAAAAATTAACACTATCTTAAAATACAAACGTAAATCATTTAAATGATTTTATAATTTATATTAATTAGCCTTTTATTTCTCCGTTTTTTTTGGAGATATATTGCCCGTTTGGAAGATACATTAACACATCATAAGACTCGCGTTCCGGATTACCTCCTGTGCGATGCCATCTATCCATATATGCATCTCGGCTATCACATATACTTTTTTTTAGTGACAAAGTTATGTAGGTTTGCTTTACTAAGCCAACCTGCATAACTGTAAAATAACAGTCGGTTTGAGAAAAAATAACAAGGTTATTGAGAATTATTTTGGTGCAAATAATTGCACCCTACCCACTACCGGTGGTAAACCGTTTCTGTATTGCATAAGAGCCATAATTTTAAATTCATT
>CAMNNA010000116.1 GCA_946545285.1 uncultured cyanobacterium | reverse complement strand
AATATGATGTTGAAGGCTGGTATAAACCTAAGACACTAATTGATAAAAACAATTGTCCGGAAGGTGTTTCATATAAAATCTTTGGTGTTGATTCTAACGGAAATGAAATAACCGGTATTGCGGTATCGGAAGATTTCCCTACCAGCGAAATTGACAATAATGATGACCTTCAAGGAAAATTGTTATATGCCTATGGAAATGATACTGACGGATATAAAATCTGTGACTATACAAATAACAACGGTGAATTACATTATCCAATACGTTTGTTTGAAGATGGGTCTTATGGCATAATTATTGGTAGTGAAAAAACAGTTATTCCTGATATTAAATCGGCATACTTTGCAGACTTAGACGGAGACGACATAGACGAAAAATATGATAATTTATATACTGATATAGATGGCAAAATATATTTATCAGATCAACCAAAAAATTACTTAACTCCGTTAAAAAATCAATACAAACTTGATGGTGATACAAAAGACAATTTCTATACAATAAGCAGCTTGTATAAAGATAGCACTGGATATTACACAAACGGTTATCCGATAAGTATTGACGAAAACGGTAAGATGTATTATCAATCTGAAGATCAAGTCGGCACTAATATTGCATCTTATGTTCCGGAAAATGCGGACAATAAAAACATTGTAACATCTGAAGGTGTATATTATTACGATGAAAGAACAAATTCTATAAGCCAAGAACAAAAATTCTATGTAAATAATAATGATGTTGAGATTTCAAACTTTACAACACCGATAAATTACAGCGGAACAACACAAGAACAACGTGAGTTGTATGATTATGCTTTGGCATTGACTGAAGGATATTACAATAAAGATTCAAAAAGCAAAGACAAAACATATGATGCGGCGATGGTAAGTTATTACAGAAACTTATTCAATGAAATGAGATCTTGCGGTTACACAACTGAATCAAAAGAAGCCGACGGTGTATTTAAAGATAAAAATTGGCTTGTAAATCAATTAAAAGCCGGTAAATTAACATTGTCTTATTTCAGCGCTCAAGAAAACAAATTTATGTCAACTTCGCTTAACGAAGATTCTTCAATTGTTGAAAAAGAAGACAAATCAAAAATTGCAATTGCAGAGCAAGAATATAACAACATGATGGATCGTATTGAACATCAAGAAAAAATGTTAGATATGGAATTGACAAAATTAGAAGCGGAACATCAAGCTCTAAGTACTGAATATGAATCAATTTCAAAAATAATTTCAAATAATATATCAAAATCATTCAACATATTTGGTAATGCATAAAATTTATTTTTCATAATTATTTTCCCCTACATTTTTCCCTGCCGCTTAAATAAGCGGCTTTTTTTTGTAGACAATTAAATAAATATTTGATAAAATTTTATTATGGATGTGTTGGTCGAAAAATTAAAAGATTTAGGATTTAATTCATATGAGGCAAAAGTTTACCTTGCACTTTTAAAAAAACATCCTGCAAGCGGATATGAAGTTGCTCAAATAGCAGGGATTCCGCAATCAAAAGCTTATGATACTTTAAAATCGTTAGTCAAAAAAAATATTTTAACATCAACAAATGATAAACCTCAAAAATACAGCCCTATTTCTCCAAAGGAATTAACGAAAAGATTATCCAGAAAATACAATTCTTCTATTAACTATTTGGGAAAAAATCTTCCGGATGTCTCATTAGATTATAATGATCCTGTTTTGCAAATTTTCGGGTACGAAAAAATTATTGAAAAGTTAAAAGAAATTATTAAATCTTCAAAATCTTCTATTTATTTGGAAATTTGGAATGAGGATTTTAAAAAGATTGAAAAAGAAATAAAAACTGCATATGACAATGATGTTGATATTAAAATTGTAGGCTATGATAATATTTCATCTGTTTACGGTTTGATTTATTCTCATGAAGGGGCAAGAGAAATCGAATCAATGACAGGCTCAAGGATGGTTTATTTATTATCTGATTTCGAGGAGGCTGTTTTTGGTAAAATTCAATCTCACGTTTGTTGGACTAAAAATGAAGAAGTTACTTTTTTATTAAAAGAATTTATTGTACATGACATGTATTTGCTTGATGTTCAGGCAAATTTCCCTGAGCAATTAAAATATTTTTACGGTTCAGGGTTTAGAAAGTTAAAAGACAAGATTTTAGTAAAAAATTCCGGAAATATTCACTAAAAAAATCCTGATTTCTTAAGAAATCAGGGAAAAATTTGTAGGGGAAAAATTAAATTGGAATTATGTATGTAAAAAGTTAGTTATGCAATATGTAAAAGTTGTTTGTTATATGCTGCAATAAAGTTCATTTGATTAATAAGCAATTCTGTTTTGTCTACAAAAGGTTCAGCTTGAACGTTCGCTTGATTTGTAACTTGATTTTTGTAGATGTCTTTTAATTTTTCATCAATGTTTTTTAAATCTTTTACTGCCATTTTTTTAAGCCTCTCTTGTAATCTCTCTTTGTATATATATAAAGTATATATTGTTTTCTGAATTTCAGTTTTTAGTTATTTTGTTACAAAAGTTAATATTGCACACCAATTTCTAAAAAAATGGCAATTATTCATAAAAAAATGTTTTTATAATAATGTAAGGTTAAAAGTAGGAAATTATTATGTCTTCAAATGTTAATATTCCGAGTTTAAAGAATAACTCTCAGATTCAATTTCAGCAAAAAGATCCGACAATGCAGGGAACGGGTTATGAAACAGTACAGGATGCTGCAGCTCATAACTATGTCGCAAATCGTTTGAATGCTTCAAAAGAAGCTGACCCGAGAGTTAAAGCAGCGTTAAGCGCCGGTGTTTGGTACGGTATTGCGCAAGGAATGGAAAAGTTTAATAACAGTTTGAACGGCAAAGAATTTGCAGATACGGCTTTTGGTAAAGTCGGTGCTTTTGGAGACAGAGTTGCAGGAACATATGTCGGTAAAAAATTTGAATCAGGTTTAAGTTGGCTTGATAAATTGTATATTAAAGCAATGAAAAAAAGCCGAATCTTGAGAAGTTTAAGATATCATTCAACTTCTCCTGAATGGGGATGGGCAAAAATGCCTATGCAAGGTCCGAACGGTTTTTGGGCTATGGATACAGAATCTGTTATGGAACAATTTTTAGAGCCTATTACTAAAGAAAAGAAGATTTTAGGATTTAAGTATGGAACAGAGCATAGTTTTCAAGAACTCGGACAGTATGGTAACTTTACTCAAGATCAAATTAATGCGTTTAAAGCTTCTTTAAAAGGCAAAACTAAAGAAGAAATAACCTATTTATTACAGAAAAAAGAATTGGAACTTTTAAACGGTTCAACTCCGGGGCTGGTTAAGGCAAATATGACCTTGGAAGAAATGCAAAATTTGGCAAAAGAATTGAAAGCTAAAAAACTTGGTTTTGCCTCAATGGCTGAATATGAAGCGATGAAAGGCAAATTTGGCGATCATCTTCCTAAATTAAAAAGAATACTTGCAAAAGCCGATCCGAATTTAAAAGTTTCAATTTGGCGAAATAACACTACTCCTTGGGGTAAATTTATGTCGCACTTGTTCGGTCGTCAAGTCGGAACGGGGGAATTGAAAAATAAGGCAACTTTGGCTGTGACAGGCGGTGCTAAATCTAAAATCGGTAAATTCCTAAATAAATCGTTAAAATGGTTAATGGAAGGCGGTACAAACAGATTTGGCGGAGGTAAATTATGC
>CAMNNA010000115.1 GCA_946545285.1 uncultured cyanobacterium | reverse complement strand
CCTCTATTTGGTCTTTTGAATAAACACAAAATCTTTTGTCAAATCCTAAATCTTCAGTACGTACTATGCTCATTTTATTTCTGTTTATTGATGCAGAAATAATTAAACTAAACCCGAACCCAAATGCAATTGCTAAAAGTCTAATATAACGATACAAATTATCAAACCATATCATAGGTATCAACCACACACCAAAAATAATTAAACTAATTCCTAAAATAAAGGTTATAGCGGAATATTTATTTCCTGAGTTTATATCATTTCTTGATTCAACGATTGTTTTTTCTTTTACTCTTTTATTTAGATCTATGCAAATAAAAACATGGCGCGGTTTACCATATAAACTTTTTCTTTCGATTATTTCATAATGTAAATTGTTATAAACCCCTTTAAAGGTGTCTTCCAATCGAAAAGTTTCATCAACAAGAAACAATCCCGATTTATCCATATATAAATCAGATGAATGATTTTGAAGTAAACAATCAATACTTCTGGTGTTACGTATAAGTCCATCAAGTTTATATTCTATATTTCCAAAAACTTTTTCAAGTTCTTTAACTACTTTCGACTTTATAATTTTTTTATATTTTGCAACCAAATTGTTTCGAAAATAAATAATAAAGTTATTTGCCAGCACATTAAATATAATGAATAAATTGAATACAATGAACAACAACAGTAAACTCGAGAAAAAAAGATTTGTACCATATTCATATGAATCTATATTAAATAATAATGCTAACGTACAACATAAAAAAACGATTCCTAAGCTGAAAAATAATATTGCTTTAAATATGCGAACTTTATTTTCTTTTAAAAAATCTCTAATTAATTGTTTTCTAGTTTCATCAAGAATCAACAAATCATTGTTAATTTTTGAATAAATATCATAAAACTTATTTTTGTAACATTCTTCCATTTTTTCTCCTAATTACCGTATTATCTTATTTACCCCTCACCCTTAAAACATTCCCGGAGGGCCGCCGCGGCGGGTAGTTTTGGATTTAGCTCCTGATTTGCCTTTGCCTCCTGTATAAGACCCGACAATTACATTATCTCCTTCTTTTAGTCTGTTAGATATTATTTCGACATTAGAATCATCACTTGCGCCTTCTTGAATATCTATTCTTTCAGGCTTTCCTTCATATAATATCCAAACACCTTGATTTTTGTATTTTTGGCCTGTTGTTTCCGGTGAATACTTTAATGCGATTGACGGAACGCATAAAACATCTTCGCTTTTGTTTGTTATTATGGAAACATTAGCACTCATACCGGGTTTTAGTTTTAAATCATCATTATCAACATCAACAATTACAGTATAAGTAACTACATTTGATGTTGTAGTGGAATCAAGTCGGACTTGGGTAACTTTGCCGTAAAATGTGCTGTCAGGATATCCGTCAAGTGAATATTCTACATCTTGACCTTCTTTAACTTTACCGATGTCGGCTTCTGAGACATTAACTTCAATTTGCATTTTTGTTAAGTCTTGCGCAATCGTAAAAAGTTCCGGCGCTTGAAAACTTGCCGCAACCGGCTGTCCGACATCAATTGCACGTTTAATTATTGTACCGTCAACAGGGGCAAGAATTTTTGTATAACCTAAATTGGTCATTGACGTTTTCAAATTTGCGCGGGCTTGAGCAATAGATGCCCTTTGCGCTCCAATTGCAGCTTTTTTAGCCAAATATTCGCTTTCTGCTTGATCAAGTTCGCTTCTTGCTATAAAATTTTTTGAATAAAGATTTTTATATCTTGTATAAGTTTTTTGTGCATAAACCATTTCGGCATTAAGTTTTGCTAAAGTGGCTTCCGCGTTATTAATTTGTGCTTGATTTTGATCAACTTGAGCCTGAAATGTGGCAGGATCGATTTGAGCAAGCAATTGACCTTTTTTAACCTCAGAATTGTAATCTGCATAAATCTCTTTCATTAGCCCTGAAACGGTAGAACCGACGCTGACTGTATTTACAGGATTTATTGTTCCTGAGGCTTCAACCATTTGGGTAATCGTACATTTTTTAAGCTTTTGTGTTTGATAATGAACTTTTTTTGACTGAATGTTGTTATATCCGACAAAACCTACTGTTAACGCAATTAAAATCGGAATAATTATTCTTTTTTTTGTAATTTTTTTGATTAAACTATTTTCCATTTTTTGCCATTTCCTTTAAAGTTATTGTTACTTCCTGCGGATAAGCAATTACGCTTTCTAATGCCGCTCTTGCAACGTTATATTTATAAATCGTTTCAATATATGATGTTTGTGCGTTATTATAATTTACCTTAGCATCCTGCAATTGAATGTAATCTCCTAAACCTACATAATATCTTCCTTCTGCCAGTTCGTAATTTTCTAATGTTTGGCGAACTTTAACTCCCAGCAATGGAATTTGTTTTTCAAGTTCAACCATATTTATATAGGCATTTTGAACTTGGAAATATATATCTTGTTTTAACTGATTATAAGAATTTTGCGCAATATCAACCTGATATTTAGCTGCATCAACTTCATATTTTTGACTCATAATATTGAGTGAACTTGATAAATTTACTCCGACATTAAACGAATTTGTCGTATTTTCATTCCTAAATCCGTAACCTGCACTGGCATTAATAGACGGATAGTAATTTCTTTTAACATAAGTTAAATGTTCCTTAACAGCACTCAAGGTCGAATCATAAGCTTTTAAATCAGCGCGATTTTTATATGCCATATCAAGACAATCTTCAAATGTATACGGGAATTCTTCTATTTTATAATCGTTTAATAGTTCCAATTTTTCAACTGATGAAGTTAATTTTGCATCACTTACACTAACAGGAATTTCATGATTGGTTGAAATTTCAGATGGTGTAGAAATTTTTGCTAAATCAACCGGCGCAACATTATCTTTTATATTAAATCCTTGCGCTCCGCCGGCAATAGAATAATCCGGAGCACTGTCTAAATACATTGCATTGTTTAAATTCACAAGCGAATTTTTGTACGCATTTTGTGATTTTATCAGTGCGATTTTAGAATCACTCAGGGTAACTTCTGCATTAACCAGATCAATTTTAGATTTTAAACCTTCATCATAATAGGCTTTTGTTCTTTGGTAGTTTCTTTCGTTTATATCAACGTAAGCCTCATTAATTATAACAGTTGCGCGCGCTGCCAAAACTTCATAATATCTTTGTTTTACAAGAAAAGTCGTTTCCCTTACGGTATTTGAAAAATTATATTCGTCAGCAATCAAATAGAATTTTTCCATTTTAATTCTTGAATGAGTTCTGCCAAAATTCCAAATCAACTGATTTAAACTTGCTTCTGCGCTAAATGAATTTGTATCTGAGTTGTAGCGTTTGGTGTGAACATTATTGTAATTATAACCTGTGCCAATCCCGAATGTCGGAAAATACTCTGATTTTGCTAAACCAACACTTGATTTTGAAATACCATAATTATACAAAGCATTTTTAATTGCAGGGTTATTGTTTAAAGCAACTGTAATACAATCTTTTAAGCTCAATACAGAACCCTTCTCAACTTTTACATCTTCAATTGCAAAAGTTTGTAAAGCTATAATACTGACAAGCGCAAAACTTATTAAGACTTTATAAAATTTCAAATGATAATCCTTTAGTATCTTACATTAATAATAACGATTAAATCATCATTTTGTTCAAATTTGAATCATATAGACGGGGGAAAATAAAT
>CAMNNA010000114.1 GCA_946545285.1 uncultured cyanobacterium | reverse complement strand
GGATTAACAACTCCTACCGCTTTTGTTTTATACAAAATGGCTAAAGTTTTAAAAGTACCTATGGAAACATTTTTCCAAGGTATAGACATATAAAAAAGCCATCCGACATATTTCGGATGACTTTTTATCTTCGTAATTATTTACGTGATTAAAACATTAAACCGGCTTCTCTTGCAGCGTCTGCTAATGCGGCAATTCTTCCGTGGTACAAAAATCCGCCACGGTCAAATACTACACATTCAACACCTGCTTTTTTAGCCTTTTTAGCAATTGCTTCACCAACAACCTTTGCAGCTTCAATGTTACCGCCGTTTGAAAGTTTTTCTTTCAAATCTTTGTCATTTGATGATGCAGATGCTAATGTTACTTTGTTTTCATCATCAATCAATTGTGCATAAATATGTTTTGTGCTTCTGAATACTGCCAATCTTGGGAATTCTGCAGTTCCTGAAACTTTTAATCTGATTGATCTGTGTCTTTTTTGTACAATTGGTTTTCTTGCTTTTTGTTTAATCATTTTATTTTATCCTTTCATTTCTTTACCCAAACCTGCTTGAAAAAACCACTAATCAAGAGTTTATATGGGCTTGTATATGTCGGGCAAATGCCCAACCTGCATATTTTAAAGTCTTTAAATCTTTAGGTCTTTAAGATCATATAGGATTTTTTAAATAATCCCTTTAAGACTTTACGTCTTATTGTCCTAACGACCTAACAACTTATTTTTACTTCTTACCAGCTTTACCAACTTTACGTCTGATGTATTCGCCGGCATATTTAACACCTTTACCTTTATAAACTTCAGGCGGACGTTTAGATCTGATTAATGCTGCAATATCGCCTACCATTTGTTTATTTGAACCTTTTACAGTAATATTGGTGTTATTTTCAACTGAAATTGTAATACCTTCCGGCGGTTCAATATTTACAGGGTGTGAATATCCTAATGCCATATTCAATGTTTTTCCTTGCATTGATGCTCTGTAACCTACACCGTTAATTTCAAGTTTCTTTTCAAATCCGTCTTTAACACCTGTAACTGCATTAGCAACCAATGTTCTTGATAAACCATATAATGCATCAGTTTCACGTGAAGTTCCTACTTTTGTTAATACAATTTCGTTTCCTTCTATTTTTACAGCAATTTCCGGACGAATTGTCACTGATTCAGTTCCCAAAGGACCTTTTGCACTAACTGTTTGTCCGTCTATTTTTACTTCGACTCCTTGTGGAATCACAACAGGTTTTTTACCTATTCTTGACATTTTTCTTTTCTCCTTTTGGTATATTTCTACATTTCTAAAACGGCTTTTCTACCAATTGTGCCGTTTACGATCTCTTCGGCTTACGAATTAGTATACATAGCAAAGAACTTCGCCGCCGACGTTTTCTTTTCTTGCTTTTCTGTCAGTCATCAAGCCTTTGCTTGTTGATACGATTGCAATACCCAAACCGCCTAAAACTTTTTGTAAATTTTTAGATTTTGAGTATGTTCTTAAACCTGGAGTTGAGACTCTTGCTAATTTTGTAATTACCGATTTTTTCTTTTCGTCATATTTTAATGTAATTGAAATTACATTAAATTTTCCTGAAGCTTTAACTTCATAATCAGAGATATAGCCTTCTTCTTTTAAAACTCTCGCAAGTTCTGTTTTTAATTTTGAAGCAGGGATTTCAACTGATTCGTGACCTACGCTTGCAGCATTTCTGATTCTTGTCAGCATATCTGCAATAGGATCTGTAACTGTCATAGTTTTCTCCTTTTCTTTTAAAGACTTACCCACAGTTCACAGGCAGTATCTTTACTCTATTACACCGCTTACCGAATTAATTTCGCTCAAATTTTGTGAACTTTTTTCGGCAGTTCGAAACTGTAAGTTCAAATTAGCACAAACTTACTTCGATTGCAACATTTATTGTAAACATGTCTTAATATCTTGCTAAATACTTATCTAATTCCCACTGAGAAACATATGTTCTAAATGAATCCCATTCTTTTTTCTTTGATGTCATAAATTCAGTGAAAATATGCTCTCCCAAAGCCGCACGTACAACCAACGACTTATCCATATAATCAATAGCCTCGGCTAAACTTCCCGGTAAAGAATCTATCCTTTGTTTTTTACGTTCTTTCGGTGTTAATTTATAAATATTACTTTCAACAGGCGCAGGAGGATCAATTTTATTTCTGATTCCATCCATACAAGCCTCTAATATAGCGGCAAACGCCAAATACGGATTGCAAGACGGATCAGGGGAACGTAATTCAACCCTTGTTGAAATCCCGCGTTTTGCAGGAACTCTTAACAGCGCACTTCTGTTTGCTAATGACCACGCAAGATAAACAGGTGCTTCATACCCTGGGACTAAACGTTTATAACTGTTTACCAAAGGATTTGTAACAGCAGTTATGCTTTTTACGTGTTTTAACATTCCGCCGACAGAATATTTTGCAATATCAGATAATTGATACTCTGCTTTTTCATCATAAAATGCATTTTTACCGTTTTTAAATAATGAAATATTACAATGCATTCCGGAACCATTTATTCCAAAAATCGGTTTTGGCATAAATGTGGCATGAAGATTGTGTTTTGCTGCAATAGCCTTAACAGCAACCTTAAAAGTAGTAACATTATCCGCAGCTGTTAAAATATCTGAATATTTAAAATCAATTTCATGCTGGCCATCGGCAACTTCATGATGAGATGCCTCAATATCAAAATTCATTTTTTGTAAAGTGAATACAATATCTGAGCGAATATCTTCTCCTAAATCTTCCGGCCCGACATCATAATAGCCTGCTTTATCTTGAGTTGTGGTAGTAATTGCACCGTTTTTATCTTTTGAAAATAAAAAGAATTCCGCCTCAGCCCCGATATTCATAGAAAATCCCATCTTTTCAGCATCCGCCATTACTCTTTTTAAATTTGCTCTCGGACAGCCTTCAAACGGAGTTCCGTCTGTATTGTAAATATCACAAATAAGTCTTGCTGAATTTCCGCACTCATGATTTCTCCAAGGCAATATTTGAAAACTGTTTAAGTCAGGATGAAAAAACATATCAGATGTTTCTATACTTCTAAAACCTTTGATAGAAGAACCATCAAGCATAATTTCATTATTTAAAACTTTATCTATTTGTCCTGAAGGCACCGTCATATTTTTCACTTGCCCATTTATATCAACAAACTGAAGTTTTATAAATTTTATATTATGCTCAACAATTAAACTTTTAATTTCTTCTTTACTAAATTGTTTTCCGTCAGGTCTGACGTGTTTAAATTCTGTCATATTCACCTCTTTTTATCTCTGGTTACAAATATAATAAAGGGTTTTTAAAAGGTCAAATTGTAAAGAAATTTTGAATTATTTTTTACCACTTTTTTTCTTCGTTGTATAATAACAAAGCGAGGGAAAAATGTTATTAGAATTTTTATATTCAAAAATCCACAGAGCAACAGTTACAGATGCAAATCTTAATTATGTGGGCTCTATTACTATAGATGAAGCACTTCTTAATGCTGCAAACATGAAAGAAGGACAAAAAGTAGAAATTTTAGATGTAAATAACGGTGAAAGATTCCAGACTTATATAATTTCAGGAGAACCGAATTCGGGTCAAATTTGCCTAAATGGTGCCGCAGCAAGAAAAGTTCAAAAAGGCGATAAAGTTATTATCGTTACATACGGGTATTTTGAAGAAAAAGAAATTGAAAATTTCAAGCCAACAGTTATCATGGTTGATGAAAATAATAAAATAATAAA
>CAMNNA010000113.1 GCA_946545285.1 uncultured cyanobacterium | reverse complement strand
TTGACTTGCGGGTCTCTGAGTTATTTACCCCCGTGGCTCTGCTCGGCTTGGTGAATGTTTTTTTCTTTTTTGTCATAACTTTTCTCCTATCATTTTTTTATTAGGCTTGTAATCCAATATAATTAGTGCTTTATACGATTTTAGTAGACATACTGTCTACGACATCTTGACAAATATATAGCAAAATAAAAAATATGCGTCAAGATATTTGTAAAATTTTTGGAAGAAAACTGCATAAATTAAGAATCCAAAAAGGTTTTTCTCAAGAGGAGCTTGGGTTTGAAGTTGGGTTGGATAAATCTACCATCGGGAAATATGAACTTGCAAGAAGATGTATAAATATCAGACAGGCAAAGCAAATTGCGGATGCTTTAGGTGTCAGGTTAGCAGACATGCTTGATTAATTTTTACCTAATTCTATAGACAAATAGTTTTTATCATGTAAGAATCAATTTGAGCCGATTTATTCAATATCGGAATTATTTTATAAGGAAAGGCAGGGTAAAATGAAATTTGTATGTACAGTTTGCGGTTGGTCTACAGAAGGAGACAAAGCACCGGACAAATGTCCTTTATGCGGGGCAACCACTTTTAACGCTATTGGCGGAGGAGAAAAAACTTACGCTTGCGAACACAAAGTAGGTGACGGAAAAGTTGAAGACAAAGAAATTATGGACGGTTTGAGAGCAAACTTTAACGGTGAATGCACTGAAGTCGGAATGTATCTTGCTATGGCAAGAGTTGCAGAAAGAGAAGGCTATCCGGAGGTTGCTGAGGCATACAAGCGCTATGCTTTTGAAGAAGCTGACCATGCTTCTAAGTTTGCAGAACTTTTAGGTGAAGTTGTTACCGATTCTACTAAGAAAAACTTAGAATTAAGAGCTGATGCCGAACACGGAGCATGCGAAGGTAAACTCGCATTAGCAAAAAGAGCAAAAGAATTAGGATATGATGCAATTCATGATACTGTTCACGAAATGGCTAAAGATGAAGCTCGCCACGGCAAGGGTTTTGACGGACTTTTAAAACGCTATTTTAATTAATTTTAAAAAGCTAAGCAAGAAAACTTCGCAAATATAATTTGCGGAGTTTTTTTTTATATCAAAATTTGACAAATAGCTTTATAAACTTGAATTGTTAATTCCATAACATCAGAGTCATTATACAAAACATAATCAGCTTTTTTTACTTTATCCAATTGTGACCATTGAGAATTCATTCTTTGTTTTGCATATTCTTGTGAATAACCGTTTCTTTTTATAAGCCGTTCCAACCTGTAATTATCAGGACTGTATATAAATAAGACTTTATCAAACATTTTTTCCATGCCTGTTTCATACAATAGCGGAACAGATACAAATACTGCTTTTTGGTCTTTGTTTTTCTCAAAGAATAAATTAATTTCATCCTTTATTTTCGGATGTAGAATCCCTTCCAAGGCAGATTTAAGATTATAGTCTCCAAAAACAAGTGCGCCGAGTTTTTCTCTTGAAATTTTTCCGTCTTCTTCTATGTCATAACCATCAAAAGTTTTTTTGATTTCTAAACGGTGCTTATCAAGCAGATCATGAGCGATTTTATCAGTGTCAATTGTTTTGTATTGGAGATCTGATAAGATCTTTTCTACGGTAGATTTACCGCTTGCGATATTTCCTGTAATAGCAATTTTAATCATTTTTCTTTTGTATCCTATTTAAAAAGTTGCGTAATTCTTTAATTTGCTGAGGCTTGATGGCTTTAAATTCCCCGCGTTTTAAACCGTCCAGATTTAAAGTCGCGTGCTGAATTCTTTTAAGAGTGGTAACATTGAACCCTAAATATTCAAACATACGCCGAATTTGTCTATTCATCCCCTGATATAACAAAACTTCCATAACAGTGTGATTGTTATCAATTTCAAGAACATCGACCTGCGCATATGCAATTTTTTCAGGTTCTAACTCAATTCCTTTATTCATAATGTCAATGTGGTTTTGATTAATTTTACCATCAATCGTAACCCTGTATAATTTAGGGACTTTAACACTCGGATGAGTAAGTTCGTTAATCAAATCCCCGTCATTTGTAAGAATCAACAGCCCTGTTGAATCTTTATCCAATCTTCCTACAGGGTTAAGATGGTGCAATTCTTTTGGTAAAAGATCATAAATAGTTTTTCGATCTTTTTCATCGTTCGATGTTGTAATATAACCTGCAGGCTTATAGAATCTGTAATATAAATGTTTAGTAGGGTGAATAAGTTTTTTATCGACAAATACTTTGTCTTTTTGTCCAACGCTGAATCCGAGTTCCTTAACAATTTTGCCGTTAACGGAAACCTTACCTGATTCAATAAGTTCATCGGCTTTTCTTCTTGAACAAAGTCCTGATGATGCGATATATTTGTTTAAGCGAGTGCCGGACATTTTAATTCCCTTTCAAATGCGCTCGATAACGGCTCAGGAATTCTTCTATATAATTTTGCATCCTGATGAACCGCAACGACAACGACATCTGCGCTAACAAAGATTTTACCCGTAACTTTGGATTTTACGGTTTGTCTGAACGTCACGGTCAAACCGCTAAATGCATAGACTTCAGTTTCAATAACAACAATATCTTCAAGTTTAGCAGATGCTTTATATTTAATATTAATACTTGAAACAGGGAGTAAAATATCTTGCATTTCAAGTTCTTTTAAACCGTATCCAAGAGTCTGCGCACAATAATCGACCCTTCCCATTTCCATCCAGCGTAAATAAGTTCCGTGCCAAACCACTCCGTAATTGTCCGTATCGGAAAAATAAACCTTTTGTTCAAATGAATGTTTCATAGCAGAAATTATACCATCAAAATATTTTATGTATAATAAAAATATGAAACCAATTTCGGATAAAGTTATAAATCGGCTTACGCTGTACCATTCGATTCTGAGAGATTACATATCAAAAGGAATTGAAAACATTTCAAGTAAGCAGATTGCGCTGCTTTTGAGAATAGACGATTCCCAAGTTCGAAAAGACCTGAATCTTTTAAATAACACCGGAAAAACAAGAGTTGGCTACAACGTAAAAGAGTTAAAAATAAACATTGAACAAACCCTAGGGTTTTCAAAAACGAAGCGAGCCATAATAGTGGGTGCCGGAAATTTGGGAATGGCGCTTGCAAAATACGACAATTTTTCGAATTACGGATTAAATATTTTAAGTTTATTTGATAATGATTCAAAAAAAATCGGAAAAACGATTAATAATAAACTAATAATAGAAATAACGAATTTATATGAATATGCAAAAAACAACGACATAGATATTGCGATATTAACTGTGCCCGCAGAATTTGCGCAAAGCTGTGCGGATACAATTGTTAATTCAGGAATAAAATATATATGGAATTTTACCCCTGTTGTACTGAATGTTTCAGATGATGTACAAGTATGGAACGAAAACATTATGGGAAATTTCTTGCAATTTACAATAGATTTATAAAAAAATAGCCGTTTGGTGAATTGTATTTCTGCAATTTGGATATTTAATAGACTTAATTGGTGAGATAAGAATTAAGAAATGCATTTACGAAAGGGAGATAGAATGCTAAATGTTTTAACTCTTTCAGATAGAGAAAAGACAATTGTAAAAATGGTAGCAAAAGGATATGATAACGAAGAAATTGCGGGGAAGTTATTTGTTTCCGTGCATACCGTAAAAGCACATATAAGTATGATTTTGAAGAAAAACGAAATAAGGAATCGTACAGAACTTGCTTATATGGTAGGGAAATACAATATAGTATAAGTGTAACAAAATCTTAACATTGTCTGAATTTCTTTAAAGATTTTAGTTTGTCACGCCGA
>CAMNNA010000112.1 GCA_946545285.1 uncultured cyanobacterium | reverse complement strand
GCGGGGCGGGGTCTTCTCACTTCTTTGTTGTTTATTACCCCTCCTCGAAATCAAAGATTTCGGCTTACCTCTCACAAAACAATATTCAATTGTTTTGTTCGGCAGAGCTTATTTTGTTGGGTTTCACCCAACCTACCACTATTCAAAATATCGAAAAACTATCAGAAATTTTTGGGATTGAGATTTTTGAACTTTTCCAATTTAAACATCTGGACAGTCCTGAAACGTTGAAAATTAAAATTATGGAATCTGTCGATCGTCTAAACCCTGAGCAAATAAAATGCTTGTTTGCTTTTATTTCCGCCCTTTTTTAGAGTTTTGAACATGGGTTTTGTAGAAAGATTGTAGAAAAGTGATTAATTTTTGTTAGTTTTCTACAATTTTTTTTATTTTATTTTGGTTTTCTACAATTTTTGTTTTTTTTGAACATTTTTTCTACATTTTTTTCTACACCCGTTTTTATTGTTTTGTTTGATTTTGCTTTAGTTTTCTACAAATATTTTCAGACTACTACTACTATTAATTATTTATATTTATTATTATATATAATATATAATAATAATTTTTCTTAAAAATGGTTTGTTTTTAATAAAAGACTTGAAAAATTTTTGGTACATATTAAAATATGTTTATAGGCAAAATAGGAATATATTATGTTTAAAACAAAATTTATAGATAACATGAAGGAATATTTGACTTCTTCAAAATTTATAAGAACTTGTTATCTGATAATGTTTACAGCTTTGATTACTTCAATTATTGCATCTCAAAATTTCTTTTTCCAAAGTATTATTGAAAACGGAATTTCAAAAAAAGATATTATTGCACAAAAAACATTTGTTGTTGAAGATGTAAAAAAGACAGAGCAACATAAAAGAGAGGTTTCTCAAAAAATAGAACCGATTTTGGTTCCGGCAGAAGACGATTTTATAAAATCTAATCTTGAAACATTGCAAAAATCTGTTATCCAAATAAGAAAAAAAGATGCTACGGATTCTGATAAAAGATCTGATTTAGGAATTTTGTTTGAATTGTCCGATAATCCTAAAAAAGATTTTATTATAAATTTTTTACTAAATGTTGACGAAAACAGCCTAAATGAAGCTTTTGAAAAAGCCTCTTTGTCATTGGTTAATGTTTTGCAAGAAGGTATTACTGAAAAGGATTACGAAAAAGATAATGTAAAAAAACTAATTCAAGACAATTTGGTAAATAATGTTTCAAAACGACAGGTTGCAGTAATTTCAGCCCTGTTAGAACAGGTTATTGTTCCTAATCTTGTTGTTGATGAGGAAGCAACAGAACTTGCAAAAGTAAATGCTCAAGGTTCTGTTAAACCATATAAGGTAACCTTTGAAAAAGGAGATAAAATAGTTTTTGAAGGTGAGCCGGTTACAAGATTAAAACGTGATGCACTGCGTCAAGCCGGTTACAATGTTTATGAATTAAATTGGCAGGGTGTTTTGTCAATATACATTCTGGTCTTGCTTGTAACAATTATATTTTTATCATATCTGAAATTTTTTGAGAAAAAATTTACAGAAACTAAATACCTATCTTTAGCAGGAATGCTTGCTATTGTTTCTTCAATAATTGCTGTCGTTTTACCAACGGGATTTTCGCCATACGTTTTACCGATTCCGGCATTGATTATAATCGGGTCAATATTTTTAAGTCCGAGAGTGGCATTTTTACTGTCAATTTTGGTAATAACAGCCTTAACTATCGGGATTCAATATAGTGCACAATTTGTCGTTGTTTTTGTAGTACTATCTCTTATCGGAATGATAATGATTTCAAAAATCAGATATACCAGAAGATTTGACATGATAAAAGTCGGGTTTGACTTAGGTGTTGCCGGTATTTTAATAATGATGAGTTTATATTTTATCGACAAATGTCTGATTGATGTGAATAATTATTTAATAATTAGAGATTGCATATTTATTTTTGGCAATTGTATAATAAGTTCAATAGTTGCACTTGGTGTTTCTCCTTTGTTTGAAAGCACTTTCCAAATAGTTACGCCATACGGGTTAGCAGAATTAGGGGATCACAATCAGCCGTTATTAAAAAGATTACAAATAGAAGCTCCGGGAACATATCACCACAGTTTGATGGTTTCAACCCTGTGTGAAGCAGCAGCAGAATCAATTGGTGCTGATCCTATATTAGCCAGAGTTGGTGCTTTTTATCATGATATTGGTAAATTAAAAAGACCGTTGTTCTTTGTTGAAAATCAATCATATTTCGGGATTGAAAATCCGCACAACAGCCTTAACCCAAGACTTAGTAAAATGGTTATTACCGCTCACCCTAAAGACGGAGTTGAATTGGCAAAAGAATACGGGTTGCCAAATATTATAAATGATTTTATTCTTCAACATCACGGCGATGGAATTGCAAAATATTTTTACAATCAGGCAGTAAAAGAAGAAGGTGAAGAAAATGTAAAAGAAGATCAATTCCGCTATACCGGCCCAAAACCAAACAGAAAAGAAACAGCTATACTAATGATTGCAGACGCTGTAGAATCTGCTGTTAGAGCAATGAAAGGTGCAAGTTTTGAAGAAATAGAACAAATTATAGATAAAATAATTACAGAAAGACTAAATGACGGACAATTAGAAGACAGTCCGCTTACCTTGAATGATTTGAAAGTAATTGCTTCAACATTTAGCAGAATTCTTAGAGGTATGCAGCATGACAGAATTAAATATCAGGAAAATATTAAAGAAGAACTTAATAAAAAAATAGGAATTTCTTCAACTGCTTTGGATGAAGATTTTGAAAAAAAAGTAAAAGAACTGGAAGCTTCAAAACCAAAAATTATCGGTGAAGAAAGTTTTAACAATGATGATAAAATTTAATCTTGATTTCGAAAATATAAACAATAATTTTAGTCTTGATATAGATAAAATAAAACAAAACACAATAAAAATATTTGATTATTTGTTAAACCTGCCGGAAATAAAACAAGAATTTTGCCTGAAAGAATACGAATACAAAACGCTGGCTTTTGATATTTTGTTTTGTGACGGAGAAAAAACACACCAAATAAATAAACAATACAGAAACAAAGATTACAGTGCAGATATAATAACATTTGCAGTATTTGCGGATTCTGATATTAGCGAAAGGTTTGTTTTAGACGGAGAAATTAATCTTGGTGAAATAATAATTGCACTTGATAAAATAGATTCTCAATCAAAAGAAAAACAAATAAGTTTTGAAAACGAACTTTATTTTTTTATTTCACATGGAATAATGCATTTGTTAGGATTTGATCACCAAACAGAAAAAGATTTTGATTTTGTGGTGAATTGCCAAAAAAAATCCCTGAAAAATATCGGAATAGAATATGACAAAATATAAAAAACAAAGTATAAAAAATACCTTCAAAAACGCATCAAACGGATTCAGATTGTCACTAAAAAGTGAAAGAAATTTAAGAATTCACATGATAGCTGCGCTGATAGTATTATTTGCGGCATATTATTTTAATTTTAACATGACAAAATACGCGATATTGTTATTAACAATAACATCAGTAATGGCAGCGGAAATGTTTAATGCGTCAATAGAATTTACACTGGATGCGACATTTCACAATAAATATTCCAAAATGGTCGGAATGGCAAAAGACATAGCAGCCGGCGCCGTAATGCTGATAACCATAACCGCAATAATAATAGGAATAATCCTTTTTATTCCGCCATTTTTGAATATGATTAAATAATTTGTTTATCAAGTAGGATAAGTAGGATAGGTTTGATAAGTAGGATAAGTTCTAATACGAAGTGAGTAGTGAGTAGTGAGTGGTGAGTAGTTCGTTACATCGTCATTCTGAGGACGAAGTCCGAAGAATCTCTTTATTTTTTGAGATCCTTCACATTCGTTCAGGATGACAGTAAAAAAATGCGCTACAAGGGTCTTAAAACCCCTGTAACGCACTTATCAAACTTCATGACAGTGAGTAGTGAATGGTGAGTGGTGAGTGGTTCTTTACAAAGTTTAAGACCCTTGGGTGCAACAAAGCAAAAATAAAAACTGTAACGCACTTATCAAACTTATCTTTGAAGTGAATGGTGAGTAGTGAAATGCGTAAGCCGATGTGGAGTGCCGGGTTGACCCGCGGTCA
>CAMNNA010000111.1 GCA_946545285.1 uncultured cyanobacterium | reverse complement strand
CCTCTATTTGGTCTTTTGAATAAACACAAAATCTTTTGTCAAATCCTAAATCTTCCGTATTTATTTTGCTCATTTGTTTTCGATTAGATATCGCAGAACTAATATATTTAATTCCAAACCAGAGAACAAAAATTGCAAATGGAATAACAAGAATATGTTTTATTATAAAAACTACCCAAAATACTACAAAAGTATAAAACATCCCCATAATTAAATTTCTGACAAAATGTTTATTACCAGAATTTACATCGCTGTTAGACTCAATAATTGTCTTTTCGTTAACTTTTTTATTTGCCTCAATACAAATAAAAACTTCGTTCGTGTAATAATAAAGATTTTTTCTTTCGATGATTTCGTAATTTATATTTTTGTAAGATCCTTTAAATTGATCATCAATTATAAATAATTCATCATCCAATATTAATCCTGATTTGTATATAGATGTATTTATAGGATATACTTGCCTTACATATTCCATATCCCCGAATGCTTTTATAAGATTTTTAAGCACTAAAGGTTTAATCTCTTGTTTATATTTTGATTTAATGTTGTCATATTTCGGGAACAAATCATCAAGTAATATTCTTAACACAAACAAAGGAAAAATAAGAAAAGCCATAAAAATATTATAGTCCAAATTTTTTGTCGCCAATAAGAACAAATTTACAGATTCTAAAATAAAAATTATTGCAATCATTACAATTTGTGTTTTATTCTCTTTTAAATAATTTCTAATAATTTGTTTTCTTGTTTCATCAAGAATCAGCAAATCATTGTTAATTTTTGAATAAATATCATAAAACTTTTTTCTGTAACTTTCCGCCATATTAAACCCTTACTTACCCCTTTACCCCTTTACCCCTTGTCGCTATTTAATAGTTTTCACAGTATCAATTACAACTATTGTCCTTACAGGAACATCAAGAGGACTGGTTTTTATAATATCTTTTGATTCCGTATCTATAACAGAATACAATCCTTGGCGGGCATTTGTAATCATTATCAGCGGTGTTGTACCGATTTGAGTTATATTTGTTGCAAAAGAATCGGTATCTAAAAATAATTTATCAGTGATAACATTATCTTTCGTATTCAATATTTCCACAATATTATCTTTTGCGCAAAGAATATATAAATCATCACCTGAAACATACAAATTTACAGGTTTTTCACTCACTTCAAGTTCTGTTTCAAGATTTAAAGTTTGATAATCAACAACTGCAAGGCGATTTTTTGTTCGGCTTATTACGTATATTTTTCCGTTAGAGTAAGCAATTTCGGATATATTCGGAAATCCGCCGATTTCTTTTAGTTTATAATTATTATCAAGTTCAAGCGCCCAAATTGTATTTGTATTTCGATCTACATAAAAAATCTTATCACCATCTTTGCTTAGGGTAAGTTTTTCGCACATCCCGTTGATTTTTAGCTGACGTTTCAGGGTCATTGTTTCAAGACTGAATACATATATACTTGTAGAACCGCCCGATGATATATATGCAGTTTTGTTTTTTGAATCTACAATTATTTGTTCAGGAATATTATCAAAATTCACCTGCTTAATTATTTTTTCATCCATAAGTGAAATAATATTCATAATATGAGAATCAAAATATGTTACTAAAAGAAATTTACCGTCATAAGATTTCATATCATTAATGACAAAATTCTGAGCAAGCGCGTGATCTGCTGTTCTGTTATCTGAATTTATAACTTGAATATTTCTGTTTGCACCTGTGGAAATATAGAAAGTCTTTCCGTATAACTGTTCAATAGGATTAGTTTTTTTTACTTTTTTTGTATTATTTATTCTTAGTCCGGTATCTTGCGCAATTGTAACATCAATATCTCCGATAATCCCTTTTAAAGATTCCGGAATTACAAGACCTTTAGGTAATAAAATATCCTGCGGTAAAAGACCTGATTGAAGTTCATTCGGAACATCAGACGGATTTATGACTGTTTTTTTGCCGTTAATATTTAAGACTTTTAGCAAAACATATCCGTTATTTAAGATTAACATGTCAGGTTTTTGTTTAAGAGTAGTTTTTAGAGGATAAGTACTTTTTATCGCTAAATTTTCAACAACATCGGGTTTTGAAGGAAAAACAGGTAAATACATTGTTTTATCAGGCAAGATTATTGCTCCGTCAAATCGAAAATCCGTGTTTGGAAATGTTTCATTAACAAAATTTTGCACATTTTTAGGAACCTGAGCGCAAAACCCTGCACTACTCATACCAACCATCAAAAACAACGTAAGCAATATTTTTTTTATCATAACCTATTTAAATACTCCCTTAACCTTTGACATTATTGTCTTATCTTGGGATTGTTTCCCTGTTTGAAGTTCATAAAGCTTTTTATAAAGTAATTTTTCTCCGTCACTGATATGAACAGGAGTTTTAATTTTTAGAACAACAATATGATCACCTTTTTGACTAGGGCGGGAAATAACAGGAATTCCGCCTCCTTTAATTTTTACTATATCTCCATATTGCGTACCATTCGGGATTTCAATTTCTTGTTCTCCGTTTAGAGTTTTAATTTTTACATTATCCCCTAATACAGCCTGAGCAGGAGAAATTTCAAGTTCAGTAAATACATTTATACCGTCACGCTTGAAATAAGGCGATGAACTGACATGAACAACCACAAATAAATCACCGTTTGGTCCGCCGTTTATTCCGCAATCACCGGCACCGGAAATTCTCATTTTGGAAAGATTGTCAACCCCTGCAGGGATTTTTACTTCAATTTTACTTTCTTTTTGAACTTGTCCTGTCCCATGGCAAGTTTTGCAAGGATTTTCGACAATTTGACCGGTTCCGTTACATTTAGGGCAAGTTGTAATTTGAGCAAAACTGCCTAAAGGAGTCCTTGTTACTCTTTGGACCTGACCTGAACCGTGGCAATCAGGACAAGTTTTTTTTGACGTACCGCTTTGCGCACCTGATCCTTTGCAATCAGGACAAGTTTGAGTGTGATCAAATTTGATTTCTTTAGACGCACCAAAAACAGCTTCTTCAAAAGTTATTTTAATATCGTATCTTAAATCATCCCCTCTTTGAGGAGCATTCGGATCAGGCCTTCCTCCGAATCCGAACCCGAAACCGCCGCCAAAGAACGATTCAAATATATCGTTTAAATTTCCAAATCCGCCGGCAAAAGGACCTGAAGTGTCAAAACCTGCATTTTTTAATCCTTCTTCACCGTATCTGTCATAAGTTTGACGCTTGCCGTCATCAGAAAGGGTTTCATATGCTTTTCCCAATTCTTTAAATCTTTCTTCAGCATCCGGCGCTTTATTAACATCGGGGTGAAGTTCTCTGGCTTTTTTTCTAAAAGCCGATTTTATTTCGTCTTTTGAGGCATCTTTCGACACCCCTAATATCTCATAATAATCTGCCATTTTTGTCCCTTAAAACTATTTATACTACAACTAATTTGAGGCTGCAACATTTACCATACTGGGTCTTAATACTTTGTCACCAAACTTGTAACCTTTTCTTAATTCCTGCATAACAGTGTGTTGAGGAAATTCATCAGTCGGAGTTTGCATAACCGCCTCATGAAAATTCGGATCAAATTCTTCGCCGATTGCTTTAATTTCTTCCAAACCTAATTTAGAAAGAATTTCAAAGGTTTGCTTATATACCAAATTAAAACTTTCTTTTACTTTTTCACAATCTTCAACATTTTCTAAAGATTTTTGACCCCGTTCAAAATTATCCAAAACTTCAATCAACTTTGTCAAAGCGTTTTCCGTACCGTAATTTAGCAAGTTTTCGCGCTCTTGAGCCTGTCGTTTTCTGTAATTATCAAAATCGGCAGCCAATCTTATGTATTGATTATTTAATTCATCATATTTTTTTTGCAAATCATTTTCTGCTTGATCTTCTGGTTGAACATCAGATTCTTCAACTTCTGCATCATGATTTTCTTCACTGACAACATCTTCATTTTTGAATGGATTAGAACTATTTTCTGCCATAACATATCTCCCTTTTAAATATCATATACTATGATTATAAATTATCAAATCCCGAAAACAAGATAAATTTATTATTTTTTAATAATTGTGATGGTAATAAAGTGAGTAGTGAATGGTGAGTGGTGAGTAGTGAAATGCGTAAGCCGATGTGGAGTGCCGGGTTGACCCGCGGTCAGCGGGGCAAGCAGGGCACGAA
>CAMNNA010000110.1 GCA_946545285.1 uncultured cyanobacterium | reverse complement strand
ACGAATTTTACAACCAAATCACATCCGTATTTGAAATGATAGATTATTTCAAATTAGATCAAAAAACAGGATTGTAAAAACAGATTATACAAAAATTAAAGATTCTAATATATGGATTTTATTGGGAAGACAGAACATGTACCTCTAACTTTATCCGCGTTCGACTACTTTATCAATAAGCCCGTATTCTTTTGCTTCTAAAGCGGACAGATAGTGGTCGCGTTCACAATCTTGCTGAACTTTTTCAAAAGGTTGACCCGAATTTTCCGCCATAATTCCTATTAACATATCTTTCATCCGTTTAATTTCTTTTGCTTCCAATTCTATGTCTGTTGCTTGCCCTTTTGCTCCGCCTAACGGCTGGTGAATCATTATTCTTGCAGATGGCAGTGCCATTCTTTTTCCTTTTGCTCCTGAGCAAAGTAAAAATGCGCCCATTGACGCTGCTTCTCCAAGGCATATTGTTGATACATCAGCTTTAATTAATTGCATTGTGTCATAGATCGCCATGCCTGATGTAATCACACCTCCGGGGCTGTTTATGTATAGCATAATATCTTTTTCAGGATTTTCGCTGTCTAACAACAAAAGCTGTGCTACTATTGAATTTGCAACATCATCATCTATCGGAGAGCCTAAAAATATAATTCTTTCTCTTAACAGTCTTGAAAATATATCAAAAGATCTTTCTCCTCTTGAAGATGCTTCAATAACTGTCGGTACATAACCCATAATTCTGTTATATAATTCTTTATCCATTTCGCTCTCCTTTACTTTTAAAATTTTATAATAAATATTTTTATTAAGCAAGCTTAGTTAAATATTTTATGCTATAGTATAAATATGAATCCGTTAATATGCACTTTGTGGCTAATATTTTGTGTGTGTATTTTATTTGACCTTCTTATGGTCCCTATGGAAATGCTTCAGCGTCCTTATTTGAATGCGATTCATATTATGCGCACTCAATCTCAAAGAAGAGTAGATGCTATTTTTAAATATGTAGATGAATTAGATGAATATGAAAACTATTCTTCTGAAAAAATTCAACCACAGAAAAAAAATATTATTTCTCAACCTCATAATACTACTTTTACCCCGAAACCTAAGCCTAAAAAACAAAAGATAAAATTAAAAAAAAAGAAAAAGGTTTATTATTTCAAAGATCCGAAAAATCCCGATAAAATCTATTTTTATACTGTAAAACCCTAAACTTTAAAAAAAATTAAATTTATGTTATAGTCGAAATATGGAAAGAAAAATTAAAATCGGATTAATAGGTTTAGGTACTGTCGGAAGCGGTGTTTTTAAAACGTTGAAAGCGTTTCCTGACATTGAAGTGACAAAAATTGCAGTCAAAAATATTAATAAAAAAAGAAACATTGAGGGTTTGGATGAATCAATTTTAACTGATAACCCGTATGAAGTGGTTAACGATCCCGAAATTGATATAGTTGCGGAATTAATAGGAGGAATTGACCCTGCTTATGATTTAATCGTAAACGCGATTAAAAAGGGGAAACACATTGTTACTGCTAATAAAGAACTTTTAGCCAAAAAAGGAGAAGATCTTTTTAATATTGCAAGCGAATACAACAAAGTAATTCTTTATGAAGCTGCGATTGCCGGCGGTATTCCTTTGATTATGCCGATTAAAACAATCCTTGCCGGTAATAAAATCAATAAAATTAAAGCAATTTTAAACGGAACAACAAATTATATATTAACAAAAATGGATGTTCAAGGGGCAAGTTATCAGGATGTTTTGGATGAGGCGCAAAAACTCGGTTATGCTGAAACTGACCCTACAGGTGATGTTGAGGGTTTTGATGCTGCATATAAAATTACTACTCTTGCAACTATCGCGTTTAAAAAAAGAATTAAATTTGAAAATGTCTATAGAGAAGGTATAACAAATATTCGACCTGAAGATATGAAAGCTGCAAATGAAATGGGCTATAAAATCAAACTTATAGCATTTGCACAAATTGATGATAACGGAAAAGCTGATGTAAGAGTTCATCCTATGCTTGTACCGAAATCAAAAACTTTAGCGCATATTGATTATGTTACAAATGCGGTTACACTATCAGGTCATCCGGTCGGAGACGTAACATTATCAGGTCCCGGAGCCGGAGAATTCCCGACTGCAAGTTCTGTTGTAGGTGATATTTTATCTATAGCGTCAGAATTTGGCAAAACAGATTATATGCTTCCAATGATGAGATGTAACCACTCTGAATCTGCACAAATGCTTGATATTACAGAAACTGAAAATAAATATTATCTTTCAATTACCGCTAATAACAAAATCGGGGTTATCGGCAGAATCGGTAAGGCTTGTGAAGAAAATAATATCAGCTTGGCAAGTATTGTTCAAAAAGAATTCGGGAGTAAAAATTGCGCGGATATTACTGTTATTACAGAACTTGCAAAAGAAAAAGATATGAGAAAAGTTATTGATATCTTTAATCGTGATGATTCAATAATAAGCGTAAACAGTTTGATACGTGTTCAAATCTAATCAAGCAAGTGATAATATTTCATATAATCAGCCATAATAGTTGAACTTGTGGCGTTTGCAACATTGGCTTTTAATTCTTGTTCACGCTCGTTGGATGATATTTTATCAACTTTAACGGTTTCATTATTTATTGGAGAATTCTTTTGCTGCATTTGCGCATCTTGCGCGGTTTCAAGAAGTTTTTGGATTGTTTCCATCATTTGAGAATGAAGTTTTACGTCTCCGTCGTAATTTCCGGTTGATTGAATTCCTGCTGTTTCCAAATCCGTTAAAATTTGTTCCCAATGATTGTAATTTGTTATGGATGTACCTTGGGCTTGCGCTGCAGCTTGGGCTTTTCTTAATTCCTCAACTGTTAATATTTCATCTGCCATTTTTTCTCACCTCTTAAATTATATAAATATTTTTATATCAGGTTATTTCACAAAAACTAAGTTTTGTTACATTCTTTAATACTTCTTAAAAGCAGATATTTTTCCCAATTGTAAGCAGAAAGTATAGTGTCCTTAATCATTTTATCGGGTACCCATTTTAGAATATCTTTTGCCTTATTGTTATTTGCTGTTAAAACAGCCGGATCCCCATCTCTTTTAGGCGAAATATTATATTTAATTTTTTGTGCGTGAATTTTTTCACACTCACTAATTATTTCTTTAACGGAATTTCCGAGTCCTGTCCCTATGTTAAAAACATTTGTACTGTTATATTTGCCCAAATAATCTAATGCTTTTATATGTGCATTGATTAAATCTTCAATGTTTACGTAATCTCTGATACAAGTACCGTCTTTTGTCGGATAATCAGTTCCGAATATATTTAATGTATTTTTGTTAGTTAGTGCGGATTTTAGAATATTCGGAATTAAATGAGTTTCATTATTGTGCCATTCGCCTATATTGATTTCAGTGCTTGCACCGCAGGCATTAAAGTATCTTAATCTTACAGATTTTAAACCGTATGAATAATCGTAATCATCTAAAATATTTTCAACTGTTAATTTTGTTTTTCCATAGGGATTAATCGGTTTTTTTTGATGATTTTCATCTATAGGCAAATAATCAGGATCTCCGTATATTGCGCAAGTTGAAGAAAATACAATTTTTTTAACGTTATTTTCAATCATGGAATTAAACAGATTCAACGATCCTAATACATTGTTTTCGTAGTAAATTTTAGGGTTTTTTACGGATTCTGATACAATAGATAATCCTGCAAAATGAATTACCGAATCAATATCGTAATTTTTAAATAATTCGTCAATATCATTTTTATTTTTCAAATCGCCTAAAACGAATTTAAAATCGCGATATTTCTTTAATTCATCAATAATTTCTTTATGTCCTGTAGAAAGATTGTCAAAAACGATAACATCATTGTTATGCTTTAGCAATTCGTAAACACAGTGACTTCCGATATATCCTGCACCGCCTGTTATAAGTATCATACTAATATTATATATCAAAAATTTTTTAGCTTTTATTATTAATAGTGAATGGTGAGTGGTGAGTGGTGAGAGGTTCGTTACATCGTCATTCTGAGGACAAAGTCCGAAGAATCTCATTATTTTTTGAGATCCTTCACCTAAAGGTTCAGGATGACGGCAAAAGTGCACGGTGAATGATTCTTTACAGATTTAAGTAAAGGGGGTTAAAATCCCCACCCCTTGAGGGCGGGGA
>CAMNNA010000109.1 GCA_946545285.1 uncultured cyanobacterium | reverse complement strand
CTCTATCTTCGGCTAATAAAAAGAAGCCCTTTTTAGGACTTCTCTTTATTAGCGGACGACGAGGCTTGTCTTGACCTGCTCGCAATAAACGGGACTACGCATTTTGCTTTTAGTGGCTTTCAGCCACAAGCAAAATCTGCTTCGCCCTCTGCTCGCAGGTCGCCGAACTCGTAAATGCGGTTCTCGCCACTATCTTCACACAATTAGAGAGGATAGGAAAAACCCTATCCTCTCTAATTAGCGGACGACGAGGCTCGAACTCGCGACAGCCTGCTTGGAAGGCAGACGCTCTACCAACTGAGCTACGTCCGCATATATGCTTCTTCGCTTACCTCCATAATTTATCACAATAATTTTTTAAAATCAAGAACTTTTATTTTATTCTTTATCTTTTTATTTATCTTTCTTCTAACTCTTTAGTATTACCAAAAAAATACTCACAAAGTATTATATAAATCCATTCTTTAGAATAATGTAAAATACCTCCATGACCGTTTATTATATAAATGTAAGTTCAGAGCATCCAGGCACTTTTTCGGGGTTGCGACAAGATTTTTTCTTTTTGCGGTTTGGTTTAAAATGTTTTGGACTTACAACTAACTAAGCAATAATTTTTCATGTTTTATAACTTCCGGCTTGTTTTGTATCTTGCAAGACAAGTCTTTTCATATTATAGTTATATAAAATTATTAAAAAAAGGAGTAATTATGACTACAGAAATTAGAGCAAGCCACATTTTGGTTAAAACTGAAGATGAAGCAAATAATCTTTTATCAAAAATATCTTCCGGTGAAGAAAATTTTGAAGATGCGGCAGCTAAATATTCTCTTTGCCCCTCAGGTGCTGTTGGCGGGGATTTGGGCTTTTTTGGAAAAGGTATGATGGTTAAACCTTTTGAAGATGCCGCTTTTTCTCTTGAAAAAGACAAAGTTTCAAGCCCTGTTCAAACTCAATTTGGGTGGCATTTAATTAAAGTTACGGATATTCAATAATCGGACTTATAATGATTGATATTTACGAATTCTTACGCGAAAATAATATTCAAAATTTACTTTTAAATACTACAAATGAATTTTTAGTAGAATATAATACTTTGGAAGAAAATTCATTGTATAAAGTTACAAATTTTTCCGGTTCAACAGGTTGGGGGCTTGTGAAGCCCGATATGATTTATCTTTTCGTTGATGGAAGGTATCATATTCAGGCTGATTTAGAAGTCGATCATTCCAAGGTTAAAGTTGTAAAGCTTCAATCCGGACAAACTTTTTTAGGTGAGTTGTTAAAAGTTCTTCCGGAGGGTTCTGATTTAGCATTGTTTTCTAAAAAACATTCCGTTAATCGTGTGAATGAATTTAGCAAATATTATAAATTAACTTTAATAGATAATGATCCTTTAGAATATCATTCACATGAACATGCGCTTGATGATAGTGATGAAATCATTCATTTGGATGAGAATTTTACAGGTTTATCCGTTTCTCAAAAAGGGAAAAAAGTTGCACAATCTGTTAATTTAGGTGAAGATGAAGTTATTTTACTTACTAATTTGGATGATATTTCTTATTTATTTAATTTAAGAAATTATTCTATTCCTTATAGTGCAAAAATAAAGGCTAAGGCTTTGATTTTTAAAAATGAAGCTAAACTTTTTAATATTGATAAATTTTCTGAACTCGAACATTTTCTTAAAGAAAGTGATTTAAAAATACTTGTAGATCCGGACAGTACAAATGATTTTGATTATAATCTTATAAAGGACAAGTGCTATATTTATGAAAATCCGATTCCTAAAATAAGAAGTGTTAAAACAAGCGAAGAATTAGACAATTTAAAAAAGGCATTTTTAAAAACTGATAAATCGCTTAGTGCTGTTCGTGATTATATAAATAACAATGAAAATATAAGTGAATATGATGTTGAGCAAAAACTAATTGAAGAATTTCAAAATAACGGAGCGTTGGGTTTAAGTTTTAAACCGATAATCGCTAAAGATAAAAATTCTGCGCTTGCGCATTATTCCAAATCTTCAAAAGATGAAATAATTACTGAAGGCAGTTTGGTATTGATCGATTGCGGTGCTTATTTTGAAGGCGGATTAGCAACTGATATTACAAGGGTTTTTGTAAAGGGATCTGCTTGTGAAGTTCATAAAAAAGTTTATACATTAGTTTTAAAAGCTTTTTTAAAGGGTTTTAACTCTGATTATAAAACGGGTTATGAAATTGATCAGGAAGTTCGAAAATTTTTGAATGAAAATGCGCCTGATGGTTTTGTATTTAATCACGGCCTTGGGCACGGGATTGGAATAAATGTTCACGAATACCCGCCAAGCCTTAGTAATTCAGACCTTGCAAAGGTAAAAATAGAAGATAATATGTGTTTTACAATTGAGCCGGGGTTATATAAACAGGGTGAATTCGGAGTTCGGCTTGAGAATTCCTGTTATATGAAAGACGGTAAAATCTGCTCATTTGTAAATATGAATTATGAAGATAAACTAATTGATTATGATTTGTTGAATGAAGATGAAAAACAACAGTTAAAATTTTTTGAGGTCAAATAGTGGAAATAACAAGTTTAAATAATGAAATAGTAAAAGAATATTCTAAACTTCAACAAAAAAAATATCGTAAAGAATCCGGAAAATTTCTGCTTGAAGGATATAAAGCAGTAAAAGAAGCGCTTGATTTTGGGATTGAGTTAGAAAAAATTTTTGTGAAAAAAAATAAATTAAATGAATATGATTTTGATAAAGGTTTAGTAATAGAAACAAATTCTGCAGTTTTAAAAAAACTTTCAACAACAGAGAATGCTCCAAGTATTGTTGCTGTCGGAATTCAGAAAAAATATGATAAAAAACTTTTTAAAAATATGAAAAAAGTGGTTTTATTGGAAAATATAAAAGATTGCGGGAATTTAGGCACAATTATTCGATCTTCCTGTGCGTTTGGATCTGACGGTATTGTTTTATACGGAGATAGCGTAGATTTGTATAATCCAAAATCTGTCAGAGCATCAGTTGGGAATTTATGGAAAATCCCTGTTATTCATATTGTTGATTTTCAAGAATTACAGGATCTTTTTGGCAATTTCAGCAGAATTTCCACATTGCCGTTATCGAATAATTATTTAAAACAATTTAAGCCTGATTATCCGATATTGTTGATGTTTGGATCTGAGGCAGATGGGTTGAGTGAAGATTTAAAAAATTTTGCAACCGATTCTGTAAAAATCGAAATGAATAAAAATGTTGAGTCTTTAAACCTTGCAACATCTGTTTCGGTTATTTTGTATCAGATTTTTGAAAAATAAAAATCTGTAATTATATATATGTTTTCGCTAAATTATTGATTTGTTTATAAAATTTTTAATTGTGCGAAATTTCAAATTTTTTCTACAAAAAATAATGACTTGCCTACTCCTTAACTAATTCCCAAGCATAATTTTCTCCATCAACAAAATCTCTTTCATAATATTTACCATCCGGAAATAATTTCTTTAAATATCTATAATCACCGCTTACTTCGCATGTTCTTAATAATGCCCCATCAGCACCATATATTGCTGAGTATCGTACAGGGGCATCCAACGCTATACCAGTTCGAATTCTATGATCGAATTTACCGTTTTTATCAAATACATACATGTGCTGGCAATAACCAAGAGGATTTTCTTTCGTATTATTGTTTAACAATTTTACATATGTTTTCCCATCTTTTGTGGTTCGAATTTTTACATATCCGGATGGATTCATAGATTTAAAGAATTTTATTACTTCATCTAAAGTCCTTGTGTAAACGTCATCAGCTAAACCCCTTTTTACAACTTTCATATCCAACATTGCTGGAGTTAAGGATTTAGATTGATGAGGGGAAAGACTTTTTTTAATTTTCCCCCTTGTAGCGATATAAATTCCTGTTGTTGCAAGAACTGCTAATGCTGAACCTACAACAACTTTGCTTGTGGTAGACATTTTAAGTTCGTTTTCAGGTTTAGTATTTTCTTGTTTTGATTCAAAAGATAAATTTTTATAATTATTACTTACACTACTAATAGGTGTAATTTCCATAAAATTCTCCTAAATTATTACATTCTACACTATGTATAATAAGGCAAAAATACAATATTAATTGCTAAATATCTAAATTTATAATTATATTTTTTTACAAATTTTAATAAGAGCACTTGAAAAACAGAAAAGATAGTTTATAATAAGAGTAGGGAGGG
>CAMNNA010000108.1 GCA_946545285.1 uncultured cyanobacterium | reverse complement strand
CCCTTGGGCGCAAAATTGTAACAAACTTATTCAGCTTATTAGAAGTTTAAATCCAAAGCAATCCGAATTGCTATATAAAATAGCAAAAGATATCAGCACGTATTAAATCAATGATTTACGCGATAAAACAAGCATTTTTTCCTATTTGGGCGAAAACAAAAATTATTCTATCCGCCGTTTTTTTTAGAAATGACCAAAGCATTTGAAAGCGCGATACCTCCTATTTGTGCGGGACGATTTACGATTTGACCTTTGACATACATTACTGTCGAACCGCCTCCGTCTAAATTTATTGCATTTATACATCCTAAATCTCTCATTAATCCGGCAAGTTCCCAAAGAGTCAGACCGATTGAACTTCCTTCCCTGCCGTCTGCGGTTAAAATTACTAAGTCATTATCTTTTGTATAGCCTATTGCGGTACGAGGGTTTCTTCCTCCGATTGATTGTAATTTTTCTTCTGTTAAATCAACATAAACTTGGCTGTTTTTTACTAAATACGGCCCTCCGCTTATTATGTGTTTAACGTTTTGCCACTGCGGGTTTGTTGAAATATCTATGCTTACTGTTTTTGCACCGAATAATCCGCTCAAAATAGATTTCGGTCCTACAATAACATACCCGTTTTGCGGTATTGGCAAAGGATTTGCGGAAGCTTTCACTATTTTATTTCCTTCAATTTGTAATTGAACGCCGTACCTTGGCGATGGTGGTGAATAGCTTCCCCAATCCCTTGTATATGCCAAAACATATGATGATAACATTCTTGGCTGATTTATATTGTCAATTTTTATTGATTTTCCGTTGCCAAAGATCTTTGCATTTAACTGTATTCTGCCAACATCATACCCATTTTCAAAAATTCCAAATGCTACTCTGTCATATATTGGTCCGGTATAAATTTTTTTATTTATCATTAATGTTCCCAAAGGCACACCTGTTTGCGGCTTGAAAAATCCCCCGTTAATCGCTGCGATTGAATTTGTTCTTGAAGCAATCGTTCTTATGGTATTTTTGCTGTTTAACCCTAATGACGATGCTGTTGCAGGTATAACTTCATAATCTTTTGCAACTTTTTGATTAACTTCAATTACGTTTATTCTGACAGGTTTTCCGGCAAAATATTTTGTCATTTTTATAAATTTAATCCCGTCTGCTACGTTGTTTACAGCCAATCCTGAATATTTATTTGCTATTCGGGAATCAAATTTTTCTTTTTGTATCTGAGGGCTCAATTCTTCTTTTAAATATTGCGCGCTTTGAATTAATGCAGGCGTTGTTACGGAAGAACTTGCGATAATATCATTTGCAAGTATCGGATTTTGAGAAAAACTCTGAATAAGGACCAATGATGCAAAAATCATAAGCGCAAGGGCATGTTCAATAGTCCTTTGTTTATCTAAGTATTCAGTTTTCCACGAAAACAATGTATCCATAACGTCGACACCTTTTCAGTTAGCGTAATAATCGGATACCTTTTTGTTTTAAGAGTGGTGATGGGGCATAACACTCATCGGAAACCTATGAGGGCAAATAGGATCTTCCTACTACTATTGTAATATATTTTAACATTTTTTTCAAGTATTAATTCAAATTTTAGGTCAGATTTTTACAAAACTAAATAGTGGAAATTATACACTTTTCTCATATTTTTATATGAAATTTTTTAGTTTTTATTGAAAAGGATGTATGTAATTTATAAAATTATGTGGTTATGTCAGATGTCGAAACTTTTAGACAGTTAAAGGAGCTTTTGGAATTCCAAAATCACACTAAAGAAGATATTGATTTAGTTGAAAAAGCTTACAAATTCGCGAAAAAAACACATTCCGGACAATACAGAGTGTCAGGAGAACCTTATATTATACATCCTGTTGAAGTTGCAAAGATTTTAGGCGGGTTAGAGGTTGATATTCATACACTTTGCGCGGCATTTTTGCATGATGTTTTGGAAGATACTGACACAAAACCGGAAACTATAAAAGAACTTTTTGGAGATGATGTATTAAATCTTGTTCAAGGGGTTACAAAACTTGGGAAATTACAGTTTAAGTCTAAAGAAGAACGTCAGGCAGAGAATTTCCGCAGATTATTTATTGCTATGGCAAATGATATACGGGTAATTTTTTTGAAATTAGCCGACAGACTCCATAATATGCGAACTCTGAATTTTATGCCTTCCGAAAAACAGAAAAAAATAGCGCAGGAAACTATAGATATTTTTGCCCCTTTAGCGAATCGTTTAGGGATTTATAAAATTAAAGCGGAATTGGAAGACTTATCTTTAAAATATTTAGAACCTGAAAAATATTACGAAATTGCACAATTAGTCGCGCAAACAAAAGCAGACAGACAAGAAACAGTAAATGTATTAATAGATAAAATTTCTCATGACGTAGAAAAAAGCGGAATAAAAGCACAAATTACAGGTCGTGCAAAACACTATTACAGTATTTACGCTAAAATGAAACGTCAAAATATTACTTTTAACGACTTATATGACATAACAGCAGTTAGGGTTATTGTAGACAGTATAAAAGAATGTTACGAGGTTTTAGGGATAATTCACTCACAATTTAAACCTATTCCGGGCAGATTTAAAGATTATATTGCAATGCCAAAAGGAAATATGTACCAATCATTGCATACATCTGTTATAGGCCCGAAATCGAAACCTTTGGAAGTGCAAATAAGAACATGGGATATGCACAAAACTGCAGAATACGGGATTGCTGCACATTGGCGCTATAAAGAAAAAGGCTCTCAAAAAGCTAATAATGCAACAGATATACAGTTTTCGTGGCTTCATAAACTTGTTGAATATGATCAGGAAGTTAAAGATGCAAAAGATTACGTAAAAAGTGTAAAACTTGATTTATTCTCGGATCAAGTATTTGCGTTTACTCCAAACGGGGATATTTATGATTTTCCAAAAGATGCAACTCCTGTGGATTTTGCATACAGAATTCACTCTGATGTCGGGCATAAAACTGTAGGTGCTTTGATTAACGGAAGAATTGTTCCTTTAAATACCAAGTTAAATAACGGTGATATTGTAGAAGTTTTAACTTCAAAAACTCCGTCTCCGAGGCTTGATTGGTTAACTTTTGTTGTTACAAAGCAGGCTTCATCAAAAATTAAACAATGGTTTAAGAAAAATCAAAGAGACGAACATATCAGTATTGGTAAAAGTAATCTTGAACACGAATTAACTAAATCGGTTTTTGATGATATATTGAAAAATGGTGATTTTGAAAAAGCAGCCAAAGAAATGAATTACCAATCGGCAGATGATTTATTTGCCGCGATTGGTTATGGTGAAACAACAGTAAGCAAGGTTATTCATAAAGTTCAAAAACCTCAGCAAAAAAGTGTAGAAAGTTCCTTTCGTCATTCATCCAAAAAAGGATCTAATAAAGATATAATTGGTTTAGAAGGGATGTTGTATTCGTTTGCAAAATGTTGTTCACCAATACCGGGCGAGCCTATAGTAGGCGTTGTTACAAGAACTAAAGGGGTAACTGTTCACAGAGCGGATTGCAAAACTTTAGATACAGTTGCGCCTGAAAGATTGATGGATATAAAATGGGCAGGAATTAATACAAATAAAACTTATACAACTACTCTAAGAATTGAAACAGCAGAAAAAATAGGTTTATTAAAAGATGTTATCTCTGCAATATCGGATAACAACACAAATATTGTCAGTGCAAATATCAAAACAAAAAATCATGTGGGTGTTATCGAAATAGGTTTAGAGCTTGATAATATTGAAACGTTAAAGAAAGTAATTTCATGCATCCATTCACTGCCGGATGTATTCAGCGTAAAACGTATTCAATCCGCATCTTTCGGGAATAAAAAACAAAACGGTGTAAAACAGAAAAATAATAGTAATAAAAAATAAAGAAAGGTCAAAAATATGGAAAACTTAGCATTCAGTATGGAAAATTTTTGGAAAATTTATTATTATATTGCGCTTTTTGCAACAACATTTTTTGTAATAAAACTCATAATATTTTCATTTTTCGGAGGGGGAAGTGAAGTTGGAGGGGATTTTAATACAGAATTTGATACTGATACATCATTCGATTTTTTGTCAATCCAGTCAATTTTAGCTTTTTTGATGGGTTTTGGCTGGAGCGGATATTCTGCATTACAACAATTTAATTTAGGTCAAATTTGGGCATTTTTAATTGCGTGTGCTGTTGGATTTATATTTATGGCAACAACTGCATATTTAATGTTCAGCGTAAAAAAATTGGAAAAAAATGT
>CAMNNA010000107.1 GCA_946545285.1 uncultured cyanobacterium | reverse complement strand
ATCAAAGTTAGCATTTTGATAAAGTCTTAACAAAATATTTTCAACATCATCACCAACATAACCTGCTTCTGTTAAAGTTGTTGCATCAGCTACCGCAAAAGGAACATCAAGCATTTTAGCCAAAGTTTGAGCTAAAAGTGTTTTCCCTGAGCCGGTCGGGCCGACAAGCAAAATATTTGATTTTTGAATTTCAACGCCGTCTTTAGTATTTTCAGAATTGTGTTTTAATCTTTTATAATGATTGTAAACAGAAACTGATAAAACTTTTTTTGCATCATCTTGACCGACAATATATTGGTCCAAATACGCTTTAATTTCGTGCGGTTTTGGGATAGGTTTTTCTTCTTTTTCAGTTTTTAAACTCTCAGAACCTTCTTTATCCTTGCCTTCGAAAAATTCTTCATCTAATATTTCGTTACAAAGTTCAACGCATTCATCACAAATATAGACTTCAGGACCGGCAATAAGCTTTTTTACTTGATCTTGAGTCTTTCCGCAGAATGAACATTTTAATTTATCATCTTCATGTTTTGGCATTTTAAATTATTTCTCCAAAAATTATTTTAAATTGTCTCTTGAGATAACTTTATCAATCATACCGTATTCTAAAGCTTCTTGCGGAGTCATGATGTAGTCTCTGTCTGTATCTTTTTCAATTTTTTTAATAGATTGTCCTGTATTAGACGCTAAAATTTCGTTCAATGATTTTTTAATTCTGATAATTTCCGCAGCTTGAATTTCAATATCAGTAGCTTGACCTTGCGCTCCGCCTAAAGGCTGGTGAATTAAAACTCTTGAATGAGGTAAAGCCATCCTTTTACCTTTTGTTCCTGAAGATAGCAAGAACGCGCCCATTGATGCTGCTTGTCCTAAGCAAATGGTTGATACATCAGCTCTAATATGTTGCATTGTATCGTAAATCGCAAATCCGGCAGTAACACTCCCTCCTGGAGAATTGATATACAACATAATATCTTTTTCAGGATTTTCACTATCCAATAACAGCAATTGCGCAACAACCAAATTCGCAACCATATCATCAATTTCAGTTCCCAAGAAAATGATTCTTTCTCTTAAAAGTCTTGAAAAAATATCAAAAGATCTTTCTCCGCGGCTTGATTGTTCTATAACTACAGGTACAAAACTCATTATTTAATTCCCTTTCTTATTTGTAAAAGCGGCGCGGAAAGCACCGCTTTAATTCCTATTATACTATATCACGTTTTTTACTAAGCTTCAACTTTATCTTTTCTTACTTCAACAAATTCAAATTTGTTGTTGTTTACAAGAAAATCTCTTACTTTATCATTTATAACTTGTTGTGATAAAGATGTCAAGAATTCAGGATTATTCCCAAACTGTTTTACAAGCTGATCAGGCGCAATCCCGTACATTGCAGATAATTGTGACAATTTTTGAGAAAAATCTTTCTGTTCAACTGAGATCTTTTCTTCTTTAGCAATTTTATCAATAATTAAAGAATTTTTAATTCTTGCTGCTGCATCTTCTTGTAATGTTTTGTTAAATTTATCTTCGCCACCTTGAGCTTGGACAAATTGATTCCAATCCATGCCTTGATAAGAAAGTCTTTGACTATATTCTGATTTTAACAAATTAATTTCACGATCAATCATTCTTTGCGGAATTTCAACCTTAGTAGAATCTACAACTGATTTGAATGCCGCATTTTCAGAACCAATTTTCTTTTGGCTTTCATCTTGTGAATCCAAATATTTTTGAATATCAGCCTTTAATTCATCTACTGTTTTAAATTGGCTTGATTTTTTAACAAATTCATCTGTCAATTCAGGCAAAACTCTTTTTTTAATTTCATTAATTTTAATATCAAATTTAGCATTCTGACCTTTTAATTTTTCGTCATGGTAATCAGCAGGGAAAGTGACATCAATAGTAAATTCATCTTTAATATTGTGCCCAACTAATTGTTCTGCAAAACCCGGAATGAAATTAGAATGTCCTAAATCAAGAGAATATCCTTTAGCGCTTCCGCCTTGAATTTTTTCCCCGTTACAAGTTCCGTCAAAATCAAAAACAACTGTATCAGTAGAGTTTGAAGGTCTGTCTAAAACTAACTCTAAAGATGAATGACGGGTTAAAAAGTCATTTAATGCATTATCAAAAGCTTTTTCATCTTTAGCGGGAACTTCAACTTTTAAATCTAACCCCTTGTAAGAACCCAATTCTAATTCAGGTCTTGTTTCAATTTCAACTGTAACTTCCAAATCTTTGCCTGACTCGAATTTATAGTCTTTTAAAACAGGCTGAGAGATAGAATCTAACTTATTATCATAAATAGCTTGATTAATATATTTCGGCAGTAACGCTTCCAAAGCCTCTTGCTGAATTCTGTCAACACCGACATGTCTTTCTACAACGGATTTTGGAGCTTTACCTTTTCTGAACCCATTAATATTAATATGTTGAGAAATCCTGTTTGATGCCATATCATAAGCAGAATCAGCTTCTTTTGACGGAATAACCATCTTAATTGTAACTAAATTGTCTTGTCCTTTTTCTAATGTAGATTGCATAATTTTTAATCCTTTACTTTTTACTACTGTTTCTTATGAATATAATAGCACAAAAATAATAAAATCAAGGGATTATAGGGAATTTTGCAAAGCTTATTATAGGCTCATTAAACGTGAGTGAACTTGGAATAATTGCTCATAATTTTGGGGATAAAACAGATTTTAAGGAAATATAAATGACTTTAGAATGATTTTGAAATATATTTTGCAACCCCCTCACCCATGGAAAAACAGCTTGATTGAACCCGCAGTGCGCCTTGCGCCATAGCATCAGCACTTAAGCATCTGCCGATTACAAATAAATTATCAAACCCCTCAACCATAAGACTTTCTATTGGCAACTGATATTCTTTAGTCAATTCTAAAGTTGATAAATCTTTTTTTGCATTATGAACATCTACAGGATAATCTGAAATCAGAACAGGGGAATCAAATGTTTTACCGCTGCGTAAGTCATTAATTGTATAAATATATTTACCCCGCACCTGATTTGAAGATCTAACGCCGATTTTGTCAGCAATCTTATAAATTTCAGCTTTTTCAAACCCCGGAAAATATTTTATGCAAAAATTTGCCAAACGTTTTATTGAATCTAATCCCAGTTTTCGCGCATTATCCAGATCAGATTTGCTGTTAGGATTAACTTTTGTTGTGATTCTTGGACAATTAAATGCTAAAGTACCTTCCATCCCTGCAATAGTAAACACTTGGAAATAATTTCTGTCTTCATCCTTTAAATCGCCGTTTTCAACCGCCTTATCAAAAATCGGAGCTAATGCCCATTTTTTACCCCTATCCCACGTATAAGCAGTAGATAAATGAGTTTCACCGTTTATTTTTTCAACCGTTGTAACTTCGCGATCTGAATCTATCCCTAATAGCCAGTTACCAAATACGCTTAAATCAATATTACTCATTATAAACCGCAAACTGACAGGCTGAAAACTGTTGTTATTATCTAAAAATTTACCCCCGCAAAGTTTAGAAAATACCCCGTCTCCTGTTGCATCAACAAAATATTGCGAAGAAATTTCGTTTAATAAAATTTCTTTAATTTTTCCTTTCACAAAATACTTCGCGTCGATATATTCTGATAACATCTTAATTTTTTCAATATATATGTTATTGGTATATATCGAAAAGTTACATGGCGATAACGTAAAATTGAAAAGAATTTCAACTCCTGCTTCAGATAGCATTAAAAATAGTACATCTTTTAATAAAATAGGGTTAAACCAACCGGGATTGTCTTGATAAGTAATTTGACCGCCCTTAGCCTTCATTTTTTTTATTAATTCGTTGTAAAAATCAGTATTAATCTGATTATTACCTGATTTCATAACAGGAACAACAAGCGCGCCGGTCATCGTTCCGCCAAGATAATTTTCTTTTTCTATTAATAAAGTTTTTAAGCCGAGTTTTCCGCAGTTCCAAGCGCAAGCACACCCCGCCGTTCCTCCGCCAACAATCACAACATCATAGCTATACATAGTACAATTATAATTTTAATCGGCACAAATGCAAATTTTTCACAAAAAAGCGACAGAAAAATTTCATTCTGTCGCTGTGTTAATACTTATTAATCCGCTACGCAAACAGCCCAGCTTCCGCTTCTGGAATATGGATTTGACAAATCTATGTACCCTGTTTTCGTAAAAATCATAAATTTAGCACCTGTAGACCCAGAACTTTCATCAGCCCAAAATTCCCAATTATCACCAAGATTAGAAAAAATCGATTGCA
>CAMNNA010000106.1 GCA_946545285.1 uncultured cyanobacterium | reverse complement strand
TCACAAAAAAAAAGATGTCTGTTCCGACATCTTTTTATAAGTGGTGCCGCAACTCGGAATTGAACCAAGGACACAGGGATTTTCAGTCCCTTGCTCTACCAACTGAGCTATTGCGGCATATAATATTAAACTTTCAACTGCACTCACAATCGTTTATCAATACCAATTGGGGTACACATATATGCTACATCCTAAAGATTTATTGTCAAGCAAAAGTTTTTATCCCCACACTAAGATGCTGAAGGAGCAAGATAACAAGTAACGTTACGTCCTTCTATCTGAGGTCTTTTTTCCAATTGTACGGGTTCTGATTTCATATCTTCGATAAATCTGTTTGCAAGATCAAATGCCAAATTTGAATGCTGCATCTCTCTTCCGCGAAGCATAATCACAACTTTTACTTTATTTCCCTGCGCAATAAATTTTTTAGCGCTTTTTAATCTGACTTCGTAGTCATGGACATCAATTTTATAGCGCATTTTTACTTCTTTTAACTCAATTGTATGTTGCTTTTTCTTCGCTTCTTTTGCTTTTTTATTTTGTTCGTATTTATACTTGCCGTAATCTAATATTTTTGCAACCGGCGGAGCCTGATTAGGGCTTATCAACACCAAATCCAAATCAGCATCTTGCGCCATTTGTAAAGCTTTTGTTGTAGGTACTACACCATGATTTTCACCTTTATCATCAATTAATCTTACTTCTCGAGCTCTTATACGCTCATTCATTATTACCTTATCCTTATTTGAGGATCTATTGTCGTTAGCTATTTTTGTTTCTCCTTTATTTTAGTAGTCCCACGCATTTATAATAACACAAAAACAAATTTTCAACAATATTAAGCTAAAAAACCTTTTTTAAGTTTTGTAAACCTGAAAAATACAGTAAATACAGTCATTTCCCCTTATTTTAAATAATTTTTAATAAAATTTTAAAGTTTTTTGAGTATATACCCGATATATTACCTGTAAGCAAAACGCGATATATAAGTTTAATAAGGAGTTAATGTATGGACACACAAGCTGAGATTATGATTGACACTATGGAACATTCAAATTTTAAGTTGAAAGACAAAAAAATTAAAATTAACGAAAAACTTAAAGTTGACCTTGTAGATGTCTCCAAACCGCTGCAAGAACTATTTGATGAATGTTTGTCATTCATTTCAGTAACCGATCTTGACATTTAAAAATAGACTCCCGATAAAATATCGGGAGTTTTTGTTATTTATTTAAACTGAATTTTACGGCATCAATGAATCGCTCTTTAAATTGTTTTACGGATTTATATTCGGTTTTAATTTCGCCACCGTCTAATGACACCATAAACGGGCCATTGTCAGGAATTTCCGGTTTTATGTATACATAATTTAAACCCGCCCTTGATTTTGGTGAAAATTTTGCAACAGTTCTGTTACGTCTGTTATCTACGACAATTTTTACACCATGCTTGGATCTGACAGAATAATTTTCTTTATCAAAACCGAATTTTTTCAATATTACATCAATATAGCTTTTATCATTTTTAGATAATTTTTTAGTCTTATCGTCAAACACAGAAGGGAATAACCTTTGTAACCCTTTTTTAGTTCTTATTTTTATATAATTTTTGATATCAATTCGATTAGGGAATAACTGAGAATGATGTTTCAAATCCGGCATATACGTAAAATCTAATTCATTGTCATGAACATATTTTGCAACTTTTGCATCTTCTTTACCTGTTAAAATATAAAGAATGTCACCATTTTTTTTGAAATTATCAAAAACTATCTTTTTGCTGTCAGTCAAAATTGCAGATAACTCTTTTTGGGCTCTTACCCCAGGTTTACTCAATAAAAATGCGCCTTGAAAACTTATTTTATTATCCATTTGTTTCTCCTTTTCAAACATTACAAAAAGCATAAAAAAAATTTTTTGCTATTAAAAATTAATTACTTTACATTTTATATTTTTTTTGACATTATAAAAAAGGAAATACTTATATATATACAACTAGATATAGGAAGGGTTGAAAATGATAAAAAAGGTAGAATTATTTAATTTAAACAAATACGCAAGAACAAACGGCAAAAAGATAATCGGACAAATACCGGCAAAAGACGGTTCCACAATTAATGTTTTGTCAACAGGAAGATATTATATAGAACAATTAACAACAAAAAACGGAGAAGTTGTAAATAAGATAGGTCAAGGGTTTCCAGTAAATAGATTTTTAGAAACTCTTGTCATAGTAACAAAAGAACTTCAAGAAAAAGCTGCTGAAGGGTTTAATGTAGCGTTAGAATTTACAAATAACCTTAAAAAGAAAAATAAAAATCCATTTAATGCAAATTTAAAAAAGGGTTTCAATGTCAAAAGATATGCAAAAGAAAATAATAAAAAGATAATAGGCATGATCCCGACAAAAGACGGTTCTACAATTAATGTATTAAGTTCAGGGAAATACTTTATAGAACAATTAACAACAAAAGACGGAATAGTAACAAATAAAGTAGGTCAAGGTTTTCCAGTAAATAGATTTTTTGAAACACTGGGAATAATTACAAAACAGTTAAACAAAGTTGCAAAAGAAGGCTTTAGTGTTGAAGATGAATTTACAAAAGGGCTTGCAAAAAGAGGAGGAAAAGCCTCTGAAAAATATCAAAAGACTTTGGCACAATAATCTTTTATAGGACAGATTTCACACAGAGGTTTAATCGGTTTACAAATATTTTGACCGTGTGTAACAAGTAAAGTATTTATAGGAATCCAGAATTTTACGGGAAGTTTTTGCCTGAGAGCAAACTCCGTTTCTTCCGGATTCTTTGTTTTTATATAACCTAAACGATTAAAAATTCTGTGAACATGAACATCAACACAAATTGCAGGCTTATTAAAACCTCTTGCAATAACAAGATTTGCGGTTTTTCTTCCTACACCGTTAAATTTACAAAGTTCTTCAATACTTTCAGGAACTTTAGAATTGTACTTTTCAACAAGGAGCTTAGACAATTCAATAATCTGTTTTGCTTTGTTTTTATAAAATCCAACAGGATAAATCGCTTTTTCAAGATCATCTAAAGATACTTTTACCATCTGCTCAGGGGTTTTTGCAAGTTTCAGCATCCTTAAGGTTGCGGGATAAGTTGTTTTGTCGTTTGTTCGTAAACTTAAAATACAAGATATTAAAACAAGATAAGGATCATTAAATGTATCCATCAAATTAACAAAATCACTTTTTTTTTGATTTGCGCAAATTAAGCCGTTAACAATATTTTCAATCATTGGTAAATGATAGCATGAAAAATTTTATTTAAAAAAAATTTACAATTTGAGTCATGGAGCATGCTTTGTGCTAGATTCAGAATCGTAAGGATAGTTTAGTAAGGAGAAATTGATGTCCGAATATTTGAGCAAAGAAGAAATTAAACAATGGAGAAGCTCTTTAGAAAAAATTACGCTTGAAGAATTTGCTGCCAGATTAGGGAAAAAAATTGAAGGTAACAAACCGACAAATGACATTGTAGATATAGTTTTACACGGACAGCCGTTTGTTTCCGAAGAAAAAAACTGGTCAAATACACAAGCCGAAAGATTATCTGCAATTGCGGACCGTGCATACGAAAAAGAAAAAGAACTTTATGTTTCACCGTTTAGCGCAAAAAATTTAAAAATTGACGCACCGAAAAAAGAAAAAGTTTCAAAAACTTCAAAAACTAAAATTTCAGATAAAAAAGAAACTAAACAAACTAAAAAAGCATCAGAAAAACCTGCTGCTAAAAAGCAAACTTTAGCCAAAAAACTGGAAAAAGCCTTGACTAAAGCCGCAAAACGCACAGTTTCAAAACCCGCCAAAACAGCAGATAAAAAACTAAAACAAGAAGTTCAAATAGTTTTGAAAAAATCATTAACAGACAGAGAACAAAAGGTTTTTGATTATTTTACATCTCATAAAAACGAAATTGTTTATGCAAAAGATTTAGCGTCATTATTGGAACTTCCAAGAGATTACGTATACAAATACATAAAAAATCTAAGAAACAAAATCGAAGGCGATTTACTTAAAAATGCCGATAAAGGCGGATTTATGCTTTCAATATAATAACCGAATTTTTATTCTAACAAAAAGCGGCAAGAATAAAATCTTACCGCTTTTTTAGTGTAAATTAATTCTTGTCATCTTTTTGTGCTTTGGTTATTTTTACGGTGTTATCGGAAACCTTAATTTCAAGCATATCTGTTTCCGGATTAACATCAATCAATTCTAACAAAGTTTTTGGCATAAATAAACTCCAACCGCTGCCGGAACGGGATA
>CAMNNA010000105.1 GCA_946545285.1 uncultured cyanobacterium | reverse complement strand
ATCTATCCGTAACAATATATGAAATAGTTTCGCCGTTTTTAGGATCAAAAAAACCCGCATTTACCGTTAATCTTGCACCTGATTTTTTATGTGCTTCCGCATTTGTTATCAAATCTTCCGATGATACAAATTTTATCCTTTTTTTTATTTTTTCACCCTTTAAAACAATGTGATAAATTCCATCATTTTTATCAACAGAAATATCACCGCCTGACGCAATCACAGGAGATGAAACCAATAATACAATAAATAATACTAAAAAGTTTTTTATAAATTTCATATTATAAATCCTTAGCTCTGTAAAATCCGTAAATAGCCGCCATAAAAGCAAAGATAGGAAGTGTTGATGTAATATAAGGGGATAAAACTCCTTTTCCTGCCATAACATCAAAACATGGCAGAGTTATATAATAAATAAAAATACACCCTATGCCTATTGTAAAACCTATTAATCTTTGTTCTCTTGGTTTGCTAAAACCAAGCAAACATCCTAATATCGCTAAAAATACACAAACAAACGGATGAATAAACCTTTGCAAATATTTATTTAAATTGTAATTATATTCTTCGGTTAACCTCTCTTTTTTTAAAAGTTGAACATAATTTTTTAAATTTCCATTGGTAATATCTCGTTCTTTCATTGTAGAATAAGACATTAATGTATAAGCATCTTTTGCATAATGCCCGTTTAATATATTTAATTTATCTAAATGCCCAACATTCACGTAAATTCCTTCATTTGAAATAGTATAATCAGTTATATCAGATAAAACCCACTTATCATCTTCAATCATACCCGTTTTTGCACTATAAATGTGCGAAAGTTGATGAACATCTTGATATACATTTCTTGAAAAATCTAACACAATCACATTTTCTAACTTTTTATCAGTTGATTTTGAGACAACTACTGATAACAAAGGTAAACCTTTTTCATCTTTTTGAGTATAAATATACTGAGTAGATTTTACAATTCCATGTATTGCCTGCATCTTAGCAGCAGCATAAGGAGTTCCCTTATCTTGAATAATATAGCAACAATATGTAAATATTAAACTTAATACTACAACCGGCGCAATTATACGAAAAAAAGACATCCCTACGGCTCTGAATATCGTAATTTCAGAATCTTTACTCAATTTATCAAAGGTAAATAAAACCCCCAATAACAATCCGCCCGGTAATGCACTGGTTAAAATTTTTGGCAAATCATAAAATAATATTAAAATCGCGGTTTTAAATCCGTATTCTCCTGACAAAGCTCCTTTAATAGTATTTAAAAGCATTTCAGGCGCAATCCAAACAATTGTAAATAACAAAATTGCAACCAAAGATGCTAACGCAACCCTTTTAAATATATACCTATCGTAAATTGTTATTTGAGGAAATTTCATACTATAGCGAAAAATCCTTTCCGAGATAGAATTCTTTAGCAACAGGGTTTACCGCAACTTCTTCACTTTTACCTTGAATTTTTATTTTGCCGTCAAAAATAATATATGCCCTGTCGGTAATTGATAAAGTAGCTTTAGGGTTGTGATCAGTTATAAGAACACCTAAACCTTTGTCCTGTGATAATTTTCTTATATTTTCTTTGATTTCACCGATAGCTATGGGGTCTATACCGGTAAACGGCTCATCTAACAGTATAAAATCAGGGCTTGCTGCCAATGCACGCGCAAGTTCAACCCTTCTTCTTTCTCCACCGGACAAAGAAACAGCCGTAGTATTTCTAAATCTTGTCATACCAAATTCTGATAACAACTCTTCAAGCTTACGTTTTTTTTCATCTTCTGTAAGTTTGTCATTCATTTGTAATACAAGCTTTATATTATCTTCGACTGTAAGACTTCTGAAAATAGAGGCTTCTTGAGGTAAATAACCAATACCGGATCTTGCCCTTTTATGCATAGGCCAAGCAGAAATATCTTCACCTTCCAAGTAAATAGCTCCGGAATTTGGCTTAATAAGTCCGACTACCATATAAAATGTAGTTGTTTTACCTGCACCATTCGGGCCTAAAAGACACACAACTTCACCTTTATTTACTTCAAATGAAACATCATTTACAACCCGCCTGTCACCATATATCTTTATAAGATTTTTCGTCTCAATTCTCATAATATCCCTTCAAATTAATATTTTTTTAATATCCCAAAGCCCATTTAAAATCTTTAGAATTATTTTCGGCTTTGTTACGTTCTACCTCAGAAGAAGTTAGAGCAGTAACCTCGATTACTTTATCGGCTTTTTGGAGTAAATTAAATTTTCCTATCTTATTATCAATATTATTAAAAGATTTATATTTGTCCAACTCTGCCTGTAAATCTTGATTTTCAGCGTTTATACGAACTATTTCGGCATCCAATGCATTCAACTTTGCCTCATAATTCATCTCTATATAATAACTTATGAACGTAATCGAAATAGTTACCATCAAACAAAAGCAAAGAGATTTGTTAATTCTCCTTGTAACCATTTCACGTACAGTCAAAACCGGAGATTTATCGTAAAAAGCACCTTCAATAACATGAGTACCGGATGAAGTTACATACTGCTGTTTAATCGGATTTTGAACCCGATCATCATGTCCGAAAGAAACCTTTTTATTTACACTCTTTGCAGTAATCAAATTAAGCCCCTATTTTCTAATACATCTTGCAACTCTTAATTTTGCACTTCTTGAAGGAGGATTTTGCTTCAGTTCTTCTTCTGTTGCCGTAATAGGCTTCTTATTTACCAACTCCAAAATCGGTGGAGGACAATTGCATATCATCTGTGTTTTATCGCAGTGACAGCGTGTTGAATGATATTTAAAAAGCTGTTTTACGATTCTGTCTTCAAGAGAATGAAAACTTATTACGCTGATTATAGCACCAAAATCCAATAAATCCAATACATCATTTAAAGTGTTTTTAACATTTTGTAACTCTTGATTTACTTCAATTCTAATAGCCTGAAAAACGCGTGTTGCAGGGTGTATTTTAGATTTTAAGTTTGGAACGGCAGAGACAATTATATCAGCTAATTCAGTTGTAGTTTCTACAGGCTTTAATTTTCTTTGCGTAACTATTGCCTTTGCAATCCTTTTAGAAAAACGTTCTTCGCCATATTGTGAAAAAATATAAACAAGTCTATCTTCTTCATATTTGTTAACAACTTCATAAGCACTCAAATCAGAATCAAGATTAAATCTCATATCAAGTCTTGCATTTTTTGAAAAGGAAAAACCTCGCTCTTGCTTAGTTAATTGATTATATGATGCCCCTAAATCAAACAGTACTCCGCCGGTAATTTTTTCAATTCCGAGATTTTTCAAAACCTTTTTTATATTAGTGTACGAATCCTTTACTATAGTCAGATTATTGTATTTTGAAAGCCTTACTGATGAAGCCTCAATAGCATCTTGATCAACATCAAAAGAAATTAATCTGCCATTAGGAGAAATTCTTTTTAAAATCAGTTCGCTATGTCCTCCGCCCCCTAAAGTACAATCAACATAGACTAATCCGTCCTTGCATTCCAGTGCATCGACAGCTTCGTTTTTCATAACAGTATAGTGTTTGTACTCGCTCATACAAAAATATTATCATAATAAAATAAAACAAAAAACCCATACAAAATGTACGGGTTTAAAATCTTTTTCATACGAACTTGCCAATGTTTTATAATATAAAACCTGCAAGCCCTTCCTTATCAAAAATCTGCATGAACTTAGCATAAGTACAGCTAACTTCATCTCCGGATTCATCAATTATAGTAATGATTTTATTCAAATCCTCAACCTCAACATCAGACGAAACAGATATTGGTGCAATTGAAGATAAATTTTCTAAAGAATTCATTCTTAAATCTTTGTAACTAAAACTCATATTATTTACCTCTTTGTTTCTATATCAACAGATACGGCTAATTAATAAAAAAACTTTAGAATTAATAATCAGATATTTACAAAAATTAACATAATAATTTGAAAAATTTTAGAATTTTAATATAATAACAAGAAAGAACTGAAGCTCATATAAATACAGGATTTAAGAATATTTATATTATAAATTTTTTAGCTTTAAAATAAATAGGTGGAAATATTATTAAGGTACACCTCATTTATACAATGTAAAATCATACATAGAACAATATATAAGGAGATTTTACATATGACAGAAAGAGACTTAGAAATTTTTGAACTTGTAATAAAGGGTAAAAGCAACCGAGAAATTGCAAGGATGCTCCATATAAGCGCACACACAGTTAAAGCACACTTGCGCAGTTATTTTAGAAAGCACGACATTTCAAACAGAACAAGACTTGCGTATTTACTGGGCAAAAATAATATCATTTAATCAATAAAAATCGACAAATAAATACTAAAAAAGAGTTATTTTAACAATAATAAATTTCATATCTGCGATAAAAAAAACAAACTGACACATGAAAAACGCAGGCAAAGATGCCTGCGCAATATTTTCCTTCTTTAATTAATTTTAAGCATTCTCATTT
>CAMNNA010000104.1 GCA_946545285.1 uncultured cyanobacterium | reverse complement strand
ATAACTTCTGACAGAAAACTTAAAAATATAGGAACTCCGTTTACATCAGGAATTGATAAAATAAAAGAATTAGCGGTATTTAATTATAATTTCAAATCAGATAAGGACAAAATCCCTCAAGTAGGTGTAATAGCTCAGAGTTTGCAAAAGATATTTCCGACAGCAGTTAGTAAAGATTCAAACGGATATCTTAAAATCAGATTAGACGAAATTTTTTATTCAATCGTAAACGCAATAAAAGAATTGGATAACAAAATTGCAATGGCAATTAAACAATCTGTGAAGTTAGAAAATAAAATAACTAAGCTTGAATCTAAAAATCAGCAATTAAAAGCGGATGTTGATTTATTGGAAAAAAGAATTGAAGCGTTGAAGAAATAACTTAATAACTTTTAATATAATATTTGATTTTAGCTTGTCTTTGAATTAAACTTTTGTCTAATGGCGTGCCGGGTTGGAATTAAAAGACTTACCGGCGTTAGAGAAATAAAAATTAAGGAGAAAAGAAAATGACTGGCAGAAATTTTTTGTTTACCTCGGAATCAGTAACCGAAGGGCATCCGGACAAAGTATGTGATCAAATTTCCGATGCAATTTTGGACGAATTTTTAACAAAGGACAATACATCACGTGTTGCTGCTGAAACGACCGTTACAACCGGTATGGCATTGGTTTGCGGAGAAATAACAGCAGATTGTTATGTTGATATCCCTCAAGTTGTTAGAAATACAATCAGAAATATCGGATATACAGGGTCAAGTTCAGGCGGATTTGATGCTGATACTTGCGCTGTATTAACAAGTATTGATGAACAATCAACAGATATCGGACAAGGTGTGAATAAGGCATTAGAGTCAAGAAACGAAAACTCTGATACTTCAACAACAGAAACCGAAAATATCGGTGCAGGTGACCAAGGTATTATGTTTGGGTTTGCTTGCAACGAAACACCTGAACTTATGCCTTTGCCAATAAGCCTTGCACATAAATTAGCGTACAGATTATCACAAATAAGAAAACAGGGTTTAGTAAAATATTTAAGACCTGACGGCAAATCACAAGTTACTGTAGAATATAAAGACGGCAAACCGTACAGAATTCATACGATTTTGTTATCAACACAGCACGATCCTGAAATTAACGGAATAAGCGACAACTCAAAATTACAAGAAATCATAAAAAATGATTTGAAACGCTTAGTGATAGATTATGTATTTGCAAATGAATCAATCAAACCTGATTCTGATACAATAATCCTAATCAATCCTTCAGGAAGATTTGTAATTGGCGGACCACAAGGAGATTCAGGTTTAACAGGAAGAAAAATCATTGTTGACACCTACGGCGGATATTCAAGACACGGCGGTGGTGCATTCTCAGGAAAAGATCCGACAAAAGTTGACAGATCAGCGGCTTATGCATCTCGTTATGTTGCAAAAAATATTGTAGCATCAGGGCTTGCGGAAAAATGTGAAATTGAACTTTCTTACGCAATCGGTGTTGCAGAACCTTTGTCTATATTTGTTGATACTTTTGGGACAGGTAAAATTTCTGATGAAGAAATATCAAAACTTGTATCAGAAAACTTCAACTTAACTCCTGCAGGAATTATCAAACAGTTTGATTTAAGAAATTTACCTGCTAAAAACGGCGGCAAATTCTATCAATTGCTTGCCGCATACGGACATATGGGCAGAACTGATATTGATGTTCCTTGGGAACATACTGATAAGGCTGAACTTTTAAGATCTTTGGCTCAAAATGATTCAAAAGTTTTAAGTCTTTTGTAAAAATTAATTTAGGATTATAAAATTAATAGACTCGCGAAATAAATTAAATAATCTATTTTGCGAGTTTTATTATTTAAGTTTTTACATATCAATTAATTGAAATTTTGGATAAAAGCTGTTGCAATATTTATCTTGTGCTTCAATTAAGGCTTTTCTCAAAAGTTTATCAATCAAAACTTTATTTCCGTTTTCATCTGTTACATAATCTTTTTTGACAGATTTTAAAACTTCAAATCCTTGTTCGCCGTTTGAAATATACTCATCAACCGCAACTGAAAATTCTAAAGAAGGATCTATGGGATTTGAATTTTTATCTAACAAATCAACTCCGTCAATATTTATTTGGATAATTTCGTAAGTTTTATCGGGGTATCCTTTACCGGTAATTTTTACGTTCTGACTGCATTGAACAAATCGGGAATTTCCGTTACTTTTATACATTCTGTTTTTTGTTGCATTTTCAAATACTTTTTTTAATTGTTCGATTGTCAAATTCATTTTTACAATCGGAGTCGGAGCGCAAATTGTTCTTTTTAAATCATATTCTGTTATAATACCTGATTTATTCAACATAAGAGGATACATAGTGAACCCTGTTGAATGAAAAGCTATATCGGTTTTGGCAATGGCTTTCATATTATCGGAAATAAATGTTCCGAGTTCGCAGGGTTGCGAATATGATTTTTTTAAATCCAAAACTCTGTTGCATATTTTCTTGAATATACCGGATTTATCTTCAAATTCTTTAATAGGGGTTTCAAAAACAGAAGAAATCTTTATGTCATTAATATTAATCTGTTTTATATTCTCGATTTTATCAACCAAATCCATTTGATAAATTGTTCTTGCAAAAGACAGGGGATAAAAAATATTATTATCATAATCAGGTTCAATCGGGGAGTGCTCATGTCCTCCGATTATTAAATCTATCGGGCTGTTTATTTCTTGACTGGAAATTTTTAAATCTTTACTAAAACTGTACCAATGATGATTTAGAATAATTTTATAATCAAAAGATTCGGTTTTATGATTTTCAATTAATTTTTCATAAGCATCTTGAGGTGAAATAAGTTCACAGCCGAATTTTTTTGCACAGGAATTATTTAAACAAAAACCCGATACTAAAATATTTTTGCCGTTAATTTTTATTATTTCACTTTCTGATACCAAATCTGATTTAAAACAATAATTTGAATCATAAAGATTTCCGCAAACAATTTTTATTCCGTTATCATTAAATTTTTTAATCGCAGATTTTAAATACTCAAAATCCGATTTTGAAAATCCGAAATCGTTATTTCCTAAAGTTATTATAATATTTGCGTTAGGCAAAAGTTTTTTTAATTTTATATACGCATTAACCGATAAATCTTTATCATAAATTCCCTTAAACAAATCCCCGCAATCTAATACTAAAAATTCTCTTGCCGAATCTTTTTCACATTGATAAATGTATGATAATAACACGGAAAGATTTCGTGCCTCCTGATGAGAATCCGTTAATGCGTAAATTCTTATACTCATATAAAAAAGATTAGCAAAAAATAAATCTGGCGGCAAATAAAAATTCTCCGCAAAGTTTTACGGAGAAATTAACCTAAGATAAACACGAGAAATTTTTAATTTAACTTATATAACAAGCTAACAATTCATAGCCTGATTCTTTTAATTTTTTTAATGCGCGCAATTCTGTTTGGCGAATACATTCTTTTGTGACTCCGTACAAATTTCCGATTTCTTCAAGAGTATATTTTTCGCCATCATTAAGACCATAGCGCATTTTGACTACGTTTTGTTCTCGATCTTTCAATTTTGAAACAACATTTAAAAGATCACTTTTCAATCCTTCTTGTTCAATATTTTCGATAACAGAAGATGATTTGTCAGGAATAATTTCTGCAAAATTCAACTCTTTGCCGTCTTTTTTTTCTATTCCGCTTTCAATTGAAATAGTTTTTGTATACGCACCCAAAAAAGATTCAATTTTTGATGAAGGGATATTCATTTTTTTAGCAACATCTTCAATGTTAACGCTTTTACCTGATTCTTTTTCCATTTGAGATTTTACTTTTGAATATTTTGACAATGTTTCTTGAATGTAAACAGGTATTTTCATACAGTGTGATTGCTCGGAAATTGCTTTGAACATATACTGTTTTATCCACCAGGAAGCGTAAGTTGAAAATTTATATCCAAGTTTGTAATCAAATTTTTCGCAAGCTGTAATAAGTCCTAAATTTCCTTCCTGAATCAGGTCAGTAAACGGAATTGCGCTCATATGAATATTTTTTTTGGCAATAGTTACAACAAGTCTTAAATTTGCACTTATCAATTCGGATTTTGCATTTTCATCACCAAGTTCAATCCTTTTTGCTAATTCTTGTTCTTGTTCAAATGTTAATTGCGGATAAGAATTTATTTCTCTAATATAAGAAGATAAATTTTCATCTTTCACTTCACACACTCTTGTCGGAACCTTCATCTCTATCATTTTTTCATTGCTCATCTTTACAAACTCCTTATTTTTTGCAACGGAAATCTGCGCGGTTTTTTGCTCTCATTAAAACCGGCACAGGGGGTAACGGGGTACATTATTAAACACGGGGTATAAATGTATATATATATTATATAACAAAGTATATACTTTTTAAACCCATGTATTAAGTTTTGTAAAGACGAATTTTTTTATTGCCCAAAATACGCAAAAAAAACAGTAATTTACAGGTTGGGCAAAACCCGAAGAATCTTTTTGAACAGTCATT
>CAMNNA010000103.1 GCA_946545285.1 uncultured cyanobacterium | reverse complement strand
ATCTTTGACTCTAAATGCAAATACATATCTAATACTTTTAGTAATAAAAAGATTTATAAATACTGCCTTGTTCATATTTATTTTATCAGGATATTTTAATTTAAATGCATCATAAAAATTTTTTAAAAATTCAAAATTTGAATTAATGTCATTTTCAATTATTTTAGCAGTATTATACACTTGGTAAGATAACTCTCTAATAGTACTTTTAAATTCATCTTTTACAAAATACAAGTACAATTCATTTTCATCATATTTTATCAAATCGCATAATTCAATGTTCTTATACTTATATGGATGTATAACTATTGTATTATTTTCTTGTTCGTATAATTCATTGAATTCTGTTTCTGTTTTATCTCTTTGCCATTGTTTTAAAGATGGTTCAATAATAAACAGATTTTTATGACTATAATTTTTTATCTTATTATTTAAAGATTCTATAAAGGGTTCTTGTAACTTATAAATTTCACCATTTAGAATAAAATATTTTTGATTTAAACCATTATTTTCTTCTTCATGTTCTAAGAAAAGATGATTGAATATAAAATCTTGTGTTTCTATTTTTGCATCTTCACTATAACTAATAATCCGTCCCTTTTCCAAAAAATTTTCAAAATTTTTTTCATTTATATCAAATAGTTTTACAATATCTGATAAAGTATCACCAAATGAAAATTCAGCTTCTTGTTTTTTATATTTGCACTTGTAACTTTCAGCATTAATATATTTATCAAAATCTTTATGACAAATATCTATTTTTTCTTGTTGTTGAAGTTCTTGCCATAATTTTTGTACTTTAGTTTTTATAAGCCTATCAATTAAATCTTTATCTTTTTTCTTATCTAATTGTCTTGAAGAATTTATAGGTTGTGCTGGTAATGTTTTTGCGTATTCACAACCTTGTATGTATTTTTCTATTGTGTCAAAAGGAACAGATGTTTTAATTTGAAAAGATGCTTTTGCACAACAATTTTTAAAATCTTTTTCTGTTTTTATTCCAAATTGTTCGAGCACATCTTTTTTTATACTGGCATTTAATTCTTGAAATATACGTCCAAAATCTTCTATATCAGAAAGAGAATGTAACTGTCTATATATACTTAGTTGCCCTTGAGTAGAACCTACTACATTTTGACCTTTTGAAGATTTTACAATATTTGAATTTGGATCAATTATTCTGGAAAGTATATCTAAACCAAAATTCGTATCAATATAATTTTGAATTACAAAATATGATAAATTTCCAAATGTAATAGCATATATATTATCAAATTGTTCTTTTGGTTTAATTAACAACAGTATGCTAAATGACTTTGTATTACCTATATCCAATGGGCTATCTAAAAATTTTTCTACATAATTTTTCCATCCTACTGGGCTAAAACTTGATAATTTATAACATTTTCTATCATAATTACTTAAAAAATCATTTTTTAAAAGTTTTTCTTCTGCGTTATATTTACAATTACAAACAATTTCTTGAATATTTTCCCAAGCATTTTTTTCATTATTTTTTAAATCTTTAAGTCTAGTATCAATTTGATATATTGAAATTACCTTTTTTTCTTCATTATTTGTGTTTAATTCTGGCATTTACACTTCCCTTTGTTCTCAATATAGCGCCCAATTATGATAAATAACTAAGCAAACCTCTCCATTTATATTATTAACTATATTTTTAACATGCCTTATAAATTTAATTTTTTGTTAATATTTTATAGTTATCATTGTTAATGTTTTATATATTTGTAATATAATCAACTCATGCAACAGTATTATGATAAAGGAGATATTCAATTATATTTAGGTGATTGCATTGAGATTTTGGAGAAAGCTGCTCCGGAATCAGTTGATATGATTTTTGCGGATCCACCATATATGTTGTCTAATGGTGGAATATCTTGCCAAGCAGGAAAAGTTGTTTGCGTAAATAAGGGCAAATGGGATGAAAGCAAAGGTTTGGATGAAGATTTTGCATTTCATCAAAAATGGATAAATGCATGCCGCAGAGTACTAAAACCAAACGGAACAATTTGGATTTCAGGGACTTATCATTCAATTTATGCTTGCGGATTTGCTTTGCAAAAATCAGGATTTAAAATCTTAAATGATATCTGCTGGTTTAAGCCGAATGCTTCGCCAAATATGAGTTGCAGATATTTTACAGCAAGTCATGAAACATTGCTTTGGGCAAGAAAAGACCCAAAAGGTAAGCATACTTTCAATTATGATGTTATGAAAAATGGCGATTGGGGCGATGATGCTATTAAAAAGCCGAATAAACAAATGCGTTCTGTTTGGCAAATTGATACTCCAAAATCTTACGAAAAGACTTTCGGTAAACACCCAACACAGAAACCTTTAGAATTGTTAAGGCGAATAATCCTTGCTTCAACTAACAAAGGCGATTTGATTCTTGATCCGTTTACAGGCAGTTCAACAACTGGTATAATGGCATTAAAGTTAGGGCGAAAATTCATCGGTATAGACTTGGAAAAAGAATATTTAGACCTTTCTATTAAAAGGTTTGAACAGGAATTTGTAGATAAGGAACTTGAATGGCAGTAGTTTTAGAAAAAGCGGATTGCGAGCAGAGGGCGGAACGAAGTGTAGTCCCGTTTATTGCGAGCAACCAAGAAAAACAAGAAACATACCCGATAGTTAAGTGGGTTGGCGGAAAGCGTCAGCTTATGTTTGAGTTGCTAAAAAACATGCCGGAAAACTACAACAGATATTTTGAACCTTTTATTGGCGGTGGCGCATTATTTTTTGAACTACAGCCAGATAATGCATATATTTCCGATATGAATGAAGAATTAATCAACCTTTATCAAGTAGTTAGAGATAACGTAGAAGAGCTAATTACAGACTTGCAAAAACACGATATTTCCAAAGAGTATTTTATGGAAATCAGAAACATTGACCGTACTGAAGAATATGAAAACTGGTCTGATATTCAAAAGGCAAGCCGTTTTATCTACTTAAACAGAACCTGCTTCAACGGAATGTACCGAGTAAACTCTAAAGGCGAATTTAATGTTCCGTTCGGACATTATAAAAACCCAAGAATTTTAGATGAAAACAATTTAATCAATTGTTCAAATCTGTTACAAAAAACCGAAATCAAACACGCAGATTTTTCTGAAATTTTGAAAAAGGTCAAAAAGGGTGATTTTGTTTATTTTGATCCACCATATGTACCTTTGAGTGAAACTTCAAGTTTTACTTCTTACACTAAAGATGGTTTTGATATGGATATGCAATTTAAGCTCAGAGATGTTTGTGATGAATTAGATACAATGGGTGTAAAATTCTTGCTATCAAATTCTGATACAAAATTAGTTAACGAATTATACGAAAATTACAACATAAAAAAAGTTTTTGCTTCTCGTCAGATAAATGCAAATGCAGATGGCAGGGGTAAAATCACGGAAGTTTTGGTGAGGAACTATTAATGAAGAGAAATTTTAAGGAATGGCTATCAACTTTTAGACCATGTATTTCAGACTATTGCTACTATGTAGATTTTGATAAAGTAAACAGTAATGTTGACAGTATCAAGGTTGAATTAAATATTTTGAACACATTAGTTGGTTCTAAAAATATTGAAAAAGAATTTGAAGATGTCATTACTAAATACCCTGAAACATTAAAATGCATTCCTTTACTGTTAGCAGTCAGAGCAAAAGAAATTTCCGTTACAGATGCAGAGGGTGAATATAATTTTTCTTTCAATAAATGTAATTATTCAATTGATGAATACAAGATGTTTATGCGTAAAACAAAGTTATTTGACCTTCTTGAAAACCATATTGTAAGCAATTTGGTAGATTATGCAACAGGCGTTGAAACCGGACTTGATTCTAATGGCAGAAAGAATCGTGGCGGACATTTAATGGAAAATCTCGTTGAAAGTTATATACAAAAAGCAGGATTTATAAAGAATGAAAACTATTTCAAAGAAATGTATATTCACGAAATTGAACAAAAATGGGATGTAAACCTTTCTGCAATTTCTAATCAGGGTAAAATGGAAAAACGCTTTGATTTTGTAATTAAAACTGATAGGCAAATTTATGTAATTGAAACAAACTTTTATTCAAGCGGCGGTTCAAAACTTAATGAAACCGCGAGAAGCTATAAAACTCTTGCACAAGAAGTCGCTACAATAGAGAGTGTAACCTTTATCTGGTTCACTGATGGCTGCGGTTGGAACAGCGCAAGACATAATCTTGAAGAAACATTTGATGTTTTGGATACGGTTTATAATATTCAAGATTTAGAAAATGGAGTTATAAAACATTTAAAATAATTAGACAATCAATAACTACATAATAAAATAGCCAATAAAAATAGTTATTGGCTATTTTATTTGTCGACAGGGGGACTTGAACCCCCACGAATTGCTTCATGCGCACCTGAAACGCACGTGTCTACCATTTCACCATATCGACTTGTCTATTCTTCACTTAAACACTGTTTTAAAATGAAATTCAATAACTATCAAATTATATCACAAAATTACTTTGCAGGTTTGACTTTTTTAAAAAATTCATCGGCTATTAATTGTGAATATTTTT
>CAMNNA010000102.1 GCA_946545285.1 uncultured cyanobacterium | reverse complement strand
GTTATGATTTGGAATTTGTGGAAAAACAAGTTTGATTTACTCAAAAATTATTACAGAGCATTTAAATAAGATTGAGGGTAGCTATAATCTTCAATAAATCCAAGATTTTTATACAGTCTTAACGCTTGCAAATTATTCGTTTCGGTTGTGGTATTAATTTCCGTAATATGACCCGCTTTTGCCAAATCCAAAATAACATCCATAGAGTGTTTCAGCATTATGGTCGAAAGTCCTTTTCCTTGATGCTGCGCTTTGACACCTACTAAAGGAATATTGACTATTTTCCCGTCTGTTATATTCATAAAAACTACCCCGACCGGTTCTCCTTTATATAGAACTAATGTTGTAGCCTGAGGCAAAAATTCCGCATAAATATTTCGTGTAATTTTATTTAAAATATCACGACATCCGTTTTTAGTTTTAAATCTTGGATCGAAAAGCGCATCCGAACTATCCTTAAATGCTTCGAATATAATACTCACCGCCGGCTCAAAATACATATTATGCCAATTAATTAAAGAATAATCCGACGGAAGTTTCGCCAGCCTTGCATGTTCAAAGATATTTTTAGAAGGAGATTCCATCATTTTAAATCTCAAAACTTCAATACCTACAAACTGAAATCCCATTTTCGCAACTATTCCAATCAAAGATTTTTGGTTACCAAGCATTGGATAACAAACAAGTTTTTTGTGCCTGATATCACCAGTTTCTTCCAGAAATTTGTTAAGTAATTCTTTTGCATAATCCAAATAATTTTCTTGATCTATTATATGGATAAGATTTAATTCAACTGCCTCAGAAATAGCCGTTGTATAAACCAAAAATCCTTTTAATACCCCTGAATCATAGACTATAATACAATTTATAAGTTCTTTATCAACAGCATCAAAAAATCCTTCAATATCCAGCGGTTCAAGTTCAAAATTATATTCACTTACCGCTTTAGATCGAAAATCTTCATATACCGGTTCGAAATTATCAACATCTTCTTCCTGCAAAAACTTTGTAATGTACATAAATTTAATTCCTCTACAAATAGTGGTGCATTTTTTCTTTTTTTGTTTCCAGATAACGTTCGTTATACGGCGTAACTTCGGATGCTAACTTAATTATATCATTTATTTGCAATCCGTAACCCTTCAAACCGATGATTTTTTTCGGATTATTTGTAATCAAATCAAACTTCTTAAATCCTAAATCAAGCAAAATTTGAGCACCTGTGCCGTAATCTCTTAAATCTGACTTAAACCCTAAAGAAATATTTGCCTGAATGGTATCCTGCCCTTTATCTTGAAGCTGGTAAGCTTTAATTTTGTTGCATAATCCGATCCCTCTGCCTTCATGATCAGTCAAATAAACCAAAGCACCTTTACCGTAATTATTTATATATTTCAAAGCACTATGCAGTTGAGAATTACAATCACACCTTAAACTGTGAAAAACATCCCCCGTCAAACACATACTGTGAACTCGAACAGCAGGAATTTTGTCGGATCCGTCATTTTTTACCAACGCAACGTGTTCGCAATTATTTAATTTATTTTTATACGCATAAAGTTCAAATTCACCGTACGGAGTCGGCAATGTAACTTGAGCCTCTCTTGTTATAAGTTTTTCTGACTTTAATCTGTACGCTACAATTTGAGCAACTGTAATAAACTTTAAATTATGTTTTTTAGCAAATTCTTTAAGTAAATCCCTTCTTGCCATATGCCCGTCAGGAGCCATAACTTCACACATTACACCTGCAGGTTTGTGCCCGCATAGTTTTGCCAAATCAACAACCGCTTCGGTATGTCCGATTCTTTCTAATACCCCGCCTGCTTTTGCAACACAAGGAAACAAATGCCCCGGTCTTCTTAAATCCGAAGGTAAAGAATCATGAGCGATTGCAACTTCTACTGTTTTTGCTCTGTCAAAAGCCGAAATTCCTGTTGTTACCCCGAATTTTTCATCCGCATCAATACTTATAGTAAATGCTGTTTTCATTTCTTCAGTATTTTTTGACACCATCTGCGGAAGTTCTAATCGTTTAGCAATTTCAGGAGAAATCGCCAAACAAATCAATCCTTTAACTTCGCTTGCCAAAAAATTTATAATTTCGGGTGTAACCATTTGCGCAGAACAAATCACATCTCCTTCATTTTCCCGATCTTCGTCATCTGCAACTATTATCGGTTTTCCTAAAGCAAAATCCTTCAGCGCTTCTTCTATACTATCAAATTCAAAATTATCCATATCAAATAAATCCATTCTGTTCTAAAAAACTAATATTTATTTTACCATCTGCATTTTCATTATGTCCCTGAATCAGGATTTTTTCAACATACTTTGCCAAAATATCTGTTTCAACATTAACTCTGTCACCAATTTTTAAACTTTGAAGATTAGTGTTTTTATATGTATGAGGAATAATTGCTACTTTTATTTTATTCCCAAAAACAGACGCAACCGTTAAACTTATACCGTCAATTGCAACTGAACCTTTTTCAACAACATATTTTAATTTTTCATCGGGTAATTCAAATTCTAAATTATAAAAATCACTCAATTTTTCAACCCTTGACAATACCGCACAGCAATCGACATGGCCTGATACTATATGACCTCCAAGTCTTGAATTAAGAGTTAAGGCGCGCTCAAGATTAACAATTTGTCCGACTTTTAGGTTTTTAAACGTTGTAACATCTAAAGTTTCATCACTTATATTTACGCAAAACCGATTCTTATTAAAATCAACAACAGTTTGACAAACACCATTTATCGAAATACTATCACCGACTTTAACTCCGGCTAAAACCAATTCGGCTTCAACAACTAAATTTGCACCGTTTTTATTTTTAGAAAAGGATAAAACCCTTCCTGTTTCTTCTACAATCCCTGTGAACACAATAAGATTATATCACAAAATTTTAAATAATTATTTTGATATAATTAAACAGTCATAAATTTTATCAATTTTTTCCTTTATCTCAGAAAACTGGGCTTTTAAATCTTCGTGACTGTTGATTGATGTAAATCTTTTTTCTATGTCATTCAAAATTTCGCGATGTTTAATTTCCAATTGCTCCGGAGTAACAACAATTCTTTGCTGAATTAAAAATACCAAAATTACAACAATAATAGGCGAATAAGTCAAAAAAGTTTCCATAAAAATTCCTTTCCTTTATCAAACTAAAATCAAGGAAATACAAACAACTTTACCATCGCAAACGGGTTAAATATAAAACAAAAAGACCTTTTGAGAAAGTTTTTATTACTTTCGGGCTTGAGTCTACGCATTCCCTAATAGTATTTTACTACATAAGTCACATTTTGTCAATTTATATTCAAAATTAACGAAAATCCACAAATTTTACATATTTTTTTAATATTTCGCAAATAAACAAAAATTCATTATCATTATAAGTATCCATATTTATAAATTCAGGATTATAAACATTTAAAGAATTAAATTTTTGCAAATAATAGCATTTTGCGCCTTGTATCAATTCCCCGATTTTATTAAAATCATCAAAACTTAGTTGATTTTTTACAACAGTAGTCCGAAATTCATAATTTATATTACTGTTTATTATAAGGGTGATACTTCTTTTTATATTATCAATATTTACTTTAGAGTTAGTGATTAAACTATATTTATCTACAGGAGATTTTATATCCATAGCAATATAATCAAGTAAATTATCATTAAGTAATTTCTCAATTATTGAAGGATTAGTGCCGTTTGTATCAAGTTTTACTGCAAAGTTCATTTTTTTTATTTCTTTTATAAAATCATAAAGTCCTGATTGAAGCGTAGGTTCTCCGCCGGTAATTACAACCCCGTCAAGTTTTCCGATTCTTGATTGTAAAAAAGACAGTAATTTTTCTTTTGAAAAAGAGGTTGAAACAAGGTCAGGATCACAGATTTGTTTTATCTCAAGCAAATCAGGATTGTGACAATATCCACAGCGGAAGTTGCAGCCTTGCGTAAAAACAATGGCTGCAATTTTCCCGGGAAAATCTAACAGAGTTGTTTTTTGTATTCCTCCGATTACGAACAACAGCAGTGCTCTCCTGCTTTTGTCATATCAAAAGTTTTACGATTGGAAAATTCGGCTTTTTTACCCTTGTTCCACCCTTTTACAGGTCTGATATAGCCGACAATTCTTGAATAAATTTCACATTCACTTCCGCACTCAGGGCATGTTTGATGTTCCCCTGCAACATAACCGTGTGTCGGACATACGGAAAATGTCGGAGAGAATGTGAAATATGGCAAATGATAATTTTCACAAATCTTTTTAACAAGATTTTTCATTGTGGAAATATCATTTATCCTTTCCCCTGCAAAAATATGAACTACGGTTCCGCCCGTATATTTAGTCTGCAAATCGTCTTGGTGGTCAAGAAGTTCAAAAATATCATCAGTACAATTTACAGGCAGTTGTGTTGAATTTGAGTAATAAGGCTCAGCACCTTTGGAATAATATTCTTCATCATTGGCGCATTTAATATCAATAAGATTTTTCTTATCAAGTTTTGCTAAACGGTAGCTTGTACCTTCTGCAGGCGTTGCTTCAAGGGTGTAATTATTTCCTGTTTCTTGTTGAAATTTTACAATCAAATCTCTCATATAATTCATAACTTCGACCGCAAAATCATGTCCTTTT
>CAMNNA010000101.1 GCA_946545285.1 uncultured cyanobacterium | reverse complement strand
GTTTTGTGGAACTTTTGCCAACAAAAGTTCCCCCGGTCCGGGCAGGACCCGCCCTAAGGGCGGAATAATTATATATCATAGAATTAAAAAAGTTTCTACAATCCTGACAAAGAAAAATCTTCCCCAACGACATTTTGAAGTTCAAAAATCAAATCAGCAGGAGTCATTTCAAGACCTTCTGCTATCTTCCATAAACTTGTAAGTTTGATATCATTAACAAGTCCATTTTCTATTAATCGCCAAGTATCTTTATGAATTGAACATTCAGCAGAAATTTTGTACATAGTTTTATTTTGTTTTTGTCTATGTGTTTTAATGATTTTACCAAGTGCTTTTATTAGCTGAGTGGTTAATTCTTTTCTGCTTTCTTGCATATTTTGATTTTAGTGCTAATTTAAATTGCATAGGCGAATGTAATCATCTAATATTTTATAATAAAGAAAATTATTGTTTTGTTTTACAAATTGTTGTATATTGTTATCAAGAATTGGAGAAACATATGATTGATAAATTAAGAAAAGAAAGTGAACTTGTGAATTTATTTTGCAACTTGGCACAAATCCCTTCACCGTCAAGAAGTGAGCAAAAGGTTATAGAATGGATTTGTCGATATTGTGCCGAAAATAATTTAGATTGCGAACTTGATGATTATAAAAATATATATATAAAAATTCCTGCAACAGATGAAACTAAAAATCCTATTTTACTATCTTCACATTTAGATGTTGTCGGAGATGATTCGCCTGTTGAAATTTATCTTGATGGGGATTTGATTAGGGCAAAAGGAAGGACTTTAGGAGCTGACGATAAAGCAGGAGTTGCAAACGCGCTATACTTTGCAAAAGAACTTTCCAAAGATAAAGAATTAAAACATGGCGGATTAGAAGTTCATTTTACAAGAGATGAAGAAGACGGTATGTCAGGAATTAAAAATACTGATTTTTCAAAACTTAATTCAAAATATGTTTTAGTATTAGACAGTGATGCTTTAGGTCAGTGTTTAACTTCAGGTGCAAGTTATATTGTTGCGGATTTAAAGGTAAAAGCCCCGAAAGGCGGTCATTCCGGAAATGATATTGCTGACACTACAAGAGAAAACGCTTCTAAATTAATTGCGGATATAATTTCTGATATGCCTCAAGGGGTGTTCTATAGTGATGAAGAAGGCAGAGTTGTTACGTCATGTAATATCGGAGGGATTATATCCGGAGATGTCAATGTAACAAATGTAATCAATACTGATGCGCATGCTACTTATTCCATAAGAAGTTCCGATATGGAAAAAGAACAGGAATTGATGGGTTTAATGCAAGGTGTTGTTGATAATTTTAATTCCGAATACGAAGGAATCGCAAACGCTGAAATTAAATTTACTCAAAAAATGCCTATGTTTGAAGAAAATAAAGATCATTTTATGCCTGAATTATTTGAAAAAGCTTGTTATGAAACAGGAATAAAATGCGAAATCGGTTCATTCCATGCAGGAGCTGAAACGCATATTTATGCAAATGAAACAAATGCCTTGGGTGAAAGATTTTCTCCATACTTAATAGGACTTGCTACTGTTTGTAATATGCATTCATCTAATGAATACGTCGATTATAAAACAATGCTTAAAGGTCAGGAATTGCTAAAAACATTATTTTTACTTTATAACAATTAATTCAAAAGTGATGTTTCATAATAAATTAGTATTTGTTTCAAAATAATCAGGTAATTTTTTGAAAATTTATTGCAAATTAAAAATCTTTATATTATAGTATTAAGTGTATGAAGGTACAATTAATAAAGGAGAACCAATAATGGAAACTTATGGTATTGAAAAATTAGGTATTACTTCTCCGTTGTCAGTTCACAGAAACTGGACACCTGCTCAGTTAACTGAAGCAGCTTTAAGACGTGGAGAAGGCTCATTATCAGACAAAGGTGCACTTGTTGTTACTACGGGTAAATATACAGGTCGTTCACCTAAAGACAAATTCATCGTTGATACACCAAGCATTCACGATGATATTGCATGGGGCAAAGTTAACCGCCCAATCAGCCGTGAAGCATTTAACTCTATTAAATCTAAAATGGTTGAATACTTAAACGGTAGAGAAGTATTTATTTTTGACGGTTTTGCGGGTGCAGATAAAAAATACACTCAAAAATTTAGAGTTATTAACGAATTAGCATCTCAAAACATGTTTATTCACCAATTGTTAATCAGACCGACAGAAGAAGAATTAGCATCTTATGGTGAAGCTGATTATACAATTATTTGCGCACCGGGATTCAAATGTGATCCTGCTGTTGACGGAACAAATTCAGAAGCTTGCATAGCAATTGATTATGAAGCTCATATGATTATCATTGCAGGAAGCCAATATTCAGGCGAAATCAAAAAATCAGTTTTCGCAACAATGAACTATGTAATGACTAAGAAAAATGTTCTTCCAATGCACTGCTCTGCTAACATGGATCCGCAAACTCATGAAACAGCAGTATTTTTTGGTCTTTCAGGAACAGGTAAAACAACATTATCAGCTGATCCTAGCCGTAAATTAATCGGTGATGATGAACACGGTTGGTCACCTGACGGCGTATTCAACTTTGAAGGCGGATGCTATGCAAAATGTATTAACTTAACAGAAGAAAATGAACCTGATATCTATAATGCAATCAAGTTCGGTTCGTTAGTTGAAAACGTAATTATGAATCCTGAAACAAGAGAATTAGATTTTGCTGACGGTTCATTAACAGAAAATACTCGTGTAGGTTACCCTGTTAATTACATCAACAATGCGGCTATCCCTTCAATGGGCGGAATTCCGAAAGTTGTTGTATTCTTAACTGCTGATGCATTCGGTGTATTACCTCCAATTTCAAGATTAGACAAAAACGCTGCAATGTACCACTTTGTAACAGGTTTCACATCTAAACTTGCCGGAACTGAAAGAGGAATTACAGAACCTGTTCCTACATTCTCAACATTATTTGGTGAACCGTTTATGCCAATGGATGCAAGCGTTTACGCTAAAATGTTGGGTGATAAATTAGATCAATACGGAACTAAAGTTTATTTAGTAAATACAGGTTGGGCAGGCGGAAGTGCATCATCAGGCGCTAAAAGAATGAAACTTGCTTATACTCGTGCAATGGTTACAGCTGCATTAAATGGTTCATTTGATTCAATTGAATTCAAACACCATGATGTATTCAACGTAGATTACCCTACTTCTTGTCCGAATGTTCCTGATGAAATGTTGGATGCAAGAGGTATGTGGTCAGATAAAGCAGCATATGATGAAGCTGCTAACAAGTTGGCTCAAATGTTCAATGATAACTTTACTTCTAAGTATCCGAACATGCCTTCAGAAATCGTTAATGCAGGCCCAAAGCCATTAAGCGCTGTTAAATAATTATGTTAACAGCATAGGATTTTTTAAAACTCCCGATTCGCGTCGGGAGTTTTTTAGTTTAAAAATTAAATAATTCTTTAATGTGTATGTTTAATGCATTTGCAATTCGTAAAATAGCTTTTATTCCGGGTTTATTTATTGCAACTTCGATTTTACCCAAATAATCAAGGCTTATACCGCTTTTTTCAGCCAATTTTTCTTGTGTCAAATGTGCTTTTTCTCTTAAATATTTTATTCTTTTGCCGAGGTTTTTGTAGAATTCTTCTTCTTGCCTTTGACAATTTTACTGGATATGATAACATAATCTTACTGGATAATTACCAGTAGAAAGAGGCTTGTAATGAAAAACAAAAAATTAGGTTTTACATTGGCAGAAACCTTAATAGTTATGGCTGTAATCGGTGTTGTCGCAGCATTAACTATTCCGAATTTAATGCATAAATTCAGAAATTCCGTACTTAAAACTCAATTTAAAAATTCAACCGCAAAATTTCAACAAGCACTCAAAAAAGCAAAAGCTGACAGTGATATTGAAACCTTTGCCATATATTGTACGATCAGAAATTCATCAAATAACCGTTTAGAAAATGAAAATCAATGTTTGGATTTATTTTATGGCGCATACAATTCTGTTGGCTTTCAACAAGTTCGTCCAGGTGCAAAATATTCCGTATTAAGAGATCTTTCAAAAATATACAATTTTAATAAAACTGCAAATTTATCTGATATGGAATTAGATGGTTCAATGTTTTCTTACACGTATACAAATCAAATGCTTGATGGGACATATATCGGAATGCATGTGGCGTGGGTTCAAGGCTATAATTATTCATTTCACGTTGTAATAGACACAAATGGTGAAAAAGGACCTAATAAATTAGGTTATGATATTTTTGAGTTTTATATAAATAAAGATGATGATTCTTTGGTTGGATTTAAACCTAATGGAGTTGTTTATACAAACAGAGAAGATATAGATAATTTGGTTATTGGTAATGGAAACTTTTATTATAAAGAAATGTGGGGAAGACCTTGTAATTTAGTATCTCCCCAAGTTCTAAACGGTATAGGCTGCGGGTGGTATGCACTAAGAGATATTTGTCCTATGACAGGTGAAAAAGGTTATTTTGAATGCTTGCCGTAGCAAAATGAGTATGCATATATACTTTAACCTTTTAAACAGTTTGATAAGTAGGATAGGTAGGATAAGTTTGATAAGTGCGTTACAATTTTGCGCCCAAGGGTCATAAACTTTGTAAAGAACCATTCACCACTCACCATTCACTTCATAAAATCATTCGTCATCCTGAACCTTTAGGTGAAGGATCCCGTAAAATAATGAGATTC
>CAMNNA010000100.1 GCA_946545285.1 uncultured cyanobacterium | reverse complement strand
TTGCCTGATCTAAAGCTTCGGATTTAGATTTAGTTAAAATTGCAGGTAAAACTGTTTTTGCAATATCAGCTATTGCATTTAGACCTTCTGCCCAAAGTAATGCGCTTGAATTTATATTTGATTGCGGTTGTGCATATTGGACATATTGATCATTATTAAATACTGACGGTCTGTCTGTTCCTTTGTTGTAGCGTTCTCTTAATTGACTTAAATTTCTGTCTCCAAATGCTCTTGAAGTTCTGCCGGTTTTTTTCGCTGCCACTCTGCCGGTATTTGTGTTTAGAGAAAAAGTATGCTTAACTGCACCGGATTTTAGTTTTTTTCCGGCACTTTGAGCTGTCGCACTCTGTTGATTTTTATTCACAGAATACGCCGAGGTCTGCATTTTTTTAGTATTAAAATTAACTGCGTAGCCCATATTTATGCTCTCATCTTATCTCTCATGTTTATAAAAACATTTGAAACTCCATGATTTCGCATGTTTGGACTTTTTGTTACAAAAGTTAATAATATGGAAAAATTTTTCTATTCGGCACAAATCGCCCAAGGATTATCAGCACCTCTTGTAAAAGTATAAGCTTGCGTACGGTAAGATGTTGACTCTATACGTATATTACTTGCACAAATAAAAGCATTATCGATCCTCGGATCTGACGTTTCATTATCCATCCAAATAGAATATGGTAGATTAGTAAATCCTAATAATTTTGCTGAACTTGAATTTGTATTTAATACTACTCCTGATACATTCATATAAGAATCGGTCGATGAAACATTGTCACTACCATAAAGATCAATTAGAACTTCCCGAATTTCATTTATATCAGGCAGTTTGCTTTTATGCCCGCAAGTTTTAACCGCACCACCCCAATAATCCAGATCGTGGTCCATACAGTATGTTATTCCGAGTTTATCTTTTAACCTGATACATTCGTCATGAGTTAAAGGTTTTGGTTTAAACGGAGTAGAAGTAAAACATGCAGAACCTATTTCTATTGTACAAGAACCCCCGAATCGTCCGGCATTAAATCCGATAACATCTTCCCCAAATTTATTAGGACCACGTTTTCCGTTTATATCATAAACCCCGACAATACAACTTGTAATTTCTTCATAGGTATATTTTGTGTCAGGATCGAATAATTCACAATTTTTATCATATGAAAGAATCATCGGAGTTCCGTTCCCTAAAATAACCCCGACGCTTGATGAAAAATCACTCCCATCATCTAACGTTTTATCAAAAGTTTGTTTTGCATCTTTTGAATCGGCGACAGAAAATGCCGGTTTATTTTTCCTTGTTATTATATTGTCATAACCCCAACAATCAACAATATGATCACTATCACATATATTTAAGATTTTCATTTCTTTAGATAATTCTTCAACATATTCACGAGTATCGGAATAATTATAATTTAAACTCCCTTTCACCTGCATGCGTTCTATGCCTTGATTGATTTTTGTTGTTATAACTTTTATTTGAGTTTCTTTCACAAATGTCTGAAAATTCTTTATTAATGTCGGTAACGTTAGCGCTGCTACTACACCGACAATTCCTAAAACAATTAGAGCTTCTGCCAATGTAAACGCGTGGTTTTTGTATTCCATAATTCATTCCTCCGCTATATTATAATATATTATAATATTAATTATATCATATTATAATTTATAATTCAATATATGATAGTTAAAATTATAATATGCTTAATGAAGATTTCTTACGGGAATATGGACTGAGATTGAAAATACTAAGAATTAAGAAAAAAATCACACAAGCCCAACTAGGAGAAATGGTAAATATTTCAGAGCACAGAATTAGCCAAATCGAAAACGGTAAGTGCAATTTAACCCTTGTGACTGTTAATAAAATAGCCTCAGCGCTTGAAATTGATTCTTATAAATTGTTTTTATTTGATTAAAGGCATATTATAATATTCATTTCCCTAAAGTTTTTGAAATTTTGGAATGAATTATATTGGCTTGATTTAAATAGGAAGTAAGTTTTTCATAATTTTGAATTTTTTCGCCATAGGGAATATTGATATCTATCAAGTCATTAACATTTTTATTTATATCAGAAAGTTTTTCCAACGAATCCGACAAAGTTACAACCGAATTTATCTTTTTTGAAACTTTGGCAAGTATTTTTCTTGAAATAAAATCCTGAATTTTGAATATTACAGGCATGTGAGCTTTAAAATTTTCGTGAGAAAATTCATTTTGACCTAAAACTAATCGTCCGTACCTTTGCTGTTTTTTTAAAACTTCTAATTCCTGCATAATACGATTTCGTTTGGCTTTCAATCCTAAAGATTCGTTTTGAGTTCCGTAATTATCAGCATATTTAATCTTAGAATCCAAATCCTTTATAACAGACTCTTTTTCTTTTATTCTGTAATCTATACTCAATTCTTCTTTTTGGTTTTCATCATACTGTGTTTTATTCAGAATTGTAGAATCGTAACCATTTAAACGCTTTACAGGATTTGTTTGCGCACTAAACTGCCCCTCGACAGGCAAAGTAAACGGATTTACATCAGAAAACCCGAATTTCTGAGTAAATATATTCTCTGAGATTCTGTTATTACTTCCACCTTGCGCCATACTGTTATTATAAACTAAAATATAATATTTTTTGACAACTATATGGATGAAATTTACAAAAAAATTTTTCATAAGTAGCAAATTTATTTTTTTGGATTGTTTATGATAAAAAATAAATAGGAGAAAAAATATGAAAATAGGCGCAACATTTAATAAAGCAATTCACTACATCAACCAAGGCGCAAAAGCTGTATACCAAGATATTTCAAGCGAAGGTCCTGCACTTAAAGAATTAACTGGAATTATAAGAGATAAAGCCAAAGCCGGATACAGACTCACAAGACGAGTTGCAAAATCAGAAATCAGATATACAAAAGAATTTAACAAAGAATATAGTGTTTTGGGCGAAGTAAAAAGGTTAAAAGATGATATCAAAGAAGCATGTGTTGTAGGTAAAGTATATAGCGCCGGAGTTGAAAACCCTGAAGCATCAAAACTCATTTACCAAACAAGAGATGGTTTGGAAGCATATGCAAAAGCTAACAAATTAAATATTACATTCTATACCCCTAAAAAAAATGAACTGGGCGGGAATGATTTTGAAAAACCTTTGGAAATTACTTTAGTCCGCAACGGAGGGATTTTCGGAAGTTCAAATATCGCAAGAGCCGTAATTGACGGAGATGCCGATAAAATTACAAAACGTACAACGATAGATTTTTCTGCGAATCCAAAAAGAGCATCTATACAACACTTTGAAGATAATTTATTAAGACGTATTTATGCACAAATTTCCAGACTCAACCACAACATAAAACAAGATCATTAATAAATATCTAAAATCTGAAATAAATAAACGGATTGTACGTACTTGATGCAATTGTTGCACTCGAAAGAACAAATAATATAATCAACCAAATATTTAAAACAATTTTACCTAAATTTGTTTTTCGATTTAATATATTTTTAAATAAGCCGCTTGCGCATATAATTGCAACAATAAAAGTAATAATTTCAATTCGTTCTACATAATATGCGTTGTAATAAAGAAACTGATCAGGTTTCAAATGTAATAAACCAAACATATTCATTAAATAATCCCACGCATATTTTATATTATCTGCCCTAAATATAACCCATCCGATGACAAAGGTTAAAATACAATAAGTATGCATTAAAGCATTTACACATTTTGAGTGTTGTTTTGATTCAAATTCTTTTATATTTAAAACTTTTTCAATTATAATAAAAAATCCGTGCCATAATCCCCAAACAACAAAATTCCAAGCAGCACCATGCCAGATACCCGTCAATAGAAACACTATTCCCAAATTTTTTAATTGCTTTAATTTACCCTTGCGATTTCCTCCTAACGGTATATATACGTATTCTTTAAACCAAGTGGAAAGGGAAATGTGCCATCTGCGCCAAAATTCGGTTATTGACTTTGAAATATACGGATAATTAAAGTTTTCCATAAATTTAAAACCAAAAATTAATCCTAAACCGATTGCCATATCAGAATATCCGCTAAAATCAAAATATAATTGAAAACTATAGGCAAATGCCCCAATCCAAGAAACTAAATGAGAAAAATTGTGAGGGTCCTGAATGAAGATTTTATCAACAATTGCCCCCATGGTATTTGCAATAAGCATCTTTTTGGATAACCCGATAATAAATCGTTTTACCCCTAAATTAACTTTTTCAAAATTTACTTCTCTTGAATCAATTTGTTCTTCAATATCGTGGTATTTTACAATCGGGCCGGCAATCAGTTGAGGAAATAAGCAAATAAACAGCGCCAATTTATAAATATTTTTCTGAACTTTTACATCTTGTCTATACACATCTATTACATAAGACAATGCCTGAAATGTATAAAACGAGATTCCGATTGGCATTACAACATGTATAAAATCAATATTAGAACGGAATAAATGGTTAATATTATCTATAATAAAATTAAAGTATTTAAAATATATTAAATTCCCTAAATTTAATAAAACAGTTACACCTAGTGCAAAATTCTTTTTTAAATCGTTATTATTATAAAAATCAATTGCTATTGCACCTGCCCAGTTTATGATTATAGACAAAAGCATTATTGCAAGATATCTAGGCTCACCCCAAGCGTAAAATAATAAACTGGCAATAAGCAAAATTCCGTTGTGGTATTTATTTTTTGATAATAAATAAATAGCACAAAGTATAGGTAAAAATAAAAATACAAACGTCATTGATGAAAAAAGCAT
>CAMNNA010000099.1 GCA_946545285.1 uncultured cyanobacterium | reverse complement strand
GAGACCATTAGGATGCAGAAAACGACCCACTCGAGAAATTGAGTGGTTTTTTTTTTGGAAAAAACATATAATTTCTTTAAATTATCCTTCAATAGTGCAGATTTTTTCCAAATTATCTTCCAGAAGGGTTTGCAAAAATTCTTTGCTAGAATCAATTTTATCCGAAATTTCGCCATATAACGGATTATGTAAAACTTTTGTCAAATCATTTATTTCAAACAATTCTATTTCATAATATTTTTCATTTTTATTTTTAATTTTTATAAAACCGCAGTTTTCGAATAAAATCAAAAGTTTTTCGATTGTATCAACAGACAACTCCAAAAAACTTGCGCATCTTATTAATTCAACTTTTCCCAAATTATGCGCAAAAGCAAATTTTATCATTCCGGCAAAGGTCTTGAGGATTTCTTCTTCTTCGTTAAATTTTGGTTCATAACTCATAAAATGAATTCCTTTTGTACCGGATGAAATTAAAATATTTTCAAAAGTTTCTTTATCTGCAGGATAATCAAAAAACATTATCACATCATAATTTGAAATATTTTCGCGACTAAAAATTTTGGAATAAATTTCTTTATAAGGTTTTAATTCATCAATTACATATTTACTTTCGGCAAAAACCCCGATATTTAATTTTGTATTTTTTAAATAATCATTTACTTGGGGATAAATATTATGTTTTGAACGGTTATCATAAATTTTGTATTTATGTTTAACTTCGTTTTCGGCTAAAGTTAGTGATTCTGAATGTATATCATCTATAATTAATTGAACGCTTGTGTTTCCGTTAAAAGTATTTAATTGCGGGTGAAAAGCGATATCGGCACTATCTCCTTGGAATAAGCTGATATCACCTTTACTCCACCAAACAGAAGTAAATTCTCTGCCGTCTTTATTCAGTATTAGTCTTAGGTGTGAATTATCACTTCCCATAAGTTTTTTTTGGCTGACAATTGTATTATCCAATTCAAATACAGGGCTTGGGTTGCATGCTCCAAAAGGTTCTAATTTTGAAATTTCTTCTATTAAATCTAAGGTTATGTCTTGCGGTTCAAGCTTTAAATCAATTTCAACAAAAGGTTTTAATTCTTTCCCTTGGCTAAATTCTTTAACTGTATCGCAAAGGGCTTTTTTTACGGATTCAAAAGACGATTTTTCACCCGAAAAACCAAGTCCTGCAGCCATTGTATGTCCGCCAAAATTGTCTAATAATTCTGCATTTGCTTTTATTACTTCATAAAGATTTATTCCTTCGATACTTCTTGCAGAACAGCGGTATTGGTTAGTTTCTTCAATATAAGACATTAAAAAAACAGGTTTGTAATATTTTTCAACAAGCTTTGAGGCAACAATTCCGATAATACCGATATGCCAATCTTTTGAACAAAGAACAATTGCGGGATTTTTATTTCCTTCTTTTTTTACCATTTCATCTGCCTGTTCAAATACTTCCTGACAGAGTTTTTGGCGAATTGTATTTAAATCATTCAAAGTAGTAATAGCCATTTGAACTTCGGACATATTATCAGAAATCAAAACTTTCAATGCGGATTCTACGGTATCCAATCTGCCGGAGGCATTAATTCTTGGGGCAATTCCAAACGCAATTTGTTCGGATGTAATACCATTTGTAATGTCATAACCTGCGCTTTCCAAAAGTTTTTTTATTCCTTCGTGTTTACCTTTTGAAATTAAATCCAAGCCTTTAGTTACAATATATCTGTTTTCACCTAATAACGGCACAATATCCGCGATAGTTCCGATAGCTGAAAACGGCAAAATTTCATAAATAAATTCGGGTTTATTATATTTAGTTAAAAGGGCCTGAGCAACTTTTAACGCAACTCCGCATCCTGCTAAATATGTTAAATATTCTATTTGTTTTGATGATAATTTATCAGACAAAGAATTTTGAGCTTTAGGGTTAATTATGGCGTAAGCCTCCGGTAAAATTTCAGGTGCCTCGTGGTGATCTGTGATAATAACATCCATTGTCCTGAAACTGTTGATAAACTTCACTTCTTCAATATTTGAAATTCCGCAGTCAACTGTTATCAAAACTTTTGGTTTAACAGTTGTCATAAGTTTTATAATTGCTTTTGAATCCAGCCCATGACCTTCTGTTTCACGGTTTGGAATAAAATAATGAACTTCTGCATTTAGAAATTTCAGCGTTTTATATAAAACAGAAGTAGATGTAACTCCATCTGCGTCAAAATCTCCGTAAATAACAATACATTCTTTGTTATCAATGGCCCTGCTTAATCTTTCGACAGCTTTTTCCATGTCGCAAAAAACATAAGGAGATGTTAATTCCATTTCTAACGGGTTTAAAAAATCTTTTATATCTTCGTCTTTTGTAATTCCGCGCGAAATCAACAATCTTTTTACCAAAGATTTTTCATTCCTGCCCGATTCTTTTAAAACCCAATCCTTAATCATTCCTGCCCAATCCTTTATATATTAAATAATAGCATAAATAATTAAAGAGTTCCAAAAAATTAACTGTTTAAAAATTTTTGAACTTGTTTTTCGTTGTTAGCTTTTAAATCGGCATGTTTTTGTTGATTTTTCTTTGCAATAAAAATCCACCTTTTCACTAAATCAGGATAAGTGTAGCGATAATCTTGAATTGATTCTGCATAACGTCCTACCTTGTAGGAATGAAGTCTTGCCCAAATTCGTTCAAAAAAATTCCCTGTAGAATGTTCTTTTAATTGAGTTTCAGCCATCTTTAAAAATGCTTCGTCAATATCTTGCGGATTAAATGAATCTAAATTCTGAGAAAGGCGTTTAAACCTTATAATATCTGCTCCGTCAATTTTTGATTTTGACGTTCTTGAAAGAGGCAAAATATTTAAAGCTGCGCCTTTTTCAATGTATTCAATTGGTTGTTGTTGACCATATTCTTTATCAAGGTGAATGTTTTTCTCGGGGACAACAGAATTTTTAATATACAGGTCTGTTCTGTATCCTCTTGCATCAGATACATAATCAAGTTTCAAAATCGAATCTTTTTGAAGTTTAGACATGAATTCTTCTAAATTTTTTTTAGTTTTTTTGACTAATCTTTGATAGCTATTTAATTCTTCAATATTTACGGATCTATTGTTTTTATTTGCCCATTTTATTGCAAATTCAGTTTCATTTTTCAATGCTCTGTCAAGATAGCGATAAACTGATTTATGAACACTACCTTCAAAAGATTTATTATATCCTTGAATTGATTTAACTTCCATATGTGATAACTCCTTATAGTCCCTATTAATATCATGAAAATAGTTTCGTATATATATAAATGAGGCAGATGTTTTTAAAAAACTTAATCCTTTTTCTTTGATTGTTCTTCGATTGCGCGTACACGCAAAGTTTCTTTTAAATTTTCAACAATATCTTCTTTTTCAAGATCTTCTTCAATAGGATTTTGTTTATGTTTTTTGGCATTTAACACGTTTGCAACATTCATCATAGCAAGTGAATTCAAGGTCGCACGCAAAACAGCACTCTGATCCATATAAGGATTTTGCTGATTTGCGGAATTTTCATCGGCTTCAGACTGTTGTTGTGCAAAATATTCTCCGCCCTGACCCATTTTATCGTCAGACAGTTTTGCTGCAGTTCCTGAAATATCTCCGCTTTTGAAATTGAAAGCCCCGCCGATTCCGAAAAATCCGGCAGACCTGTTGTCGACCATACTTTTATACTTTCTACTAAAACTCGAATGACCAAAGATTAAACTTTGGGTTCAAATTTTTCGTGTTTACCTATCACCGCGCACATTCTAAAATATACGACAGACTTTTAAATCCCCTAAAAGTTGTATTTTGCTATTTTGTTAATAAATATTTACATTTTTTTATAATCATTTTTATCTTGAAAAAGCTTAAAAAATGTGATAAAATTATAAGGTAGAGTAAATATGAGGATTAAAAAAATGAAAAATAAAGCATTTACTTTGACAGAATTGCTTATAGCATTGGGTGTAATAGGAATTTTGGCGGCAGTATTGTTCCCGATAATTTCAAATATTGTGCCTGATCAAGATGTAATTATGGCAAAACGTGCCTATTATACAATTCAACAAGGAGTTGCGGATTTAATTAATGACCAAAGTTGTTATCCTGATTTAACAAATGCAAGTGAAAGTGAAAAAAAAGACGGATTTGACGATGGCGCAGGATACGAAGGTTGTAATGATTGGAATCAGGATAAAACTGCAAATTCTGCATTAAAATTTGCAACTTTGTTTTCTAAAAAAACCGATTATGTTGAAGATGATGATGGTAATATCGCATCCGGTGATTGGAAAGTAAGAGAATTAGGCGAAGATGAAGAACCTGATGATATTGCTATAGGTGATAATGATTTGAATTTTCAAACAAAAGACGGTATGTCATGGTATATTACAAGTGATGGCAGTTACAACTATATTCTTGTTGATGTAAACGGAGCGGATGGTGATAATTGTTTCCAATCAGAAATTTCAGGAATAAGTGATAAAGTTGCTCCTGTTTGTACCGGAAACAATCCTGACAAATTTGCCGTAAGAGTTAGAGATAACGGACATTTGACCATTTTGGATTCTTGGGCAAAAGATGCCGTTAAAGTTAACAAAAATATAAGCGACGGTAAAAAAACACTTCCATAAAAAGACAAAGCAGTCGGATAATCGCGCTTTATTTATAAAATAGGGTGAGGAAAGTCCGTGCATCCAAGAACAGGCCTCCGGAGAAACTCCGGGCGGTGTGAGCCGGCGGATAGTGCCACAGAAATGATGACTGCCGATGGATTGAAAAATCACAGGCGATGGTGGAACGGTGAGTTAAGAGCTTCACCAGCAAAATCGGAAGGTTTTGGCTAGGTAAACCCAGGTCGGATGCAAGTTCAAGTTCAAAGGTTTTAAAGGTTGTTCGCCCACTTTGAGAAAAGAACGCTAGAACTTTGGAGTAATTCAAAGACCAGACAGATGATTATTTAAAACAGAACACGGCTTACGGGCTGCTTTGTTTTTTT
>CAMNNA010000098.1 GCA_946545285.1 uncultured cyanobacterium | reverse complement strand
CCCTGATTCAACTTATGAAGTCGATAAAGCAACCGGAATGAGCGAAACAAGCCAGTGTATTGCGGGGGTTTATGATATAAACGGCAAAAGAGGACCGAATAAACTTTATCAAGATGTAATTCCATTTAGAGCAAACGGTTATACACCATCATATTGGTTAAAAATTAATGACATATATTTTCGGGGGATGCCATTTGTAGTAACACCACAACAAGCTAATACAGCTGGTAAGAATGGAGATTGTCCCAATATAGTTTCGACTGGCATATTTAAAGATGAAACAGGGTTATTTGGCGCTGCAGGAAAGGACATAAATGTAAAAAAAGATTTAGCACATTTGACAGGCTGCTATTATAATGCTGATTATTGGCTTGCAAGCGCGATACAATGTTCTGCAAATGGAATGAGATTGCCCAATAAGTATGAATTAGAACAGCTTGCGATAAAACTATATCCTGATCCGTTAATTGGTACTTGGGATGAAGCCCCAAGATACACCGGAACGCGTACTATTCCAAAGGATTTCCCACTCTCAATTTTTGGATCATCAGGATTTTCATTATGGGAAAATAGTCAATATGTAAAATCATCAGCATATAACAGAAGTTACGGTACAAATTCCTCAATCAGGCAAGGAGCTTTGGGCTATATGACCGGTGAAAGAAATAACAATAAAATACACTCAGTATGCGTTTCTGATTGATATTATTGATTACTTCAAATCCTTACTTTTTTTAAACATAAACAGCAACGGAATTAGTACAAAGCACAAAACCCCGAATATTCTAAATGAATCCATAAATGCCCAAAGTGTTGATTGCTTAATCAAGGTACCGTACTGACTATATTGAGCCAAATGAAAAGCCGATGAAGGATCCGTATATTTCATTAAAGCGCCCGCTGTAGTTTGGACTCTTTCAACAAAAACAGAGTTTAGCTCAGACATTTTCCCAACCATCATATATTGGTGAACCTGCGCAAATCTTGTTAAAAATGTTGCAACCAAGGAAGTTCCGATTGCACCGCCGATATTTTTAAAAAGATTTTGAAGTCCGGATGCATTTGTCATTTGCTCATTAGAAAGAGTTTCCATTGAAAGATTTATAATAGGAACCATAGAAAGCCCTATTCCAAATCCCATAAGACAATTCGGAAGCATAATATTAATTTGCGCAATCTGCAAATTCAAAAATCCGAAAAACAAACCTGCTGACCCAAGACAAATTAAACCTACACAAACAAGTTTTCTTTTATCGACTTTATCAGCTATAAACGCACAAAGAATAGTAGCACTCATACTACCGATACCGCGTGGCATCATAGACAACCCGCTTAAATAAGCAGTATAACCCATCATGCTTTGCAAAAACTGCGGCAAAATAGCAATGGATGCATACAATACTGCAGTCATGACCACCTGAATAAAAGTACCGATTACAAATTCTTTATTTTTAAAAACACTCAAATCAACAAGCGTTTCTTTTTTTCTCATTTGAGATATAAAAAAGCAAACCGCTGACAAACAAGAAAGAGTAAAAATCCATCTTATCCAAGTCGCATTAAACCAATCTGCATTATTGCCTTTATCAAAAAATACCTGCAAACAAATCAGCCAAAAAGTTAAAAAGAAAAATCCAATACCGTCAAGTTTAACATTTTTTTGTTTTCTGGCATAAGGCGGGTTAAACAAAAGATTTTTAGCTAAAACAGCGGCCAAACATCCAAACGGAACATTTATAAAAAATATCCACGGCCAAGTCCAATTATCCGTAATCCATCCGCCCAAAACAGGACCGATAATCGGAGCGATAATTACCCCCATCCCAAAAATAGCCATAGCCGTTCCGCGTTTTTCTTTCGGAAAACTTTCCATCATAATAGCTTGAGATAAAGGAACAATTCCGCCGCCGCCTGCACCTTGCAAAATCCTATATATAACCATTTGTCCCAATGATTTTGCAGTTCCGCAAAGGAAAGATGCAAACGTAAACATTAAAATACTTATTACATAAAAGTTTTTACGCCCAAAAAGCTTACTGAAATATCCTACAGACGGAATCACTATCCCTGAAGAAATTAAATAACTTGTTAAAATCCAAATACTTTCATCTCTTGTTGCAGAGAAACTTCCCGCCATATGAGGCAGAGCAACATTAGCAATTGTCCCGTCCATTACATATATGAAAACGGCAAGCAATATCGGAATACACGAAATCCAAGGGTGTTCCGGCAGATATTTATTTGGATCTTCTGTTGTTAATGTTTGAGAGGACATGCTTATTTAACCTTAACTTTTGGAACAACAGACATCCCCGGCACAATATTATACTGTTCAGGGTCAATGTCTTCAGTAAATACGATTTTTACAGGAATCCTTTGCACAATTTTAACAAAAGAACCTACAGCGTTTTCCGGAGGGAAAAGGCTTGATTTCGCACCGGAAGCCCTTTGAATAGAATCTATTTTCCCCTTAAAAATTTTATCCGGATAAGTATCAACCTTAATTTGAACTTCTTGTCCCGGATGCATATATCTCAATTGATTTTCTTTAAAATTTGCAACAACCCAGACTTTTTCCGGAACTAAAGTGAATAAAGGAGAACCTGCAGTTACCCACATACCTTTTTCAACTCTGCGGGAAGATACAGTTCCTGACTGAGGAGCATAAACTTTTGTATAAGATAAATCTAAAGCAGCCTTATCTTTTGCGGCCTTTGATGTTTTTAAATCGGTATCGGCAACTGTTTGACCTTGACTGTTAGAAAATAAAGCCTGTTGAGCCTGAGTTAAACCTGCCAAAGCACTGTCATATTTAACTTGAGCAGAATCAAGAGTTTGTTTTGAAACGGCACCTTGTTCATAAAGATTTGTATAACGATCCAAATCTTTTTTTGCAAGCTCAATAGCAGATTGAGAAGCAGTCAAATTTGCTTTTGCATTTGCCTGATTAAGTTTTACTTTTTCATAAGTTGAATCAGCTTGTTCAAATCTTACTTTATAATCTTCATCATCAATTAAAGCAACCAAATCGCCTTCTTTAACAAACTGATTGTCTTTAACATAAACTTCTTTAATTTGACCGGAGATTTTTGGAGAAACATTAACGGTAGTAGTTTCAACATACGCATCATCGGTTGATTCAAACTTCATTTCGTTATAAAAGTAAATTCCCGCCAAAACAACAGCAATTGCAATTATAATTCCTGCAATAGTTCTTTTTACACCTTTTGGTTTTTGATTTTTTTCTTGTTCTTCAACTTTAATTTCTTCCATTTATTTTACCTCTATATATTCATAGCTACTTCTTGTTCTAAACCTTTTCTGAATTTTTGAATACTTTGATCCAAAACCTCAATATCACTTTGCGACAAAAATTCCGGGAGATTATTAAAATATTCTTTCAAAACTTTTGTTGCTTTATCTAAAATTTTTTCGCCCTGATTAGTCAAACTCATTTTGCGCACAAGCCTGTTATTTTTTGTATCGGCAAATCTTTTAATAAAACCTCTGTCTTCTAATATATTTAAAATCCTTCCGGTGCCGGGTCTGTCTTTTAAAATCAATTTAGCCAAATCACGCTGACAGATTTCACCATAAATTTTTATCGTATCTAATGTCGCAAATTCATCCAAAGTAATCGGCAAATTCAATTTTTGAAAAACTTGATTACCCAAATACCGGCAATATTTTGCCGTTTGCTCTATTTTATAATAAATAGTATTTATATAATGTTTGTCTTGTTTTAGTTTCATGCTATTATGTTACAAAATAAATGTGTTGCATTTACAACAATATTATGCTAGCATAGTGTTAGTTAAAAAGCAAGAAAAAATTTAAAAGAGGATATAAAACATTGAAAAAGACAATTATTTCGTTATTATTAGCAAGTTTTATTTTAGGACAAACCCCAACGGCTTATGCAATAGGTCAAACTTCAAAAACAACAACGCCTAAAAAAGTTTCTATATCAAAATCACATAAACAAAGAGCAAAAAGTGATGCATTTAAATATGAATACATTAACTTAGCCTGGTGGGAAAATTTCAATGATACTTTGTTAACAGGCTATATAGAAAAGGCTATTAAAAACAATTATGATTTAAAAAATGCAACAATTGCCGTTGATGAATATTATCAGGCAATGAAAATTCAATTTGGGAACGAATTACCGACTGCGGGAGTTGCTTTTGCACCTGCCCTTGCAAAAATGCCCAACACCACATCAAGCAATTGGAATTTTGCAATGCCGGGAATCGTGAATTATGAATTGGATTTATTTTTAAAAAACAGAGATAAAACCAATGCATCAAAAAAAGAATATCAAGCGTCTTTGCAAGATGAACGGGCGGTTTATATCTCGATAGCCTCAGCAGTTGGCTCTACATATTTAAATATAGTAAAACTTGACAAAATGATTGAACTTCAAGAACAAATTGTTCAAGATCGGAAATTAATATACGATTTAATGCTTTTAAGGAATAAAGAAGGTTTAACTTCAACATCAGACACAGTAAAAGCGAATAAATCATATATTGCCGGCCAAACAACTTTAACCGAGTACAAAAAACAACGCGAGATTTTGCTAAACCAGCTTTGCGTTTTAATAGGAGAAAATCCGAATAATGCGCAGAAAATATCAAGAATAAATTATGACGACTTAAATTTTAGCGGAGTTATACCGGATGAAATTACAACAGAAATAATCGGGCAAAGACCGGACTATTTAAAAGCGGAAAAAATGGTTGAAAAAGCGGGATTGGACGTAAGAATTGCCAAAAAAGAATTTTTACCGTCATTTAATATAACAGGGGTTGCGCTGTTTTTAGCAAGTGATCTGGGGAGATTATGGACCACCAAAAATGCTTTGGCGGCACTTGCAGGAGGGGCAAACTGGTCAATATTTACAGGCGGAAGAAAAATTGCTAATCTAAGAATCAAAAAAGATGAGTATCAAAGAGTATTAAATAACTACTACAAAACTAATCTTACATCAATCCAAGAAGTTAATGACGCATTAGTATTAATAAAACACGATACAAAAAAATACGAAGATACTAAAACTCAATCACAATTAGAACGTCAAGATTACGGTCTTAGCGATGCAAAATACGCACAAGGAACGATTTCAAAATTGGATTTAACCCAATTAAAAGAAAACGTACTTTCTACAGATAAACTTGTAGCAGACCAAAAAATAAACTGCCTTGTAGATTATATCGGACTCTACAAAGCCGTAGGAAGTCAATTGTAAT
>CAMNNA010000097.1 GCA_946545285.1 uncultured cyanobacterium | reverse complement strand
TTCAACAAAAACAGGTTTTGATGAAAGTTCGCCAAACGGCATATTCGGATATCCGTTGGCAATATTTCCCGTAGAACCCAATATCGCGGTGTTATCGTTATTTACCCCGCCGCATGTTGAAAATGCAATGATATCAACATCTTTTTCGTGTTTTTTTATAATGTTTTCAAAAACGGCTTTAATTTCTTCATAAGTTTTTGGCGTTTGATTTTTTTCTATATCAGTAATTATTTCCCCGTTTTCATTAATTATTGCACTGTAGATTTTTGTTCCGCCAACATCTATTCCGAGAGCTTGTCGCATATGCTTCTTCCTTTTTTTAGTGTTTTAACCGTGTTATTAATTACTGCAATATCAGGTTTAGATATTTCCTGTTTTAAGGTCTTTTGTGGCATTATTTTGCACAATTCTATAAAAACATCAAGTTTTGACATTGGTATAATCGGAAATATTTTCATAGTTAATCCCCTTTTCTGAATACAAATCTTTTAGTTATCAATTGCGGTCTTGTAATTGCTGATCCGATTACTACAGCGTGTGCGCCGATTTTGAAGGCTTTATTAACCTGTTCAGGTGTCCAAATTCTTCCTTCTAAAATTACCGGTATCTCTGATTGCTTTACAAGTTTTTCCAATAATTCAAAATCCGGTCCGTCCGATGGTGAATTTAACGATTCTGTTGTATAACCGGCAAGGGTTGTCGATAGAATATCCGCGCCAAGTTCTTTTGCATTTAATCCTTCTTCAACTGTTGAAATATCTGCCATTGCAAGTTTTTTATTTATGTGAATATATTTTATTAAATCCGTTAATTTTTCGCCGTTAGGCCGTGGTCTTTGAGTTCCGTCAAAGGCAATTATATCTGCTCCTGCATCAATTAATGCTAAAACATCTTTCACCCCTGGTGTTATATAAACGATTTCTTTATAGTTCTTGGGGATGACGCTTGGCTTTGTTATTCCTATTATAGGAATATTAAAAAGGCTTTTTGCATTCTTTACATCTCTGATACCTGCAACTCTTAATGCGCCCGCTCCTCCGTTAACAACGGATTTCATCATTGCAATCATACATTGTTCTTGGTATAAAGGTTCATTTGGCATTGCCTGAACGGAAACAATTACTGTTGAATGTATCTTTTTTAATATATCTTCCATAAAAAAATTATATCATTAAACAAAACTTTTTGCATTATGATATAATATTTTAGTAAGAGGAAAATATGTATGAAAAAAACATTGGTAAAATATCCGTATTTAACAAAAGAAGTTGAAATTTATGAAAATGATAACGGACATAAAATAGTTTTAGCTCATAAACCCGGCGCTATGGTTAGTGTTTCATCATGGGTTAAAACCGGTTCTATAAATGAAGATGATCATAATAACGGAATTTCTCATTTTTTGGAACATTTGATGTTTAAGGGTACGCATACTTACAAAGTCGGTGAATTTGACAGGTTGTTAGAGGCAAAAGGTGCTGTTATTAATGCTGCAACTTGGAAGGATTATACTTTTTTCTACGTAACTGTTCCGAAAGGCGAAAATAACGAATCTTTTGATATGGCTCTAAATCTTCATTCTGACATGATGATGGATCCGATTTTTCCCGATGAAGAACTTGGCGCTCCGTTTGATATTAATGATTCTACAGTTACAGATAAAAGAGAACGTCATGTTGTGATTGAAGAAATAAGAATGAGAAAAGATCAGCCATGGACTAAGGTTTATAATGTATGTAATCGTAATATGTATACTTCTCATCCTTATAAAAGGGATGTAATAGGTACTCCTGAAATTATTTCGCAAATAACAAGAGAAGATATAGATAAGTATTACAGAACTTTTTATACTCCAAAAAATGTCACAACTATTGTTGTTGGAGATTTTGATCATGATAAAGTTTTAAATAAAATTTTAGAGCTTTTTACTTTTCCTGATCGAATTGAATCTTTGCACAAAGACAGCAAAATTGATCATCCCGTTCAACAAACAAAATATGTAGAAAATAACGGTAATGTTTCTACTACTTATGCAATGTTTGGGTGGTTAGGACCAAAAGCTTCAAATTTAAAAGATTCTATCGCATTGGATTTAATCAGTATAATTTTCGGTGACGGCTCAAGTTCTCGTTTACAGCAGAATTTAATTGAAAAATCCGAAGATAAGATATTTAATTATGCAGGATGTGAGCATTATCAATTTAAAGACGGTGATAATTTCTTTATTCAGGCAAATTTTAAACCTGAATTTAAAGATAAGGCAATTAACGATATAAAAAACGAGTTAAGCGGACTGTTAAAAAATAAAATTACTCAAGATGAATTGCAAAAAGCTAAAAAATGTATAAAATCAAGATTTGCCTCTGATGCTGAAACAGTTTCAGGTATCGGGGAAAATATCGGATATTATATGACTGTAGTTGGGGATTTATCTTTGATAGAAGAATATTTATCCGATCTTGAAAATATTACAATTGATGATTTGGAAAAGACAGTAAAAAAATATTTGTCAATTGAAAATGCAGTTATTTCAGTTTTAACTCCGGAGGGATAAGTTTTTGGATAATTATTCCGAACAATTAGAAAAAGTCCGCGAACAGTGCTTAAATTGTAATAGTTGTGAATTGTGCAAATCTAAAACAAATACTGTATTTAGTGCCGGTATTCCGAATTCAAAAATTATGCTTATAGGCGAAGCTCCCGGATATTATGAAGATCAAAAAGGTGAGCCGTTTGTCGGTAAAGCAGGCCAGCTTTTGGATAAAATACTTGGCTGTGTCGGTTTTTCAAGGGAAGAAAATATTTATATCTGTAATACTATTAAATGCCGTCCTCCTCAAAACAGAGATCCTTTACCTGAAGAAAAGCAGGCATGTCGAAAATTTTTAGATGCTCAAATTAATATTTTAAAACCAAGAATTATTCTTCTTTGCGGTAAAGTAGCGCTTAATTCTTTTATTGATACAAAATTTGGAATTACAAAAATGCGCGGAAAATGGTTTGAAGGTCCTCATTTTTCAAAAATGATGCCGATTTTCCATCCTTCGTATCTTTTAAGAAATGATTCAAAAGAAAAAGGATCTCCTAAATGGCTTATGTGGCAAGACATAAAGGAAGTACGCAAGGTTTATGACCAATTGAATTAGCTTTCAATCAGGCTTTTTAATATTTTGTAAATCTTTTCTAAAAGAAAAGCTTATGCGACAAAGAGAACAAGCATTGAAACAATCCGAATTAGAATATAAAGAAAGAATGAATAATGCTGTTCAAGGTTTAGAACAGAAAGTTGCCAATGCTGATAATAAGGCCAGAAGTTTAAACAGACAACTTGATCAGATGAAGAAAAAATCTTCAGAAAATGCGATTCAAAATGAACAAGATTAATTTCGATTGAAATCGCAAATAATTCAGGCGGGGTAAAAATATCCCGCTTGTTTTATTTGATTTGAATTTCTGCCCCAACAAATTCTAAAGCTTGTTTTGTAATTTTTGCTTCTCTGTCTGAAATATTTTTCATAAAAGTATACGGGGCTTTTTCTATAACCATTTGCGCTTGTTCTTTATCAAATTCGGTTATTTGTCTTAGCGTTGATAAAACTACTGCTTTGTTTTCACCGGCATTTACAAAAATAAGATTTTTTGTTCCGGTTTTTTTATTTATTATAGGAAGTGTTTTTATATATTTTGATTTTAGGTTTTTGGCACTTTGCAAAAGGTTGGAAACTTCAATTTTATCCATGTCAACATTACAGCGTTTTTTTAATTGTTCCCTTAGAATTACTACTATTAAAAGTGCTGCAGCCATATAAATATAAAACATATTAAACATAATAACTTTCCTTTAAATTTAAAATACGGGTAAAACATTTTTTGTCTTACCCGTATATAATAACACATTGTTTAAATAAATCAAACTACTTGATTTCAACAACAGCACCGGCTGCTTCAAGTTGTTTTTTAAGTTCTTCAGCTTCAGCTTTTTTAAGACCTTCTTTGATAGCTTTTGGAGCAGCTTCAACTAAATCTTTAGCTTCTTTTAAGCCTAAACCTGTAATAGTTCTAACTTCTTTCAAAACAGCGATTTTCTTATCAGCAGGGAAAGATGCTAATACAACTGAAACTTCAGCATCAGGATCTTCAGCTGCAGGAGCTGCACCGGCTGCAGGAGCTGCTGCAACTGCAACAGGAGCTGCTGCTGAAACGCCAAATTTTTCTTCCATAGCTTTTACTAATTCAGCTGCTTCTAATAAAGTTAATTTTTCAATTGATTCTAAAATAGTTTCTACGTTACTCATTTTTATTTTCTCCTTTTTAATTTTTGAGTTTTGTACCTTTTAAATTTTTAAGACATAAAGTCTTGATTTTAAGCCGCAAACATTAAGCAGCTTGTTTTTGATCTCTGACAGCTGCCATAGCTCTTGTAAGCTGTGCCATAACTGCATTGATAGATCCGACAATTCCTGATGCCGGAGAGTTGATTGAACCAAGAATTTTTGCATAAAGTTCTTCTTTTGAAGGAAGATTTGCCAAAGCCTTAGTTTCTTCAACAGATAATAGTTTTCCGTCTAAAACAGCACCTAATATTTCACCTTTTTTAACTTCTTTGATGAATGTGCTTACTGCCTTAGCAGGAGAAACAGGATCTTCAAAACCGAATGCTAACGCAATTGGTCCTGTCATTTTGTCAGCTAAAAGTTCATAATCTGTTCCTTTAATCGCTACTTTTGTTAAAGTGTTTTTGGTAACCATGTAGTCGCCGCCGCCTTTTTGAATTTCGCGTCTTAATTTTGTAATTTCTTCAACAGACAAGCCTTTGTAATCTGTAATGATAGCCACTTGTGCTTTTTCGATTTTTGATTTGATTTCATTTATCTTTTCAGATTTAAATGCTTTTGTTGCCATTTCTAGCTCCTTTTTTACTACTAACTTTTTTGAGTCCAACAGTGTAAAATTTGATTTATACTATTTTTCTCGATTTTATCGACCTTTTGTTTAACAAAAAAAGACTTTGCTTTTCTTGTTAACCGCAAAATCTCATACTAAAAGTCTTTGTTATTTACTTTTCGGCTTATTCGGATAAGGACACCAGCCTCTTTCCGACCCTTTGTATGACCTCGGTCAGATGGTTTTTCACCTGATTAAGCCTTTGCCCTGAAACAATATTAAGGTATTTCCCTGCTAAGGTTTCGCCCCGCTAAGGTTTTGTCCCTGCTAAGGTTTCGCCCCCGCTAAGGTGTCGCCCCTCTGCTAAGGTGTCGCCCTGCTAAGGTTTCGCCCCTGTTAAGGTGTCGCCCCTGCTAAGGTTCCGCCCCGTTAAGGTGTCGCCCCTGCTAAGGTTTCGCCCCTCTGCTAAGGTTCCGCCCCCGCTAAGGTTTCGCCCCGTTAAGGTGTCGCCCCT
>CAMNNA010000096.1 GCA_946545285.1 uncultured cyanobacterium | reverse complement strand
CGGAAGATCAGTTGAAGACGTATTAAGAACTTATAAAGGAGATCTTGGCTTGAAAGGCAAAGATGCTCGTATGGGTGAAGTCATCATGAATGACATTATGTCATTAGATATTCCGGGATTTGACTTAGATCAAGAACAAGTAATTAAAGCAGCAGTGTTAACTGCAACTATCGGAGCGGAAGCAACAGGCAAAAAAGCTAATGTTCAAGAATTGAGTTCAGCACTTGCAATCTTGAAAGATTATGCGGCTCACCCTGAAAAAATCAAACCGCCGGTACAAGAAATTAAGCAACCTGATGGTGTTGACAACACAGGCGATGCTCCGGAAGTGAAAACGCACACAGATACTGAAACAAGAACTGTACCTAATGCAAACTATCACTTAACAGCAAAATATCAAAGTATTGCGAATAATATATGCTTTATTTACGGAGTAAGATTTAATTCTCCTGAATATTCCAAAATTGTGGCTGCCATTGAAGCTGCAAACCCTGGATTTAAAGTAAGGGGTGGAGATTATAAACCTAATCTTAGAAATGCGGATGGATCTGTCGGTACAGCAGTTTATCTTCCTGAAGTTGACGGTTTAAAACCGAACCTTAACGCTAAAGTTCCTGATGGAAAACCTGGCGGCAGGGGCGGTAGAGTAAATGCTCCAAATAATAGCCAAATTACACAAACCAGAACTCGTACAGGAGATGGCGAAACTCATAATGATGATGCAAGACATGATGCTTGGACAGATTGGCAATAGTAGCACGTAGCACGTAGGTGGGCATACCTGCCCAACGCTACAAAACAAATCAACAACACAGGAGTCGGATTTTAATCCGGCTCCTGCTGTTTATATTTGCGTTTATACAATTCATAAATGTTTATGATATATTTATGCTATGCCAGTCGGACAGGTTATAAAAATTCAATCTGATTTGTATTTTGTGAATTCTGATTCTCTTGTTCTTAAGTGCAAGATAAGAGAAATCTTAAAAAAACAAAAACAATCTGTTGTGACAGGTGATTTTGTTGAATTTGAAAATAATGTAATTACAAAAGTTTTACCCAGAAAATCTTTTATAAAACGCCCCTCTGTTGCAAATATTGATCAAATTGTCGTTGTTTCTGCTCTAAAACAACCGGAACTTGATTTTCATCAATTAAACAGGTATTTGTCTTTGGGTAAATACTATAAAATTCCTGTAATTTTGTGCTTTAACAAGGAAGATTTAGGGTTAGAGTCTGAGCTTGCCGATAAAATTATTTCTATATATGCGCCTTTAGGTTATGATATTGTATTTACTTCCGCTCTTGAAAAATTGGGGATTGATCCGTTACATAATTTATTGAAAGGTAAAATTACTGCTTTATGCGGAAATTCCGGTGTCGGAAAATCAAGTTTAATAAATGCTATTAACCCTGATGTCAATTTAAAAACCGGTTCTGTCAGCGAAAAAACGCTAAGAGGTACTCACACTACCCGCCATTGTGAAATTATATGGATTGATAAAACATCGGGAATCGTTGATACTCCCGGGTTTAGTAATATTAAATTCGATTTTATACTTCCGCAGGATATGGACAATTTGTTCGATGAAATTTCTAAATATAACGTTGATTGTAAATTTAAAAACTGCCTTCATTTGAATGAATCCGGATGTGCGGTTTTAAAAAATATTAATAAAATTCCTCAATCCCGTTACGAAAGTTATTTGGAATTTTTAAAAGAAGGTGCTGAATATAAAGAATATGTAAAATATAACGGCAAAAAACAGGAATCTTTTTCTAAATTTAATAATAACAAACAAATCGCCAAAATTAGCGATAAAAAACGTGTGTATTCAAGAAATAATCAAAAGCGTATGGCTTATAAGGAAATTGAAAATGAATAAGATTAACTACTACAAAGAACTTATTGAAAAAAAACTTGATGAATATTTACAAGTCGTTTATCCCGATAAACTATTTGAATCAATGAGATATACTGTTATGCTTTCGGGTAAAAGAATTCGCCCTATTTTATGTTTAGAAACCTGTGCTATGCTTGGCGGGGATATTGAAAAAGCCGTTGCGAGTGCGTGCGCTATTGAAATTTTGCATTCTCAAACCTTGATATTAGATGATTTGCCTTGTATGGATAATGATGATTACAGGCGGGGAAAGCTTACGAATCACAAGGTTTTTGGAGAAGCAATGTCAATTTTGGCAGCAGACAGTTTGAAAGTTTTTGCGCCTGAATTAATTGTAAAAAATACTGATTTATCACCTGATGTTATATTAAAAATTTTAGAAGAATATTTTAAATATTCCGGTGCAAAAGGTGTTATAGCAGGACAAGTTGTGGATATTGAATCTGAAAATAATCCTGATATTAATGATAAAGTACAAACTTTAAATTATATTCATACTCATAAAACATCTGATTTGTTTCAACTTGCGATTAGGTGCGGTGCTATAATTGCAGGGGTTGACGATGAAAGATTAGCTGATTTAACTGAGTTTGCAAAAATGTTCGGTCTTGCATTTCAGGTTTGCGATGATATTTTGGATGAGATTTCGTCGTTTGAAGATTTGGGCAAAACAATTGGTAAGGATAAAAATTCTGCTAAATTGACTTATGTTTCTTTGTATGGTTTGGAAAGTGCGAAATGTAAACTTTCTTGCCTAATTAATGATTGCCGTGATATAATGTGTAAACATGGATTTAAATCCGAAATTTTTAGCCAAATGTTAGATGATCTAGGAAAGAGAGCGAAAATTTAATGTTAGAAGCGTTTAGACAATTAATTGCATATAACGGTTACGAAGCGATTGCAAGCGGTCTTTTGGCTGCTTTTACAGGACAAATAATTAAATTTACCTTATTTACGGTGCAAACCAAAAAGATTAATTTTAAAATTTTTACAACAACCGGCGGAATGCCAAGTACTCATTCAGCAGGTGTAATGGGCCTTTCAACTATTGTTGGACTTTTAGAAGGGTTTGATTCTGTTTTATTTGCAATTGCAATCGGGTATTCTCTTGTAATTATGTATGATGCAGCAGGTTTAAGACGTGCTGCCGGAAAAACAGCCGCATCTTTAAATAGAATGATGGAAGAATTTTATAATCACGATTTGCACGCTGTTGGGGGAAAATTAAAAGAACTTTTGGGTCATACCCCGCTTGAAGTTTTTGTGGGCGCAATTTACGGAATTCTTTTCGCGCTTGATTTTCACCTTTGGGTTATAGGTTATTTCGGTTAAATTAAAAAATATCGTTTAGAAGTATAAACAAGCGCGGAGCAATTATTCAATTGCTCCGCGCTTGTTTTTGATTATATTACATTAATTTTTTCTTATTAGGATTTACCCCTTGATTTTGTCCAACCTGCGGTTGATTTTGATTATTTTGACCGACTTGGTTTATCCCTTGATCCATTGGGTTTGTCATCCTGCTATTTTGTTGTGATTGTTGAGTTTTTGATGCTGTTTGCGGTGTAGATAAAGCTTGTGTTTGAGCCTGTTGTGTTTGAACTCTTGCTGCTTGTACAGTTTTAGATGCTTGTGACGTTGTTCTTGCAACGGATTTTTGAGCAGCTTTAGCGGTTTTTGTCATTGCTTTGGTTTTTCTTGCTCCTGAAGTTGCAGTTCTTGCAACAGCTTTATTTTGGCTTGTTGCACTTGATGTAGCACCGGTTGTTGCTTGAGCTGATTGATGTGATGCGTTTGCTGCAATATCAGTTGCCGCTGCCGCAACCATTGCTGCTCCGCCTGTTGCAATCATTGTTAGTGCCACTGTTCTTTCAGTTTTCAGAAGGATAATTCCCGCTGTAACTGTCCCTGCACCTGTTGCATAAGCACCCCATGATATCTGTTTAGATTGGGCATTTGTTTGATTTGCTGCTGCGATTTTTGAGTTACTTGCACTTATATTTGCTGCATATCTTTGGTTAGAAGTTTTTAGTCTTGCGGTATATGTTGAACCTTGTTTGGCAAGTCTTGTATATTGTTTTGTTCCTGCTTTAAGTGTTCTGCTTTGAGCATTGATATTTGTTTGAATAGCGCTTGCACTTGATTGTTTTTGAGCAAGTTGAGTTTGTACTTTTTGCTGTTTGCTTTGAGCTTCGGCTTCTGTTTTTGCTTCTGTTTGGTTTGAAGATGCAATAGAATCCATTTGTTGAGCAACTGATTGTAATCTTGCCTGTTCTCTTTGAATTTTTGCTTCTTGCGCTTTTTGTTTTTTCAAAGCTTTTTTCTGCTGTTTTTCAAGCTTTTTCATTTTAGCTTTGTTTTGTTTAATTTCTTTTTGACCTTGCGCCGTTTGAGCATCCATTTCAGACTTTGTTTGCTCCATAGTCTGTTTTTGTTGAGTAGATTTTGTTGTTGCTTGTTTCGAAGCGCTTGTTGCTGCTAACGCTCCGCCAATGCCAATTCCAAAAGATGCAGGTGCAGGGCCTCCTGCAGAATCAGTATTTCCTGTTGTGGTTGGATTTTGTGTCTTGTTGTCTTCTGAAGGTGTTCCGGACGTACGCTTTTGCATTTCTGCCTGAACTTTATTTAATTTACTTTTAATACTTGTTTCTAAATGTCTTGGTATATCACCTTCCGAAATATCCTTCAATTCGTTATATAAGTTGTTTAAATCGCCGTCGGCAACATTTGTTAAATTGTCATAATCGTAATTAAAAATATTATTGTTTACTTCATTTCTGTTATTTGATGATTGACCTGCTTCTGTTGTTTCGGCACTGGGAACAGCAGATGCCGGAGCACTCATTTTTTGCATGCCGCTTAAAGACGCAGTTGTGTTTAGTCTTACGTTATTTGAAACTCCTTGTGGAGTCTGCGGAGTAATTGTTTTTTGAGCAGATACAACATTTGCAGTCTTATCAAAAACTGAGCCATTCATTGTCATGCGCGGATCAACGCTTTTTTTAGAGGTTTTAGCGCTGCTGCCTGCTTGCATGCTTTTCAAAAGCTTAGCAAGTTCTGCTGCATTATTAAGTTTTACGTTGTTTACACTCATATTTAAGCTCTCATTTAAATCTCTCTTAAACATATAAAGTATTTATAAATGTCCAAATTTCACATTAGTCATTTATTGTTACATATCTTTACAAAACAAATAAAAGTACTTGCAATATTTTTTTTAGGTAATATGATAATAGAGTTCAGACACAAAATCTTAAAAGATTTATAAAACCAGATACTTAGATTTTATCTAAAAACGAAAGTTTTATTAAAGATTAAGGTAAGTGGGAAATAAGATTATCGCTTGACGAAATATATAAAAGTGGTAGTTTTGAAAACGCCAAAAAGAAATGGTGTTTGTGAGTTGACGAAAATAGATTTTATAAGTGTCGTTGACTTTTTTAAGTGACCTAGAACATTGACAACAGAATAGCTGAAAAGACAAGAGGCGAATTGT
>CAMNNA010000095.1 GCA_946545285.1 uncultured cyanobacterium | reverse complement strand
TTAATGCTTTTTTATAACGCTTAGTTATGTACCTATAATATATATTATGTAAATTGAGGGGTTTAGTAAGCTCATTGAGGTTATTTAACCTGTAACTTTGACAAAATTGAAATAAAAGCCTTATTTCGGGGGTGAAAAAAGGTCGATATGATTTATCATTTATTATTTCTATAAAACCTTTTTTATCAAATATTTCTTTATCAATATCAAATAAGTTTTTTAACAATATATAGTTAACATCAGAATCAATTGATTGTTTATTTACGTTTTTATCTGAAAAAAGATATTTTTTTATTTTTTCATAGTTAAATTTTGGCAGATATTTTTGCGGATGCTTTTCTCCCGTTTTTATAAATGGCGATAAAAGAGCTAAATTCGCATCGCTATCTACGGCTGTTATTTCTATAATCCTATTTTTGGGATTAATATCGTTTTCTTTTATTTCAGAATTTTTGCAAAAAAATTCCTTCTGAATAAATTTTCCAGAAACGCACTTTTTAGATAAATCACTATTTTTGTTATCGGTATATATCTTGTCGTTATAATTATTGCAATTTGAGTCGTAATTGTTATCGGTATATATCGGCGCGTAGTGTTTTTGTTTTGCAAAAGTTTTGGAGGAATTTTTTAAAATAAAATTTAAAAAAGATTTTGAATTGTATCCGATGCCGTAGCAAATATCTAAAATTTTAATATCATCTTTTTTCAATAAACTATTAAAATCAAGTGGATAAATAAATTTTTCATAGCTTTCTGTTAGCGCGCCTGTTGCACTGTGGTAGATATCATCAAAATTACCGTTATAAAGTCCTACAGACCCGTCATTAGTAAAATATGGCTGAAATTCACTCATATCAGCCATATTACTACAATTAAAATTTTTAGGCAAGAATTAATCTATTATATATTTTAATAAAGTCCTTACCCCGACGCCGGTTGCACCTTTTGAAAATTCTTTCAGAGGCTTATCTAAAAATGCAGTTCCCGCAACATCTAAGTGCGCCCATTTCACTTCGTCTGTTACAAATTCTTTTAAAAACATGCCGGCAGCAGATGCACCGCCATATCTTGTTCCGGTATTTTTCATATCGGCAACATCTGAATCCATATTATCGCGGTATTCTTGCCACATTGGCATTTGCCAGAATTTTTCGCCAACCTCTTTGCCTTTTTTGATGATATGATTAACAAAATCATCATTATTGCCCATAATTCCGGATGCTGCAGTACCAAGAGCAACCATACAAGCGCCTGTTAATGTTGCAATATCAACGACTTCTTCTACTCCAAGTTCGCACGCATAACAAAGTGCATCAGCTAATGTCAATCTGCCTTCGGCATCAGTATTATCAACTTCAATTGTTTTACCGTTCATTGCTTTTACAATATCACCGGGTTTATAGGATGAACCTGACGGCATATTTTCGCATGCGGCAATAATACCATGAACTTCAATATTAGGATTTAGAACAGGAAGCATTTTCATTATCCCTAATACGCACGCAGCACCTGACATATCGTCTTTCATTGTTATCATTGAAGATGCCGGTTTTATATCCAAACCGCCGCTATCAAAACAGATTCCTTTTCCTATTATAGCAATACGTTTTTTGGGATTTTGCGGAAGATATTTCATATGAATAAATTTAGGCGGCTGAGCGCTGCCTTGTCCGACAGCCAAATATGCACCCATTCCCATTTTTTCGATTTCATCTTTATCGAAAATTTTTGTTTCAATACCTTCTAAATTCATAGCTATTTCAGCTAATTTTGACGGGGTTGCATAACTTGCCGGCTCATTAGCCAAATCTCTTGTAAATATCATAGCTTCAGCAATAGATTTAGCGCGATTTAAAAGATCATTATCTACTCCGTTCGGGAAATAAAGTTCAGAAATTCTGTCATTTTTTTTAGTTTTATATTTATCAAAATGATAATTTGCAATTTGAGCGCCCATCAAAGCAGGACCAACCCAGTTATATTTTGTATCCAGACCAATTGCAACTGATTTAACGTCTTTTTTTGATACTGCACGAATTGCTTTAGCAACAGATTCCCGAATAACATTGTTATCGACTTTATCTTCATCTCCTAAACCAATAGCAACAACTTTTGTGTAAGGTTTTGCCCCTTGTGTGTGAATTGAAAAAATTTGTCCTTTTTCACCTGTAAAAGACTCCGGTGCATATTTATTAACTAAATCTTCTGATGTCGGCTTATCTGCAAATTTATTAACAATTAACACATCAGCATTTGAATTTTTGATGTCATCAGACATTTTAATATCCATAATTTCTCTCTCCTTTTACCATTTAGATTATATCACATATTTAGATAAAAAGAAAGATAAAGTATTATATTAAAACATCAAATCGTTCTTATTCAATTCTCCAACATAACTTAAATTTTCATTTTTAGAAATTGAATCAAATATATCAGCCAAGCTTTTTGGAATTTCACTCACCTGAAAACTTGTAATAACGGCCAAAAGCTTTGAGCCTAAATCATTTTTTGAGATTATTCTTATCGTGTTTTCCATTTTAATCCTATATATTAATATATCTATAGTATATATAAACCCATTTTTTTATATTTTTTACTTTCGTTTAAGAAATATTAACAACAATTTTATTTATGTAATGCGCCTATTTACATCTTTGCAAATTAAGGCTATACTTTTGATATGAAGAAAATATTATCATTTATATTTCTGACTATTTTATTAGTGCTTTGTTGTGCGCCATATTCTGAGGCATCTATAATAAGCGACAGAAAATATCGCATTGAACAAAAAAGGATTTATAACAACGAAGTTAAAGAAATTAGGAAATTATTTAAAATTCACAATGAGTATGCCAATTTGCATGACATTGAGAAACTAAAATCGTTATATTCTGAAAAATATTATGATGGTGATGGTTTTAACAAAGAGGTGTATTTTAAAAGTGTTGAACAGACATGGAGTGAATGTGAAGACATCACTTATATAACAAAGATAGATTCTGTTGAAATAAACGGTAATTATGCGAGTGTGAAAGTATATGAAACTGCAAACGGAACACTATTCGATAACGTTGATGGGGCAGCAGTTGCAGGAGAGATTCACTCCAAATCCGTTGGGATATATTTTCTTGATAAAACAAGCGGAAAATGGTTAATTTCAGGAGAAAAGGTCATTTCTGATGAATCATCGTTACTGTACGGGGATGCAAGGTTCATGAATATGGAGTTTCAAGCACCTGAACAGGTAAGTTCGGGGCAGGAGTATACTGCAACACTGAAGGTTGATGCGGATTCAAATACATTTATTATTGCATCTATTGATTCTGATCCTGTTACTTACCCTTCAAAGGCTCCTCAGTCAAAACTCCGCGCTGTTCCCCAATCACAAATTTTAGAAAGAAATTTAATTGCTAATACAAATAATTTAAATGAGTATGCTGTAACATCTCTTGCGATTTCAAGGGTTAAAAATATAAATAATGATAATTTTAGGATTTACATGTCCGGTCTTGCTTGCATTATGAAGAGGGTTAATGTTGTACCTAAAAATAATTTTATAAAAATTGAGGATAAAGATAATATATGAATACAACAGTAGGTAAATATTTATTTTTTGTATTTTGCTTTATATTTTGGCTGTTTTTAGCGTTATTCACATCTCAGCTGATAGTTGATAATGTAACGTCCGGTCACCAATATTCAAATTTAGTATTCGGAATTCATTATTTGAAAAATTCCGGCGCTGCATTTAGTCTGTTAGAAAATGCACGGGAATTTTTAATTATTTTATCGGTTGTAGCTGTTACATTGTTATGTGTATATGCTAATAACAGAATAAAAACGATTCATTATATATCATTATCTTTTATATCATTGCTATGTTCCGGTATCATGGCTAATTGTCATGAGAGAATTATTTTTGGCTATGTCAGAGATTATATTCAATTAAAATTTATAAATTTTCCGGTATTTAATGTAGCAGACATTTTTATAACAATCGGTGTTATAGCTTTAATTGCAATTATGCTGTTTTATAAGGGGCGTTAATTGTGCTTTTAGAAATTGATGAAAATACTGATTTATCGCGTTTAGATGTGTATTTATCAGAGCTTTATGAAGGGATTTCCCGATCAAAGATACAAAATGCGATAAAGTCAGGGAAAGTGTTTGTAAACGGTGAAGTTAAAAAGCCGTCTTATTTTTTAAAAGACGGTGATAAAATTGAATTTGAATCATTAATTGAAAAATCCGACTTAAAAATTGAACCTGAAAATATTAATATAGATATTGTTTGGGAAGATGAAAATATGGCTGTTGTCAACAAGCCTTCCGGTATGCTAACTCATCCTACTTATATTGAAAAATCAGGGACTTTAGTAAACGCACTGTTATACAGGTTCGGTCAAAATTTATCTGATATAAACGGAGAGTTAAGGCGCGGAATTGTTCATAGGCTTGACAGAAATACGTCAGGTTTGCTTATGATCCCCAAAAATAATAAGACTCACTTGTATTTGGCAGAACTTATTAAAAATAGAGAAATAACAAAAAAATACAGAGCTATTCTAACCGGAAATTACCCTGCAGAAAACGATGTCATTTCTGAACCTATCGGAAGAAGTAATTCAGACCCAAAAAAAATGGCTGTAAGACCTGACGGAAGGCCAAGTGTTACGAAATTAAAAGTTTTAGAGCATTTTAATAATGATGCAACTTATGTGGAATTAAACCTTATAACAGGAAGAACACATCAAATCCGAGTTCACACAAGCTATAAACATCATCCTATTTATAACGATACATTATATGGTGCACCTCAAGGAAAAGTTAAAACTCAAGAGCAAGTTTTACAATCATATTTTTTAGAATTTGCAAAACCTTTTTCATCGCAGATAATAAGATTGGAAATCGAACCTGATGAAAAAATCGAGAAAGTTTTAAAATATTTCAGAGCAAGGAGAGTTTAAATATGAAAAAAACATTTTTTATAATAAGTTTTGTCATTATTTTCGGCGCATTATATTTAGCCTATCTTAATTTTGGAAATAATTTTGATTTAACTTATTTATTTGGTACACAAAATTCAACAATGAATTTTAATATCGGGATTTACACAATTTTTGTTTTGTTCCTTGGCATATTTGCAGGTTCAGGTTTTGTATATATGTTTTTGGATTTGTCAAATCAAAAGGTTAACGCATATAAAAGAGAGCTTGAAAAAACAATGATTTCTGGGCAATCAAGCAGTTCAAAAGCTGAGGTCCTTGAAGCTAAAATTAAAACTCTTGAAAAAGCGTTTGAAACTGTAGCCGATGAAAGAACACAAATGGAATTAAAAGTAAAACAACTAAATGACGAAATAAAGCGCCTGAGTCAGGGGTAAACATTGTTTGTAAGTCTATTTTAATGAACGTAATGATCTATCGTCCTAAAGTGAATAGTGAGGGGTTCGTTACATTGTCATTTTTGAGGGGGTAAATCAATTGGACTCCCGCAAGTCAAACAACACCAGTCATTCTGAGGCTTTAGCCGAAGAATC
>CAMNNA010000094.1 GCA_946545285.1 uncultured cyanobacterium | reverse complement strand
TTTTTTCCTATATACAAAATTACAAAATTATGTTATTATATTTTCAGATGTAGTATAAAATTTTTTGGAAAGTATATGCAATAATTTTATTTAAACTAAAAACTAAATAGAGTGTCTCCGGCAGGGTATATGTGCTGTGAGGTTGCATGTATTATAAAAAAAATAGAAAAGGATAAGGTAGTACTTTATGGAAGCAAAAACCTTGCTATTGGTTGTTGCAGCTATTGCGGTAATGGCTTTAGTTGTCATGCTTATTTTACAAAAAAGCAAAATTAAAAATGCAATTGAATCTTTGGAAAAAGACAAAAAATCTTTAGAAGAAAAAGAAAAAATTCTTTTTAAAGAGGCAAAAATCAAGGCGTTGGAAGAACTTCAAAATGATCGTGATGCTTTGATTGAAGAAGAAAGAGAACGCAGACAGGAGTTTGCAAGACAAGAACAAAAATTAAACAAAAGAGAAGATATTTTAGAATCCAAGATTCAAGAATATACCGATAAAGAATCCCAAATAGAAAAGAAAAAAGATGAACTTCTGGAAAAAGAAGATTATCTTGCTGAATTAGTTTTAAAGCAAACTCAGGAATTGGAAAGAATTTCCGGGATGACAATTGATGAGGCAAAGAAAACCCTTTTGGAACAACTGAAAAATGATTTAGCTCAGGAACAAATGCTTTTAATAAGAGAAAATGAGGCAAAAATAAGAGAAACGTCTTTGGAAAAAGCTAAAGAAATTCTGTCTACAACAATGCAAAGATGTATGATTGAGCAAGTTGTTGAAACGACGGTTGCTGTTGTTGCTTTGCCAAATGATGAAATGAAAGGTCGTATTATTGGTCGTGAGGGGCGTAATATCAGAGCGTTAGAAACTTTGACCGGTGTTGATTTGATTATTGATGATACGCCGGAAGCGGTTGTATTATCTTGTTTTGATCCTGTAAGACGTGAAATTGCAAAAGTCGCTTTGGAAAAATTGATTACTGACGGGCGAATTCATCCTGTTCGTATTGAAGAAATGGTCGCAAAAGCTCAGGAAGAAATTGATAAAAAAATATGGACTGAAGGTGAAAATGCAACTTTAGAAATGGGTGTTATGGGTTTGCATAAAGAACTGATTAAAACACTCGGTCATCTTTATTACAGAACAAGTTACGGTCAAAATGTTTTGAAACATTCTCTTGAAGTTGGTCATATTGCAGGCATGCTTGCTGCAGAACTCGGCGCTAATGAAAAAATCGCAAAACGTGCGGGGTTATTGCATGATATCGGTAAAGCCGTTGACCAAACTCAGGAAGGTACTCATATTCAGCTTGGCGTTGAACTTGCGACAAGATTCGGAGAAAGTCCTGAAGTTATTCATGCTATTGAAGCGCATCATGATGATGTGGTTGCCAATACTATTGAAGCTGTGCTGGTAAAGGTTGCTGACGCTATATCTGCGGGCAGACCCGGTGCAAGACGTGATACATTGGAAATTTACATTAAACGTCTTCAAAAAATTGAAGAAATTGTTAACAGTTACGAAGGTATTAAACAGTCATTTGCAATTCAAGCAGGCCGTGAAGTAAGAATTATTGTTCAAGCTGAAATGTTTGATGATTTAGCATCTTCAAAACTTGCACGTGATGTTGCAAAACGAATTGAAAATGAACTTGATTATCCGGGACAAATCAGAGTAACTGTTGTTCGAGAATTCCGTGCAACAGAAATAGCTAAATAAGCCGATAGGTCAAAATTATAAAAGGCAATAGGACCAATTAATATGTCAAATGATTATAATACAATAAAAATAGCCTTTTTTGCTGATGTAGTCGGGAAACCCGGACGGTTTGCCTTAAGAGATTTTTTGACAAAAAATTCCTCTCAATATGATTTAGTTATAGCAAATATTGAAAATGCATCGCATGGCTTTGGTTTGACTGAAAAAAATTATAATGATTTTATTGAATATGGTGTCGATGCAATGACTTGCGGAAACCATATTTGGGATAAAAAAGATATTCATGAATATATTGAAAAAGCCGACAGATTAATTCGACCGATTAATTATCCTTATGGAACACCGGGTGTAGGGTCAAGAATTATTGAAACTAAGGATGGAGTAAAGATTGGAATAATTAATGCTTTGGGGCAGGTATTTATGAGTATAATTGATTCTCCATGGAAAATTATTGAAAATGAAATTAAAAATATTAAGCAAATAACTCCGATTGTTATTTTAGATTTTCATGCAGAAGCAACGGCGGAAAAAGTTTGTTTAGGAAGATATTGTTCAGAACTTGGGCTTAGTGCGTTTTTTGGTACTCATACTCATATTCAAACGGCAGATGAATCTATTATAAACGGCATGGGTTATATTACAGATGCAGGTTTTTGCGGGGCAGGTGACGGAGTTATAGGGATGGATTATCATACCTCATTATCAAGATTTTTGTCTGCATTACCGCAAAAATATGAAATTGCACAAGGAAATACTGTTATTGTTAACGGTGTTGTTGTTGAAATTGATAAAAATTCAGGGCAAACTGTTAACATAAAAAGAATTTATGAAACTATGAATAAGGTAGAGGAAACAACAAAATGAAGACAGATTTACATATACATACCTATTTTTCAGACGGTGTTTTTACCCCGGAAAAAATCATTGATTCTGCAATAGAAGTTGGTTTGGGCGCTATAGCAATAACAGATCATGATAATATTTTGGCTTATGATGTTGCTCAAAAATATATAAATGACAATTCCTTAAATGATAAAATTGAACTTATACGCGGAATAGAAGTTAATACTTTATATGAAAATAATGAAGTTCATATCTTGGGATATTTTATGAATCCAAAAGATTCTGATTTTCTTGCAATGATCAAAGATCAGCAGGCGGCAAGAATAAAACAAACAAAAGAGATTTTAACTTTATTGAATAAAAAAGAAGGGATTCATATAAAATTTGACGATATAAAAAAACTTGTAGCACCCGGCGGAAGTATAGGTCGGCCGCATATTGCAAGAGCCATTACGTCAGCAGGCGGAACAAATAATGTTATGGAATCTTATTCGAAATATATTCATATTGATTCTCCTGTATATGTTTCAAGAAAAACAGTTACTCCGCATGATGCTGTCGAAATAATTTATGATGCTGGCGGAATTCCGGTTATTGCGCATCCTCATGATTTGGATGATAAGGCGGAAAAATTGATAAAAGATTTAATGAATTACGGTTTGAGAGGAATTGAAGCTTATCATAGAAAACATTCTCCGGCTATGGTTGAGTATTTTTCTACAATGGCGGAAAATTTAGGATTAATTGTCACAGGCGGGTCTGATTTTCATGCTCCTAATATGCTCAACGGTCAGATTGTGTTGGGTAAAAACTTTATACCTGATTGGGTTTATGACAAACTCAAAGAAGAGAAAAAACGAATTGATTTTGCCGGTGTAAATTAGGGGTAAATATACAAAGAGTATGTACTCAGAATTGGATCTTAAAAGTATAGCAGGTTAGATTAATGAATAAACATTTTTGGAAAATTGAATATTCTATAACATTGTTTTTTATATTTGCGGTTGTAATATTTATTATTCCTCCAAGATTTATATCGTCAAATACGGCTGAAAATATTTCGAAATGGAACGAAGTTTATACAAAAATGGATTTTGTATTTACAGCAATGAGTGCTCAGGCTGATTCCGATATTGTAATGAGTTTGAAAAAAGAAAAAAATCCTGAACGCCGACAAGAATTTATGATAGAACTTGTGAAGCCATATTTGCGATTGCAGGAATTTCCTAAAATTTTGAAACATTATAAGGCTCATTATATGAACGGAAGCAGAGTTTCTTCAAAAGATTTTTATTATTTTTCAAATTTGTATCTTTCGGATAACAATCGTGTTGTCGGGATAAAAGATATTAAAAATAATGATCCGTCAAGTCCGGGTTTTATGATCATGGCGGATATGAATGGGATTAAAGGTCCTAATAGATGGGGAAAAGATATTTTTGGAATAAAAATATATAAAGACGGAACAACTGTTCCGATCGGATCTGATTGGGATTTGGCTAAACTCAGAAAAGATTGCAGTCCAAGCGGCACCGGTGTCGGGTGTTCTCATTTTTACAGAATTGGCGGAGAATTTAATGAATAATAAAAAAAAGATTTGTGTATTTTGTTCATCAAGTGATTTTTTACACAGAGATTATTATAAGGATGCGAAAATATTAGGACAGTTAATTGCGCAAAACGGCTATGATATTGTTTATGGCGGAAGTACGTTGGGTATGATGTGGGAATGTGCCTCAGAAGTAAAAGCAAATGGCGGGAAAGTCATAGGCGTTATGCCTCAAAAGCTTGTAGATATGGGATGTTCAACAGATAACTGCGATGAATTTTACTGTGCTGTCGGAATGCGGGAACGTAAGGCAAAAATGGATGAATTATCAGATGCTGTGATAGTTTTACCTGGGGGGTTCGGGACATTAGAAGAATTCAGTGAAATGATTGTTCAAAAACAGCTTGGTTATACTAAAAAGCCGATTGTTTTACTAAATACAAATGGTTTTTATAACAAATTAATTGAATTTTTTAACCAAATGCGAGAAGAATGTTTTGCAAATTCAAAATCAAAAAACTTATTTTATATTGCAAACTCTGCGCAAGAGGCTATTGAATATATTAAAAATTATGTAGAGCCAAATTTTGTTTCATCAAAATTTGAACAAAATATTTGTGTCTAATTTTTAGATTTAAAAGCAAATTTTTTAAACATAATATATGTGAAAACTGAAACCGTAAAAATTGAAAATAATTGAGCAATAAAAACATTTTTAAATACAAATTTTACAAACAATTCGAGAATAACAACATTCAAAAGATAACTTATAAACCATGTTGAACAGCATTTTAGGTATTCTTTAATGTAATTTCCTCTGGTGCAGAATACAAGAAATTTTTGAGTTACATAAGAAAATACAGAACTAATGCCCCACTGTAATGCCGCGCATAATTGATAATGCTCTTGTCCTAACAGTAATATTGCGATTGCAAAAATAACATAAGAAACACCGGCATTCAGTCCTCCGACAAATAAAAATCTTATTTTATCAGAAACCTTGCACCATTTTTGATATAAACTGTTATCCATAAAACTATTTTACACAAATATCTTTGATTGTAAAACAGATTTGATCTTTATTTGATTGTTTCTTATCGTAGTAGATGTGCGTAATTATTGATATATTTAGGTTTATCCTTAGTCTATCAACAAATTTTTCATGTGGGAAATGCTAATTTTTGACATCTATAAGAATATCGTGGATACTACATTCAAAAAAATCACATAATTTCTCAAGTGTGCTTAGCTTGACATCTATATGTTCCCCTTTTGTGATTTTTGTGATAGTTGTGGGGCTTACTCCAATAGCTTTTGCAAGTTCCTTTCTCGTTATTTTTCTTTTCCATCCGATATTAAATAAATTAATAATTATCATAGTATCAATACTATGATTTAATTATTATAATGGTTTAATTCATCTTGACAATGTTTTATTAGAACAGTATAATGTATTTATCTTAACAAAACTTATTAATTAAGGAGTAAAAGAATGAAAGAAAAGAAAAATGG
>CAMNNA010000093.1 GCA_946545285.1 uncultured cyanobacterium | reverse complement strand
AATGGGGCGAGGGAATTGACTTCGGCAAGCGTAAAGGCTGCTTTACGGGTGTCGTGGGGCTTGCAGGTTTCCAATACATTTACCCCTACCCCTACCCCTGCCCTCGCAGTATAGCGGACTTTTTTAAATCCATTTTGATTCATATTATTACCTTTCATACATCTCACTATAATATTATATAATTATAAAGCTAATTTTTCAAGTATTAATATTTAAAATTTATTAAATTGTTAATATTAAAAATCAGAAAATATAACTAAGGGGAAAACATGAATATTAAAAAGGTGCTTGGAAAACGCATACAAAATTACAGAAAACTTACAAAATTAACCCAAGAAGAATTAGCTGAAAAAGTAGGTATTGACACAATTTCATTAAGTAAGATTGAAACAGGAAATAATTACCCAACTGCAGAAAATTTATCGAAAATTTCTAATATATTAAAAGTTGAACCTTATGAATTATTTGTCGATAACCATATAAAAACTAATGAAGAACTTTTAAAGGAAATTAATTCCGGCATAAAAAAAATTTCTAAAGATAATAAGAAGCTACACATTCTTATAACAACACTTAAATCAATAAGTTAGGGAAGCATTAAAAATTTTATAATATCTGCACCGCCTTGAAATTATTAATCCACATATTAGTTAAGAGAAATTTGATAATTACCGTTGTAAAACGAAACATTTAAATTTAAGGTTTCATTTTTATACCCTGAAGGCGGTATTTTAAAGGTTGGGGTAGAATTCACCGCACTAAACACTGCATCATTCAATGTTAAATTCGGCGATTGCTGTGAGAAAGATCTATTTACCAACCTGCCTTGAGAATTAATTTTGAATGACACTGTGCATTTACCATCTCCGACAACATTTGTAAAATTTATTTTATGCCCTATTGTATCTCTCAATGCAATTTTATATGATGCAAGTTCTTGTTTTTCTTTTGCGGGATCATAAACCGGCAACTTAACTGGTTTTGGTTGAGATTGGACCGTATCTTTTTGATTAGAATTATTATTCTTAAAACTTGATGTATTCGTCGAAGTATTTGATATTGCCTTTGAATTTTTCGGCAAAGGAGCAGGGGTAGTTTTAGTATTTGTATTGATTGATTGTTGTTTAATTTGAGCTGAATTTTTTGCAATATTTAAAGTATTATCCGGAATTTTAGGAATTTGCGAGTTTTTACTAATAGCACTGTGTGATTTTGAAGAAGTTGGTGAAACTTTTTGATTATTTATTTTTGTACTTTGCGGTTTTGTTTGAGCCAAGGCAGGAGATTTTTGTGCAGGTTTTTGAACTTGTTTTTTCGATTGATTAATTTCTTTATTTTTATTCACCTGAGGAACTATTTTATTAACAACTTCAGTTATAACGTTTTGAGAAGGTTCTTTAATTGGTGTAACATCCTTAGGCTCAGGAATTTTAGAAATTATCGGATCTTTCCAAAAACCATCACAATTTGCAGGAATTTCAGATGATGATGTTTCAACTTTTTCTTCATTAATTTTAACGGCAGACTCATTAGCACTAAAAGTCGAAATTATCAAACCAAATGCCCAAAAAAGACAAATTAAAAATATTGAGGTTGAAACAGGATCAAAAAATTTTTTTATTCTGTCTAATTCTGAGTTTCTTTTTGGCTGAGGTTCTTTGTGATAAGAAATTTCTTGTTTTTTTATGCTTGGAATTTTTGTTTCAGGTTTTGTGTTTGTATTTACATCATTTTTAATTGATTTTGCAGGCACTTCAATAAACGTATCGTTACCGCAATCGCAATAATCAGGTTTGATATCATATTCAGTTTGACATTCAGTGCATTTATACATTATGTTTTTACCTTACTACCTTTTCAGTGTCATTGTAATCATTTGGGGTACTATACCGAGATTGTGTGGAAATCTTCCACGCACCAACAAATTTAGTTGCTGTCCTTTGAGAACCGGCAGGAAAGTTTAAAATTGATCTGCCCTGATAACGTCTTATAACCGGTGCGATAAATTGAACTGCATAAGGAGTATATGATCTTGTATCAGATGAAGTTTGAATATTAGTAATTTTACCATATTTATCAACATCAAATGAAAATCTAAAAATTGTCCCTTGTGCAACAGCAGGCATATGAACGTCATTCATAATTTGATTTTGGAGTCGTGAACGCCATTTATTCCATTCGATTTCCTCTTGTTGCGCAGTCAAAGTTCTTAATTTCGGTTCTTCTTTTTTAACTACAGGGATTGGTGTTGTCTTTGGCTGAACTTGTATAGTATTAGGTTTTTGAGCAGTTTTAACTTGTTGTTCAGGTTTTGACGCCTTTTGTTCAATTTTTGGAGATTCTGTTTTTTGTGCAGAAGTTGTTTCTTCTTTAGTATATGCCTGATTTTTATATTTATCAATTATATGATTAACATTATCAGGTGTTTTTACTGTTTTTGATACAATTTTTGGTGTTGATATCGGAGCAGAAACTACTTTTTTAACAACTTTTTGATTATTTACAACAGGTGTTGAAACAACCTTTGTTTGAGATTTTGTAACAGGTGCAAAAATTTTTTCTTCAACTTGAACTTGTTTTTGAGTTTTTGTTTCTGTAATTGGTTCTGAAATTTTTTGTTCTATTGTCGGAATTTCAGTTTGTTCAAAAACCGGTTCTTGAGGAGAAACAATCTTATATTCAGAATTATAAACAAAGACTTTTTTATGCATAGAAGGTTTGACTATCGAAATTCCGATAGTCAAAATAAACGTAATTAATAATATTAATGATGTAATTATTTTATAATACATTAGTCTTTATCAATTTTTTCCAATAGTTCATTACAAGCAATTGTTTCAAATTTAGTTTGTGAAAGCATATAAGTTTCAGCAATAAGCAATGCTGTAGGAACTAAAGCTGCAACAGCACTTAAAAACATTCCGTTCAAATCCGCGCCCATTTCCTGCATAAAATATGAAACGTTCATTGTAAATTCAATACACACAATAATTATAGCAATTGTATAAGATTTTCTCATATCAGAATCTATTTTTTTGATACCTTCAAGACCTAAAATTTCAACACCATGCTGTATATAATTACTAAAGCCATCTTGCTTAAGGACATTTGACGCATGAATTCTCTTGCCGCACAAAAATGCATTAACAAATGTGAAAAAAGCAAAAATTATCATAAAAGTAGCAAGAACAAGGAATATAGGACTGAATCTCAACCCGGAAATTCTTATCCATCCTGCAGCTTCAGGAAAACACATTGCCAAAGTATTTGATACCCCATAAGCCAAAAACGGTGCTGTTAAAAGCCCTAAAAACATTTCACCAAGCTGTTTTATCTGAAGCATAAATGACTTATCTTTAATATTTCTGATTTTATTTTCACTTAAACTGTTTGCATATCTTTCAATCCAAGAGCGATATTCTTTCAAGACTTTTTCAAAATCCGGCCTGTATTCGTATTGATTAACTTCTAACCTCATATCAACACTTGAATGTTTAAAGTATCCGCATGCAAAAGCCAATGTTACGGCTATTCCGACAAAAAACAGTGAAATCATTACTGCAAACAAAGGAAAAGCATTTGGAGTTAAATAATATAAAACATTTATTATATAAATAGATGCGTAAAAAATTACGCTTAAAGTTATCATAAATTTTTCAGCCATAGAAGATGTCACAGAGCCTTGTCCGGATTTATTCTGCATTAACAAGAATACTCCTTGTTTTAAAATTAAACCGATTCCATAAATTATGAAAGTGTAAATAACAATTAATTTCATATTTGCGGGCATTTGAATGACATTTCCTGCATCTTTTAGCGGCAATCCCGTTAAATAATTTGAAACACCGAATGCACACACAAAAGATGCTAAAAACAGAACTATATGGAGTAAAATTCCTGATTTAGAATTCATTGAAATTTTTTGTTTTAAATCATTAATTTCGGCTCCAACTTCTTTTATAATTGCAACACGAGAAGATTCGAGTTCAGATTTTCTTTGCTCGACTTTAATTTTAGCACCGGCATTAACACTATTTCCGTAAAATGCTTTTATATCGGCTTCTGTAAGATTTTCTTCCGCAACATTTTGCGTCGACACTTCGCCATGAACTTTTATCATAATAAAATCATCCGAACCGTCAATCATAATTTTACACACTTTATTAACCTCAATCTGCGAAGGTAACGGTTTGCCTTTAAATAAAAATTTTGGATTATTAAATTGATTAATCACAATACACTTATTTGTATTTGAATCATACTGTACAGCAAGTATGAACTTAAAACCGGTATCAACCTGAAAATCAGCGGTTGAAGAAGATGAAATATTTACAATTGACTTATTTGCAAATGTTTTTTCGTTGTTTTTTGAACTAATTGTAAATGCCATTATTTTTTACTCCTTTATCGTCCTATTGCATTAATTAAACGTCTGTTTACCTTGTCAGCATTTTCTTTATGCGCAAGTATAAGTTTTTTTTCTCCTAAAATTGGATTTAATTTTGTTTTTATTATATCAAGTTTCTGAGGATGTGCATACACAAACATCATAGAAATCTCAGGAATATATTTTTTCAAATTTTCAACATTTTTCGCCATAATATCCCAATTTATTGAATCATCTTCCAAATCCCCTATTACGACAACAGCCGGAATATAACCTTCTTTTTTCATAGTTAATGCATGGTTAAAAGCCTTCTTAAATGCTTGAGAATATACTCCGGGCATGTCTTTATCATTACCGGTAAAAGCTTTTAAAGCTTTTGTAATACCCGAATTATCAGACGGAGAACCTTCATAAATTAAATAAGCAGATTCTTCTGATTTTAAAATTTTTATTTCATCTTCAGGATCCAAAACAGCGCAAAGCGTTTTCAGATATTTTATTTCGTCAGGCAAAGAATTTTGATTAGATTTTGAAGTATCAATAACGAAAATTACAGCGGATTTATGAAATTCATCAGCTTTAACATGGCTAAAAAGGTAAGACAATGCCTTAAATACTAACGCAACACTTAAAATTATTATACCGATTATTATTAATCTTTTATTCATAAATTTATAAACCTAATTTCCGTTCAGCGTAACTCTAACCGGTTGATCAAGAATTAATTCAAGTTCAGTAAACGACGGGATTTCTGCATCAACCCCACGAGCGGCGGCAGTAGTAATCAATGCGCCGCCTGCACCTACACCTGCACTTATTGCAGTATAAGACCCTAAATGATGCCCTCCTGCAATCGCTCCGATAAGCAGACCGGTTAATGCTCCGATAACTGCGCCCCCAACTGCCCGACCTGCAGCGCCTGACCACTTACCGTCATTGGAAACGGAAAAATCGACCTTTTCTGTTGAAATATTTATCGTTCTCCCTTCAGGCGTAACAATCCTGTCAAATTTAATAACTACCCTGCCATTTCTTGACCCATATTGAGCCCCATGAGCAAGTGTTAATGAACCGTATACAAGACTTCCTTGAGGAGCAACCGTATAGCCTTTATAAGTCCAATTATTAGTTAATACTGCAACGATTTGGTCCCCAACTTGAGCTGTGGCGGTATTTATCGGATTTTGCAAGTATACACCGATATTTGTACCTTTTGAGATTTGTACAACTGCTCCGTTTAACGTTTGATTATTTTTTACTTGAGTAGTCGGAGAATATCGCACCGATTGTT
>CAMNNA010000092.1 GCA_946545285.1 uncultured cyanobacterium | reverse complement strand
CCTCTGCTAAGGTTCCGCCCCCGCTAAGGTTTCGCCCCGTTAAGGTGTCGCCCCTTATATTGCCCCCGCTCGGCTCTGACTGTCTGCGGTTACGTGTTAATAATAGCAAAACAAAAATTAAAATCAAGTATTTGTCTTTTGTTCATAATAAACTATTACAAAATGTAACAATATTTTTAAAAAGTTAAAGATTTTTAGTTTTAAAACCGATTGCTAAAACATAGGAAACGAATATTGAAAGGATATATGTTATGGGAATGGCAGCTTCTCAGGCAAGATTCTTAAGTTTAACAGCAAAAAAGACTAATACTGAATATGAAGGGCAGCAGATAAACCAACAAAGAACTTCTTTGTCAAATGAATCTTCCGCTCAGTATTCCAGATTAGCAGGTTTGACCGTTCCGACACCTCCGTCTGCAACAGATTACACAAAAATCGTTTATACATTTGAAAACGGCGGAGAACAAAACACAATTACTAATCTTATCGCACAAAAAGACGGCTATTATCTTCTTAATTATACCCGAGAAATGCAGGTTGATTCTATGGTTTCAAACGGCACTGTTTTCGTAACAAGGTTAGGAACACAAATTGAAGGAAAAGATAACTATTCTTATTATATAGGAGCTTCAAAATTAAGACCTTTAGGGGTTAATGATCCTGATGATAAATATTTGGCGTCTTTGTCTGCTGATGAATTGCAAGAGACATTAGCTGTTGAAAAGCAATATGCGCAAATGTTAACGGATAAATATTCCGATAAGGATTGGTGCGTTAGATACCAAAAAACAGCAGAAGGGATATATTCTCCGTCATTCTATAGCTTAAATCAGATAAAAAATGCTTCATTTAATGAAAGCGGAGTTTCTTATTCAGGTATAAAATCTTATATATTGGGGCAAGCTACAGAGACAAAAGAAATTAAAAATTCTAAAGCAAGAGTTGAGCAAGACAGTTCCGGACGATATATTAGTATGGTTGTTTATGAAAAAGATTCTGAAGGAAATGAATTTGAAACAAGTTATGCTCTTAATTCAGCTACAATTACTAATGACAGAGCATATGATGATGCTATGAACAAATACAATTATGATAAAGAACAATATGCTCAAAAAGTACAGCAAATAAATTCTAAGCTTGCACAAATTCAAAATCAAGACAGAAGTTTAGAATTGAAATTGAAACAATTAGATACTGAACATAATGCAATTGCTACCGAAATGGATGCAGTAAAAAAAGTTGTATCTAAAAATGTTGAAAATACTTTTAAAACCTTCGAGGCTTAAATTTAAAAATATTCCTTTCCCTTTTTTCCTATTGATTTTCCAACGGCTTGTTATAAAAAGTCGTTTTTTTTTTATTTTAGTGGCAAAATTTTTTTTGTGTTGTTTTAATAAAAATAAAAAGGGTTGTCATGAACATACAAAAAATATTACCAAACAGTACTATAACGTTTAAAAATTACTTTAGAGATAATGAACTTTTTGATCCTAACAGAGATTATTCTTCTGAACTTGATTGTAAGTATCAGGAGGATGATTTGCCAATTGCGAAAAAAACTAAATATTATGATATTCCTGATTTAATTTCTCCGATTTTCGAAAATGAAAATTATTTAAAAGATGAATCTTTGATATTAAAGGATGAGTTAGTTGAAAAAAGCTTTTTAAAAGATTCACATGGTCGCAAAAGGTTTTCAGCAACATTATATAATTATTTGAAAAAAAAGAGTAACGAAAAAATATCTGATTTTAATATTGTAACAGCGGCGTGTGAATGCTCAAAATTAGAAAAATCGAACGGTGCTCAGTATATTGACAGTATGATGATAGATAGTGCATTAGAATTGAGCCCGAGGTTAAATGATCCTGAAATGTTGCAAAAGCTTATGCGCATGTGCGTAATAAGAGATTCTAAGGATAATGAAGTTTTTATTCCCGAAATTTTTGATTATATTATTTCTCTTTCGAATATGCCGAAGGATTTGGAAAAGCTAAAAGCAAAATTTGAAAATGGAATTATTTATGATGTAAACGGTGATTTTAAAGAATTAAATCTCGAAGATATGCGATTTGATAGATTGAAAAGTGTTGCAAGGATGCCTTTTTTGGAATATAACAATGAAGTTGCAAAACAATTTATGGAGGAGTCAAAGTCTTCTAAGGGGGCAAGGTTAGAATTAGTAACAATCTTTAAGTTTAACATGCCTGTTGATGTTGCAAAAGAAATTTGTAAGGCTGCAAGATTAAAAATTAATGATGGAAGTCAATATTATGATTCAAATCTGCTCAACGCTGGTATAAATATTTATAATAAAATAAAAACGAATCCTATTCCTAAAAATATACCACCGGAAAAAGTTATAGAGTATAACGAATATAATAATAATTTAAAATTGAATAGTACGTTAAATCTAATGAAATCATATATTGTAATAGATGATGACGGAAATGAAGTTTTCTTAAAAGATTTATATGAAAAAACTAAAAATATATTTGATATTAATAATGTTAATAGAGTTATTGACGAATTGAATAGCGGCAAAGAATACGACAAGTACGGCAGATATGTCCAGTTTCGCTCTGAATTTATTTCAAATCTTATACAATCCGCAAGGTATAAGTTAAATTAGGTTTTAATAGTATTGTTAATTTTCGATGTATTTTTTCATAATATCAAACACATCCCCAACTATTCCTGTGTCGGCGATATCAAAAATCGGGGCATTTGGATCATTGTTAATTGCAATAATATGATCTGAACCTTCCATTCCTACAACATGTTGAATTGCCCCTGAAACTGCGCATGCAATATAAATTTTAGGGTGAACAGTTTTTCCTGTTTGTCCTATTTGTACTGCTCTTGGGGCTAGTCCTGATTCAACTGCCGGTCTTGTTGCGGCTACTGTTGCACCAATTTTATCTGCAAATTGTTTTAAAAGGTCAAACCCTTGTTTGTTTTTTAAACCCATTCCTCCGCAAACGATAATTTCTGCACTGTCTAAATCATTTATTTCTGCATTTATAAGTTTTTTGAATTCTAAGAGTTTAACTTTGTCATCCACTGAATCCAAATCCGATTCCATTTTAATAAATTCAGTATCTTTTTTATTGTCAACAGAGCGAACTCTAAAGACTCCGGGGCGGACAGTAGCCATTTGCGGGTAGGTTTTACAAAGAATTGTTGCCATTAATTGCCCGCCAAATGTCGGTCTTGTTGCAGCTAAAAGACCTTTTTCGTTAATATCTAATTCAATGCAATCAGCTGTTAATCCTGTATGTAATTCACTTGAAATCCTTGGGGCTAAATCTCTACCTTGATTTGTTGCACCAATTAAAATAATTTCAGGGGCTGTTAATTTCGCAACGTCTATAAATAATTTTGAATAATATAAAGTAGAGTATTCTTTTAGTCGTTCATCTTCAAAATAAAAAACTTTATCTAATCCCATATTTTGGAATGCTTCTTTGTATTTTTCAATGTCGGATGTAAAAATTACCGCATTAACATCCACCGCGCCAAGTTTTTGGGCTAAATCTTTTGCTTTATCTACAAGTTCAAAAAATACTGTATGAATGTATCCTTCACGGTTAGTTTGAGCGTATAGTAAAATCCCTGAATTATTTTCATTCGGCATTTTTTAAAGCCTCCAGTTGTTCTTTTATTAAATTGACGCTTTCATCAACAGGCAGATTGTATTTTTGAGCATTGTGTGAAGGAACTTTTCTAAATGCTTTGCTAACGTATGTTGGGGATCCTCGAAGTCCGCATTTTTCAGGTTCCAATCCGATATCTTCCATAGAAACTGTTTTAATTTCCTTTTTTGAAGCATTAATAATTCCGTCAATTAATGCCCTTCTCGGTTCAAACGTATCTTGCAATATGCATACAAGCCCCGGTAATTCCAAGTTTAATATTTCAATCCCGTCTTCCAATTCTTTTTTTAACGTTAAATATTTGCCGTCAAAATTATCAAAAGATTTAATATACGTCACTTGCGGAATATTTAAAAAGTTTGCTATACAAGGTCCTGTTTGCGCTGTATCTCCGTCAACCGCAAATTGTCCGCATACTATTAAATCAAAATCCGGCAGAACTTTTTTTATTGCGGACGAAATAGTTTTTCCTGTTGCATAGGTATCCGCGCCGGCAAATTTTTTATCACTTATTAAAACTGCGTTATCACATCCAAGAGCCAGTGTTTTTCTGAGCATCTCAGTTGCTTGATTCGGGCCCATTGAAAATACTGTAATTTCTGCCCCAAATTTTGCTTTTAAATCAAGTGCAAATTCAAGCGCGTAAACATCATAAGGGTTTATAATACTTTCAACCCCTTCTCTTTGGATTGTATTATTTTCAGTCCATTTGATATCTGTTGTATCAGGGACCTGTTTTATACATACTGCAATTTTAATCATAGTTACTTAGTTTTTTTAGCTTTTTGTTTTTCGTTAGCTGATAATAATGCATCGTATGCAAGCAAGTATACGGAACATTTTTTTACACTCGGTACATACCATGCACATTTATTTTGCGAACATACCATATCAATCCCTGTACCTATACTCATTAAAGGACAACTTGGAAGATTACTGCTCATTTTTTTCTCTCCTTATATTCTTAACTCTGTTTTAATAAATTACAATTCTCATCTCGGACATGTTCTTGATTTTTATAAATTTTAGTTCTGTTTATAACTTCGTCAAAATCAATTTCGTGTGCATTAAAATCCGGTCCGTCAATGCAGGCAAATTTTGTCTTTCCGCCCACTGTTATTCTGCATGCTCCGCACATCCCTGTTCCGTCAACCATAATAGGATTCATGCTTGCCTCAGTATAAATTCCTTTATCTTTTGTTAATTGCGCAACCGCTCTCATCATAGGCATTGGACCTACAGCGATTACATAATCAACTTTTTCTCTTTCAATAATATCTTTTAATACTGTTGTTCCGAATCCTTTTATCCCGTATGAACCGTCATCTGTTGTTAAATATAATTCAGTGCAGGCATGTTTCATTTTATCTTCCCAAAACAAAAGATCTTTAGTTCTTGCTCCGGATATCATATATACTTTGTTTCCCGCGTCTTTTAATGCTTTAGAAATCAGATAGCATGGGGCAGCTCCGTATCCGCCCGCAACACAAACTGCTGTTCCGTAATTTTTGATTTCTGTCGGCTTGCCTAATGGACCGACTAAATCAAGTATTTCATCTCCTATATTTAATTTCGCTAATTCCTTCGTTGAATGTCCTACGGCCATAAAAACAAGAGTCAAATGCCCTTTTTCTTTGTCGAAATCGGCAATAGTCAAAGGAACCCTTTCCCCTTCTTCTTCTACTCTGAAAATTATAAATTGACCGGCTTTAGCATTTCTTACAACATAAGGCGCTTCAACTGTTATTTCGTATTGATTCGGACAAATTTCCTTTTTATCCAAAATTTTATATCCCACAAATATCTCCTTATTTACCTATAAATTATATAATGAAGTTTTAATTTAGACAAGTCCATGTGCAAGCTCATTTTCTAAAATTAATTTAGCATGATTTTATGGAGTGAGTGGTGAGTAGTGAGTGGTGAGTAGTTCGTTACAGGTTTTTAACCCCCGTAACGCACTTATCAAACTTATCCTACTTATCCTACTTATCAAACTTCATGACAGTGAGTGGTGAGTAGTTCGTTACAAGATTTAAGTAAAGGAGGTTAAAATCCCCACCCCTTGCGGGCGGGGAGCAGTTCTGCACAAGCTTTGCGAG
>CAMNNA010000091.1 GCA_946545285.1 uncultured cyanobacterium | reverse complement strand
GGGGCTTTTACAATGGGTAAAGGCGGTTATTTGACAACAACTGATGGTTGGCTTGTCGGGGATGGAATAAAAATTCCGCCAAATTGTGCAAAATTTGTCATAAAAGAAAACGGTGATGTTTTTGCATATGATGAAGGAGATTACAAAGGTAAAAAAATCGGACATATTCCTTTAATACGATTTGATTATCCTGCGGGAATGGAACAGGCTGATATGAACAGAGTTGTTCCGACCGAAAACGCGGGAGAAGCAAGAATTGTAAAAAATCACGATTGTTTCAGACAAAATTATGTTGAAAGTTCTAATGTCAATGTTATGCAAGCATCAAGTGAACTTATGAGATTAAACGCATCAATGCTTGCAAGTATGCAAGTCCTAAAACTTGCGGATCAAATGTATAATAAAGCAATTAATATCAGAGAAGGATAATAAATAAAGAGGCTAAATTATGTATACACCAATGAACAGTATCGGAAAAGTATCATTAATGATGGATTTAATTTCGGAACGTCAAAGAGCGCTAGGCGCTAATTTGGCAAATGTTGATACCCCCGGATACGTAAAACAAGATATTGATTTTGGACAATATTTAGGATCCATGAACAGTCCTTTAGAAACAAAACTATCCCAAAAACTCGGGCCTTCTGCCGTAACTTCTGACAGACTTGAAGGTCCGGTTAATCCGGCAGAAGAATTATTGAAAATTCAAGAAAATTCTTTATTATACACAATGGCAACCCGCAGAATGGGAAATATAATAACTGAAATGAAAACCGTTATAAATGTCGGTAAATAACAAGTAACATAATCCTGAATTTATTTTTAGGTTATAAAAAAAATTTGAAAGAAGGTAATATGGGTTTATTAGATTCATTTGATATAGGTTCTCAAGCATTAAAAGTTCACGGAAAAAGAATAGATGTTCACGCAAAAAACATCGCAAATATTGATACCCCGAATTATGTCAGAAAAATTCCTGTCCTGAATTCAACAGAAGATATTTCTTTTCACGGGATAATGAATGCTATGAAAAATGATGCCTTTGGAGTAGGGACTTTACCTGATTTGCAAGGCGGAGTAAATTTTACAGGAATCGTTGAAGATCCGACATTAGGTGAAAAAATATATAAACCCGGACATCCTGATGCTGATGAAAACGGATACATAAGAGCCTCAAATGTTAACCCTATGGTGGATATTGCTGATGCTTTAATGGCTCAAAGAGCATATGAAGCAAACCTTGCACTGGTTAATATAACTAAATCTATGGCACAAAGAGCAATTGAAAATATAAGATAACTTTTTAACAGGGAAAAATAAATTGAGTATAAAACAACAAGTTCCGGAATGTATGTTAAAATATCAAAGCGAATTTATAATGAAATTCGGTCAGATATTTCAGAAAGATTATCAATCTTGGCTTGATATACAAAATGAACAAAGATTATATTTAGTTACGGGTGCTTGGTGGTTTTATTTAGGTGCTTTTGCGGCAGGATTTATACCGGGGAAACACGAAACTAACTATTTAAATAATTTACAATTTCATTTTTGGATTGGGATAGTTCTTTTTATCGTAATGATTTTTATCCAAATATCAATTGCGAATTCCGAATATCAAGATCAAGTAAAGAAAAAACTTTTTCCGAAACTGTTAAAGGTTTTTTCAAACAGTATAAAATACTCAAAAACTTCAGGAATGATAAAAAAGGGAACATTTATAGAATCGGAATTATTCAAAAAAAATGTTTGCGCAGTTCATTGTTGCGATACTCAGGATGCATTTGGGGGAGAATATAACAATGTGGAATTCAAAATTTGCGAAACAAATGTTGATTGGAACAACGGTAAAATAGGTAAACAAAGAGAAGAAAAAACTTTATTTGACGGTTTAGCAATGCATTTTTTATTAGAAAAAAATATAAATTCGATTGTACATATATATTCAAAATCAATTTTTAACAAGGCACCAAAAGGCTTTGAAAAAGTAGAAATTGAGTATGAAAAATTTAATAAAAAATATGATGTTTACGTCAAAAAATCAAAGGGCATATCTTCACAAATTGAGGCAAGATATTTGTTAAATGTAGCGTTTTTGGAAAGATTACTCGGAATACAGACAGGATTTAGGGTAAGCAAAATGAAATGTTCAGTATTTGGAAATGAAATGTTAATTTTATTAGATACAAGAAAAGATCTTTTTGAAATGAACCACTTATTTAAAAGTGTAAAAGATCCAAACCAATATAAACATTTGTTCAATGAATTTGCATCAGTATTTTCGTTTATTGATGTTTTGAATTTATCTAGTAAAACAGGACTGTAATATTTAATTTTCTAATATCCGATATCCATAAAAATAGATACGACTTTTAGCAAATCCCCTGTCTTAATCGGACAATTGCGGCACCCCATGTCATGCCTGCACCGAACCCGCACAAAATAGCGGTAGAACCAAGTTTTATTTTACCTTGTTTAACTCCTTCGGCTAATGCAATAGGAATTGATGCTGCAGATGTGTTCCCGTAATATTTTATGTTTGATATAACTTTTTCATCAGGATACTTCAATCTTTGTTGAATCGCTTCTATAATTCTTTGGTTTGCTTGATGAGGAATCAAATAATCTATATCTTCAGCTTTTAAATTTGCTTCTGAAATACATTCTTCAACATATTTCGGAACAGTCGTAACAGCAAATTTATAAACATCTTTTCCTGCCATATGGATTTTACCGTCATCAATTTTAGACGATTGTTCAACAAGAGGACAGTTATTTGACGGATATCTTAAAGAAATGTAATGTCCGATATTCCCATCTGCACTTATATTCAATCTGATAATATCATCAATCCCGTCATCAGATTCTGTTACAACAAGAGCACCTGCCCCATCACCAAATAAAATCGAAGTACCCCTGTCCGTCCAATCAACCAATTTTGAATTATTATCGGATGCAACAATTAAAATTGTTTTATAAATTCCGGAACCAATCATTCCTTTTGCAACTTGAAGTGCATATATAAGCCCTGTACAAGCGGCAGTTAAGTCAAATGCAGGAATCTTATTCGGGATTTGAAGTTTTGATTGAACATTGCATGCCAATGAATAAACTTCCGGAGGTGCAGAAGATGCTCCAATTATACAATCTATATCTTCAGGAGTTAAACCGGCATTTTCAATAGCCATTTTAGATGCCTCATACCCTAAATCGACAGCATCTTGCTCCCCGCTTACAACCCTGCGCTCTTTTATTCCTGTTCTTGTATAAATCCATTCGTCAGATGTTTCATACAATTTAGTTAAATCATTATTCGAAACCACAGAACCGGGTACATTATACCCAACACCTGCTATTTTTAATGGTTTAACTAAACTTGTCATACTAATTTCCTTTAAATGTTTTGTGCAATTTCTGAATTTATATCGTGATTAACAGCATTTACAGCCGCCCTTACAGCATTTTTCATGGCAAAAGCCGAACTTCTGCCATGAGCAATAACAGAAATTCCCCTTACTCCCAACAAAAGCATGCCGCCAAAACTTTCCCAATTAATCCTATTTAAAATTCTTCTTAAAAACGGTTTTGCCATCAATCCGATTAAACATCCTACAAAGCCGGATTTAAATTCAATTTCTATCATTTTTAAAAGCAAAGATGCAGTACCTTCGGTTACTTTTAAAGCAACATTTCCGGCAAATCCGTCAGCAACAACAACATCGGCTTTATTTACAAATAACTCTTTGCCTTCAACATTTCCGACAAATTCAAATTTACCGTTTTCTTGCATTTCTTTTAGTATCGGATAAGTATCTTTAACTAAAGTGTTTCCTTTACCTTCTTCTTCTCCGATACTCAAAATGCCAACTTTAGGATTTTCTATATCCAAATTCAATTTAGCATATGCAACCCCCATAGATGCAAATTGCGCAAGCATTTCAGGGGTGGATTCGCTGTTTGCACCTCCGTCAATCAAAACAACAGGTTTTTTCATTGTAGGAATAGTAACCGCAATAGCAGGCCTTGTAACACCATGAATTCTTCCTAATCCAAACAAACTTGCTGCCATAGCAGCACCGGTTGATCCTGCCGAAACAACAGCCTCACATCTTCCGTCCGCAACTGCTTTTACAGATGCAACAATAGAAGAATCTTTTTTCTTTCTTATAGATTGTCCGACAGCCTCACCCATACCGATAACTTCACAAGCATGAGTAATTGTATAATCTATCTTATCAACATCAATTTTAATTTTTATTTTACGACCTTTAGTTCCGCAATCAGACAAAATAAAACCGCTGGAACGAATTTCATCTAAAACAGTGTTTAATTCATCTTCCCGTCCAACCAATTCTAAAGCTACATTATATTCTTGAGCTGCCCATAAAGCGCCTTCAACTATTGTTTTAGGAGCGTAATCTCCTCCCATTGCATCTATTGCTATTCTAACCATACTCCCTCTTTCAAAAGTAGGATAAGTAAGATAAGTCTAATAAGTTTGATAAGTATAATAAGCTATTTTAACTATGACTAACCTATCTACTTATCCTACTTATCCTACTTATCAAACATTATAACTATTCTTCAGTTTTTTCTTCTTTAACTTCTTGTGCTTTAACTTCTTCAACAGCCGTAGTTTCTTCAACTTTAGCCTTTTTAGTAGTTTTTTTAGCGGAAGCTTTTTTAGCAGGTTTAACTTCTGCCGCAGCTTTATCAGCCAACTTTACAGGTTGACCTTTATAAGTTCCGCATTGTGTACATACTGTATGAGTTAAAACTGTAGCTCCGCAATTCGGGCATTTAGTTGTTTCCGGTTTCGTAGCTTTCCAGTTTGATCTTCTGCTTCCTTGAGCAGAATGTCCTGTTCTTTTCTTAGGTACTGCCATTTTTCTTTTCCTTTATTTTTACTATTAATAACTACTTTTTTGGGTTAATTTTTATATTTTTGAATACATCCAATCGCGGATCAGCAACTTCCTGATTAGACAAGTATTCTTTTCCTTTACAATTTATACCACAAACTTTTTTATTTGGGAAACTTAATATTACAGATTGATACAATAAGTCATAAATATCAATTTCTTTTTCACCGTTAAGATCCGTAATGAACTGTCCTTCTTTTATTTCGAACCCATGCTCTGAATTTGAATATTCATTAACAATAGAGGTTTTTGCATATAATTCATCAATATCAGAACTAACATCATATAAAAATTTTTCCAAACACAAATCGCAATCAAGAAAAACTTTAGCATGCACATGCCCTTTGATTTGAACAAAATCACCCAAAGATTTAGCGCAAAGATTCGCTGTTATAGGTCCGTCAGAATCAATGCCGTCAATTTTTCCGCAAAAATCAAACGACAAAGTTTTATTATCAGAATTTTCTAAGTCTTCTAAACTGAGGAATTTATTCATTAAATTATCCGACATATTGTTCTTCTTGGATTGCAACAGAAGCAATTTGATTTGAGAGGATAGCAACTTTTTTGATAGGACCTTGAGTATCTTTTTCTATCAATTCAACCTTAGGCGATTGCATTTTAAGAACCAATTCATCATAAAGAGCCTGAGTATCGTTGACATAAAGAACTAAAGGTGCGCTGGAACCTTTAACAAAAACTAAAACAGCATAGCGTTTTTTAATATTTTGCTGATTAGGATTAAATTGTTGAGCCATAAAAACCTCCATGAAATTACAAAAGAATTATATCAAAAACAGTGATAAAATCAAGAAAACCGAAACGAAAGAACAAATAAATCGGAATACTTGATTTTAAAAATTTTTGTAGTAAGGTAGTACATGTCGGATGTGAATAGCATTTGATCACACGATATAAGGGCTGAAAAGCTCAGGTGGTTAGAGCACT
>CAMNNA010000090.1 GCA_946545285.1 uncultured cyanobacterium | reverse complement strand
ATTTGTCTTACCAAATATACCTATATGAAGCCTGTTTGATTTTAATGTTTGCATATTATAATCCTTAATTTATTTTATAAACGGATTATCAAGATGTTTAAGCGGTTTAATTCTGTTTAACGGCCAAAATACAACTACTGCTCTGCCAATAAATCTGTCGCGTTTTAGAACACCCCAATATCTGCTGTCTTGAGAATTTCCGCGATTATCGCCCATCATAAAGTATTCATTATCTTTCAAATAAAACGGACCGCACTTCATAATTTGATCAGGATTCATTTTCGCAAAATCGCTGTTTAATATTTCATTATCAGGGCATTGCGGATATTCATAGACACTTTGAATATAATCTTCGTCATATCTTTTATCATTTATATAAACGTAAGATACGCCTGAATTTTCTCTTTTAATTTCAACCTTATCTCCCGGCATACCGACAACTCGTTTTATATAAGCAACATCTTTACATAATATTCCTGTTAAACGGGATAACAGCGGAATAGGTTTTCTGGATAATTGAGTGGACGGAGGATAAAAAACCATTATATCACCGCGTTGAGGACCTTTAAAAAATCTCATAAATCTTTCAACAACAATTCTGTCCCCCTCCAACAAGGTCGGATGCATTGATCCTGAAGGAATCCATCGTATTTCACCTATAAAAAATCTTATTATAATAACAGCAGTCAATACAAAAATAATTGTACTTATTGTTTCGCCAACAGCAGTTTTATTAAATTCATCATATTTACGTTTATATTCTTTTATTTTATCCCAAAATTCAGACATTATTTATTATCTCCAATAACTCCTCTATCCCGTTTTTATAAATATTATCCGGAAATTTATTTATTATTTTTTTAGTTTTTTCTATGTAATTATTTAATAAACTACGAGTTTTTTCAATCCCTTTTTGCGGATTTTGAATATCATCAGAATAAATAACCGGAGCTGTATAAATCCCTTGTTCAATATCTTTTGCCGGTTTTGAAAAATCTGACCTTAATATATTTATTAGGTCATCTCTTATTTGAAATGCAATTCCAAAGTTTAGGCCAAAATCAGAAACTTGTTCTAAATTAAAATCCTTTTTACTTAAAATTGCACAGCATAAAAGTGTTGTTTCAAAAAGAAATGCCGTTTTATTTTTGGATTTTTCAATATAATCTTCTATTGTTCCGATTTTATAACGATCAAAATTTTGGTTAATTTCGCCGATACACATTTGTTTTAAAGTTTTTGAAAATATTTTCAAAATATGTGAATTTTCAAGGTTTGAAATTTTTTCCATTGCTAAAGAAAGTAAATAATCACCCGAAATTACACCGAGTTTATTTCCGAATTCTTTATATATTGATTTTTTACCCCGTCTTAAATCTCCTTCATCTATAATATCATCGTGGATTAAAGATGCGCTGTGAACAAGTTCTATTGCACATAAAAGTTCCAATTGAGAATCCGTAATTTCGCAATCATTTGAAAGCAAAAATAAAATTCCCAAAACAAGTCTTATTCTTTTTGACGGAGCATTTAAAAAATCGACAATGTGGGATTCAAGCGGTTCTCGTGTTTTAACTGCTAAAATCATATTTTCTTCTATTTTTTTTATTTTATCAATACAAAGATTTTTAATTTTTTTATATTTTTCGTTAAACATTATTCTTTATCAGACGGTTTTTCGTCATTTTTTTGTTTTTTATCTTGCTGTAATTTTAAATAGTTTACCTTATCCCAACTCAAATCAATATATCTGATTTGATTATTATATTCATTAATTTGCGGTAATATTGTATAAATTCTTTTGATTCTTTCAAAAACAGTGCTGTCTAATAATCCAAGTCTTATACTTGTTGATTCAATTTTTACATAAACATCATTTTGATTTCTAACATCAATATATTCAACTTTTTCGTTTGAATAAGTTTCAACATCTTCTATAATTTTCTTTAATTCAAGAATTTTATCCATATCCCAATTTGGGTTGTTAGGAGAAAAATCGGAGCCTAAAATTTTTATCGTATTATCAGTTGGAACATTATTCATGTAATTTCCGTTTGTAACCAATACCCCATCAGTTGTATAAAAAGCAAAAGGTTTTGAATTAATATCTTTTTTCACGATAGCAAGCGGTGTTCTTTCTCTTACAATTATTTTAATTCTTGCCGGAAAACCGTATCTTCGGACATAAATTCTGTCAATAACAGGGATTTTAAACAATTCTTTTTTAATCGGCTGAACTCTAAACATAAATATCGGCATATGCAAAACATTTATATTTTTAAGTGAATCATATAACATTTCTGTCGGAACTATTTTATTGTTAATTATTTCGATACGATTTTTGTCTTTGTTTGAAAACACATCTGAAGGCAAATACCAGCCCCGTAAATGAAAAAATTTATAACAAGAATAAACAAGAAAAACTAAAAGCAAAAACCTAAATAAGGATTTTAACTTTTTTTTCTCTTTTCTTTTTTTTCTTATCATCCGTTCTTTTTGCTTATGACGAAGATTTTTTCGTCCTGTATCATAAGCATCTTGTATTTCAGGAGGATAAAGTTTTTCTTTATCAAATTCTTGATTTTCGTTTTCTGTCATTATTTATTTAATCCCGCACCGTTTAAAATTAGTTGAACCAAATTATCATAATCTATTCCCATGACCTTTGATTGTGCCGGAAGATCACTGGTATCAGTCATTCCCGGAGATGTATTTATTTCAATTACATATGGAATTCCATCTTTACTTATCATAAAATCTACTCTTGAAACCCCTCTACATCCGGCAATTTCATGGGATTTAACCGCAATTTCTTTTGTTTTTTTCGTTAATTCAGGGTTTAAATTTGCCGGCAAAATAAAATCTGACATTCCCGGAGTATATTTTGCTTCATAATCATACCATTCATTTTTCGGTCTGATTTCTAAAATTTCTGTTGCAAAATTTTTCCCGTCTTGTTCCAAAACCCCGACTGTTACAAAAACACCGTCTATAAATTCTTCAATTAATACATCATCATTGTATTTTACAGCTTCTAAATAGGCAGATTTAAGTTCTTGTTTTGAATTAACTTTTGTCATCCCAAAACTTGAACCTTCAGACACAGGTTTTGTTATAACGGGAAAATTCAAATTTTCGCACATTTTTTCAACATCATCGCCTTTTTTAACAAACACTGATTTTGCCAATGGTATATCAGGACAAGTTGAAAGAATTTTTTTCGTGTATTCTTTGTTCATGCAAATTGCGGAACTCATAACCCCGCATCCTGTATAAGGAATCTTTAAAATTTCCAAAATACCTTGAATACAACCATCTTCACCATATTTTCCATGAAGGGCATTATAAGCATATTCATAATTTCCGTTTTTTAATTTGTTTGAAATATCCGTATCAACTTCCACCAATTCAGAATTTTTATATCCCAACCTTTGAAGTGCATTAAAACACCCCCTGCCGGAACGTCTTGAAACTTCCGCTTCTGATGACATTCCACCGCAAAGCACTGCTATTTTTGCGTTTTTGTCTATTTTTGATTCAATTTTTGCCATAATTCATTTTCCTTTTTGTTTTTATTGCCCAAAAATTTAAGTTCGGGCTCTAATATTATATTATAAGTATCTTTTACTCTGAATTGCAATTCGTTCATAAGTGTTAAAACATCAAAAGAAGTTGCATTTCCTGAATTAATTATGAAATTCGAATGATTTCGCCAAACATGCGCCCCGCCAACCGTCAATGATTTTGCCCCAATGCTTTCTAATAATCTTCCGGCAGAATCGCCGATCGGATTTTTGAATATACTTCCGCAATTCGGCAGCGCCAATGACGGCTGATGATTTTTACGGAATTTTAAATTTTCATCCATTTGAAATTTAATTCTATCAGGATCTTTTTCTTCCAATTCAAATTCTGCCTCAATCACTGTTAATCCCAGTTTTGCGCAAACAGAAGTTCTGTATTCAAATTCTAACTCATCTTTTGTATAAGTTTTAAGTCCTATTTTTGGATTATAGCATAGAGCATTAACCAAATTATCAGCAACACATTGACCGTTTGCTCCGGCATTCATGAAAACTTCTCCGCCGATTGACCCCGGAAATCCAATCATAAATTCCAGTCCGCTTAAACCCTTTTTTTGTACTTCCTGTGATAATTTCGGACCCTTAACACCACATAAAGCTTTTACTCGATTTTCAGCAATTTCAATTTCATCCATCTCAGAAGTTAAAACAATTTCTCCGTCGTAACCATCCGTAGAAATTAATGTATCAGACAAATTCCCAAAAACCGGAATTCGGTGATTTTTTTCCAATATTTCAATCAATTCGTGCGAATTTTTCGGAAAATAAACTAAACCAATCTTTCCGCCAATTTTGAAAGTGGTTAATTTTCTGATTTCGAAATCTTTTTCTACTCTTATACTCATATTTTTATATGCCGGATAATTCTAAATCCTATGCTATAAAAAAATTATAATACAAAACTCCTACATTCATAAATTGTATTATTTATTTACATTAAAAAATTATAAACTTTTGTAACGAAAAATACGGTTTGTGAAATTCAATAAAATAAAAAAACTTTATATAAGTGTAAACACGAGATAATCCAAGGAGCAACAAATGATACTATTATTCGGAGAGAAAGCAAATTCAGACAGTTTATTTGCATTTAATACAACAACTACAAAAACCCCGAACAGACCTGTAGAAAATTCCGGTATTTTAGCGATGAACAGTTTCGGAATGTATGATAATTTTGTATCTTCAAACCCTGTTGCTGTGGATTATGCAATGTATGAAGGTTTTTATGATTGTGACGGTGCTGATGTCGCATTTATGAGTTCATTTTCTAATGCTTATTCAACATTATGTTCTGAAGGCGGATTTACTTCAGATTGCGGTTCGTTTTCATCAGGATTTTCTTCAGGATTTTCTTCTGATTGCGGATCTTGTTCGTCAAGTTGCGGGTCTTTTTCTTCAGTTTGCTAATTCTGATTTAAATTTTTCAATTTTTTCTTCAGAATCCGATTCAATATAAATTCTTAACAAAGGTTCTGTGCCTGACGGTCTCACAAGAATCCAGGACTTTCTATCGTTTAGATACAATTTTATACCATCTTTTTCGTCTTTTTTATAAATTTTTATACCGCAAATCTCATTAGTATTGCGGAATTTTTCAATTTCAGACTTAACTTTATCAATATTATCCAATTTTTTGTCAATTCTTGTATTTATAAATTCGCATTCTGCCTTAGCTTTCAATTCATTTTGAAGTTCTACAAGTGATTTATTATAAAAAGCCATCGCTTCCAAAATCAATAGATTAGCCAAAATACCGTCTTTTTCCGGAATATGCCCTTGAATACTTAATCCTCCGGATTCTTCACCTGCTATTATCGGATTATATTTTCTCATAGCTTCACCGACATGTTTAAATCCTACAGGGGTTTCTATAATTTCAACTCCGAGTTTTGCGCAAATTACATCCAGCATTAAACTTCCGGCAACTGTTTTTACAAAAGGGCCGTCAAAACCTTTATTATTTTTTAAATGCATTAATAATATCGCCAAAATCTCGTTTGGTGTAACATATTCGCCGTTTTCATTTATAACCCCGAATCTGTCACCGTCACCGTCATTTGCAAATCCGACATAATTCTTATGCGATTTTATATAAGAAATTGATTCATTCATAAATTGAGGTTTTGGCTCAGGCATTCCTCCGCCGAAATTTTTATCATGATGCATATGAATTGAATCAAACGTTATTCCGTTTTTTGATAAAAGTTTATCAAAATAACCTATTGTTGCACTGTATAAGCCGTCAAATAAAATATTTGTTCCAAGCTTTTTAATCGCGTCAAAATCTATAATATCTTCAATATGATTAAAATATTTTTCACTAAAATCAACTTTAATAATTTTACCTTTTAATACTGTGCTAAAAGGTTTTTCAAAATTACAAACTATTTCATCTGTGATTTCTTTTGTTGCAGGTCCGGCATAGTCAGGTATAAATTTAATTCCAAGATATTCCGGCGGATTGTGTGATGCAGTAAACATTATTGCGCAGGCATCCAAAATTTTTGCATTATATGCCAAAACCGG
>CAMNNA010000089.1 GCA_946545285.1 uncultured cyanobacterium | reverse complement strand
TTCTGATTATATTGGGAATTGAAAATTTATTTTCTTTTGTGTAAACAAAAATTGATATGAAAAAATTAATTTTTATCATATTGTTTTTCGTTTTTCAACTAAACACTTGTTACGCCTATAATCCAATTTATGAGGGGTTTATACTAAATCGTGAAACAATTTATAATGCACTGAATTTATCTGATGAACAATTTGAAACGATAGAAAAAATTAATTCTTTTTACCAGCCTCAGTATGAGAAAATTTTAATTCAGCTTGAGAAAAAAAGTAATGAATTAAGAGTTCAAAAAAAAATGAAATGGAACTTTTGCCAGAACCTTGCCAAACAGCATGAAATAAATAAACTTAATCACAATTTTTACGCGCTATATCATCAAGAAAACAAAAAAATTAAAAAGATTCTTACACGTAAACAACGCTCAAAACTTTCTGCAATTGAAAGACTTCAGAAATCAGATTCTAAAAAAAAAGATCAAAGAAATTGTTTATATAAACACAATCCCGAAATGAATACATTCGGAAATCCTAAAATTAATAACTAAAACGACATTCTGCCCAATGTTCTGACTGATCTGAACTTACTTATTTCTTTTAAATATTGTTCTAATGCTTTATATCCGTTATAGATTTCATTTGAAACCGACGCATAACGGCTTGCTTCAAGATATTTCAACTCTTTAACTCTAACTAACAAAATATTATCTGAATCCTGTCTTAAATTCTGATCATCCGATTCTGACCATTTTTGTAAAAGTGAAAGTTCATCATACATTTGTTTCATTGTTGTATATTCAAGAGTATTAAAATCATACTTTTCCAACAAAGATTTTTCTACATTGGAAATTCTGCTCATACATGCCTGAAACTTAAAAACTTTTTTTATAATTAAATAATTATCCGCTATTTTTTTATGAGATAAAGGAACTTCATTTTTAGCAAGCAAAGCAGCAAACGAACGAGATGTAAAAGAGTCCGATTCGCTTGAAAATGCACTGCGAGAAGTTAAGTCAAAATCCAGTTTATTTTCAGTCATGTTTTGTAACATATTCCCTCCGAACTTTTCTTTATTCTAAAATAGTGAAACCCGATTGTCATGATTTTTTGTCAATAATTTTACAATTTTTAAAATTTTAGCAAAAAATATTTTCTTTTTATTTTAATTTTGGTATATTCATAAAAAATAAAAGGATAAGTATGTTAAAGATTCTGCAAGACAAAAAAGAAACATCATCAAACAAAACTAAGATGTATGTTTCTGTTCCTATAAACCGCCTTCAAGTTGTTGAAAACAAATTGGAAAAAATATTTGAAAAAGAATTGAATTCCAAAGGATCCGTTTTAATAAGCTACAAACCTGAAATCATATCAAAACTTGCGAAATATTTGAGCGGTTATGTTTGCCAGAGTGCATCAATCGGAATTGCAGGAGAAACTGCAAGCGGAAAATCTACAATTACATTTGATATTATTGACACAATAAAATCATTTTCGGATGAATTTGAAATTAAAGATGTCATAACAAGAGTTAATACAGATGATTATTACTACGATCGTTCGGAAATGGTAAAAAAAGCGGGGAGTTTTGCGGAATTTGCAAAACATTACGATTTAGATGTTCCGCAAGCGCTGGAATTAGAACTGATGTGCCAACACATAAAAGAACTTTTATCAGGAAAATCAGTAATGCTTCCTAAATATGATATGTCAGGAACGGCAAAAAGATTTGATAATCATACATTAGCAAATCCGTCTAAAATTGTTATATCAGAAGGGTTATTTACTTTAACAGAAAAAATCAGAACAGCATTTGATTTTAAAATTTACGTTGATGTAAGGCACAATGTTCAAAAAGAAAGATTTTTTATCCGCGCAAATGAAAGGGGATTGGGCGACAGTGCAAATGATATTTACGAAAATGCTTCTCAAAAAGCTCAAATCTATATAAGACCTTGCAAAGAAATTGCGGATATTGTTTTATCCGGAGAAGCTGATCGCGCAAGATATAAATCATTTCTAAATGAATTGATAAATATCGTACAAGAACAAAATTTTGTTAATAAAGAGATTATTTAAAAATTAAAAAATCATACGAATGCTTTATTATTATTTGAATATACTCTGATATAATAATGCTATGCTATCAGCGGCGGTATATGTTCCTTTAATATTTATTATTTTAGTTATAATTCTTGCATTTATACTAAACAAAGATGCAAGAAAACTCGTACATTTTTCAACAAAAGGGATGCCGTATCACGATGAAATCAAAACCTCCGTTGAATATATTATAAGGAATCTTTTAGAATCCGGACGATTCAAATACAGAAATAACGTTGATCCTACAATTGAATACGAAAATGAAAGCTACAACTCTTTAAGACATGCCGGCGTTTTACATTGTTTATTTCTTTATGAAAAATATACAAATGATTTGCAATATCACGACAAAAGGCTTTTAAGCAGTGAATATTTCATAAAAAGATATATTGAAAAAATTGAAAATTTTTATAATTGCGTAATTTCAATACCGCAAGAAGAAGGTCTCAATATTAAAATAGCAAAATCAGGCGCTGCCGGAGTAGCATTAAGTGCGTTATCAAATTTGTACGATAAAAGTTCACAAAGTAACGAAATTGATTTAGAACTTTTGCAAAGCCTTGGGGATTTTCTTTTGAACATGCAAAACCCTGATGATGGGAATATTTACGCATACTATGATTTTGATAAAATAGAAATTAATAAAAGCGCACAAGCAATATATTATCCTGCAGAAGCAGCCGCAGGATTGATGAATTTATACGAAATTGATCCTCAGACAAAATGGGTTGACTGTGCAAAAAAAGCTCTTTTATATCTTGCAAAATCCCAAGAAAATAAAGAAATCGTTTTTGACCATTGGGCTTTATATGCAATAGAAAAAATATTTAATCATAATTTAGCAATAAATGATGAATATAAAATTCTTCAAAATTATGCGGAACAAATGGTCATTCCAATATTGACAGCACAAATTACGAACCCAAAACACGTATATTTCGGAGCGTTTAAAGATAACGTCAGATCTTGCAGCATCGGAACAATTATGGAAGGATTAGGAAGTGCTTATTACTGCACAAACAGCGACAGATTAAAAAAAGTTATATATAAATCAATGGTAATAGGGTGTATGTTTTTGAGCAGAACTCAGGTCAAAACAGGTATTAATGCCGGAGGATTACCGAATTCTGCCAACTGGGTAAAACCCGGTGTTACCCCTAATGCAAGCGTTATCAGGATAGATAACGTTGAACATGTGGTTAGTGCATGGTTAAAATTCCAACAAATTCACCAATCTCAAAGCAAAATTTAAAAAATAGTATTATTTCGCCCGCTGTTTTTTGCTAAATACAAATTTTTATCTATTGCACTAATAAATTCTTCAACGCTTTTATATTCATCAGTTAGCTGACACGCACCTATACTTACCGTTACACTAATTTCTTCACCTTGATATTCACAACCCAAAGTAGCAATAGTCTTCCTGAATCTTTCTAATGGAATAGCTGATTGTTTTATATCAGTTTCAGTCAAAATAACAAAGAATTCTTCCCCGCCAACCCTAAATATCATATCGGTCTTTCTGAATGTTTGCAGGGCAGAAGATGCAATCTGTTGTAAAATATAATCCCCGCACTGATGGCCGTATGAATCATTAACATTTTTAAAAAAATCAATATCGAACATTGCAACAGTAAGCTTGTTTTTATATCTTTTTGCTCTTAAAAATTCTTTTTCAATAGCAGAATCAAAAGAGCGCCTATTCTGCAAACCTGTCAATTCATCGGTATACGATAAATATTTGGATCTTGAATAAATATAGTTTATTTGACGAATAACTTCCATTTTATTAGATTCCGGCACATCAAAAGTTTTTATAATATGCTCAATATTATGCTGAATTTCATCTAATAAGTCTTCTGATATATTAAATTCTAAACTCTGTTCCAATTTTTCACTCATAAAAGCCTCAGATGTTTCTATAGTAACACATAACAACTCTTCTTACAAAATTTATATCGGAATTTTTCTCCAAAAACTTTATAAAAAAATTCAATTATTGTAAAGTTATATTACGAATATATACTTTTTAGTTAAAAAAGAGCAATTTTTTATTCATCAAAAACTTTATATAAGTGTAAGGGAAATTCAAACTACAGTATAGGGAAAAATAAAAAGGAGAATTAAAAAATGGCAAGAGTACTTATTTCTATGCCTGAGAAGTTTCTTGACGAAATTGACTCAGTAGCGAATTCAGAAAATCGTTCACGTTCAGAGCTTATCCGTGAAGCATTGAGAACTTATATGTATAGAAATCAGTTAAGAAACAGTCCTAAAGCTGCATCAAACGCTGAAATCTTGGATGCACTTTTAGGATAAAAGAAAAGCGGTGGGGAAAATGAAAAATAATTATCAAATGGCAACAGTTTATCAATATCTTGAAATTCTTCAAAACCAAAACAAAGAAGAATTAAAGACTGAAGAACAAAAAATCAGAACAAGTATTGAAAAATTTATCAATTCTAAAAACCGCAATCAACGCAATGCACAGATTTTAGAAATGTTATTAGATTAAGGTAATCTTCCTTTGGAATGTAATATGGTTAATAGTTGGAAACAAAAAAGAGATTTTTTTAAATCTCTTTTTTTTGTGGGTAGAATTTAAAAATTATACTAAAAGATTAACAGACATTTTTCCTAAATGCGGGCAGATTTAACTTAGTGACGAAAATTTGATTTATCTTAAAAAAAATTTACATACCTGAATCTTTGTCATTACTGCATGTTTGTATTAGAATATAAGCATTAGTTAGTAAGGATATTAAGCATAAATTAAGGAGGGATAAATATTATGCCAGGAAAAACTATTACAGTTGACGGTAACTACGCGGCAGCGCATGTTGCGTATGCATTAAGTGAAGTTTCCGCAATTTACCCTATTACACCTTCATCTACAATGGGTGAATGGATTGATGAATGGGCATCACAACACAAGAAAAACATTTGGGGAAAAGAAGTAAGAGTTGCCGAAATGCAATCTGAAGCCGGTGCAGCAGGCGCTGTTCACGGATCATTGGCAGCAGGTGCTTTAACTTCAACATACACAGCTTCTCAAGGTTTGTTATTGATGATTCCTGTTATGCACAAAGTTGCAGGCGAAATGCTTCCGCATGTAATTCATGTTGCAGCACGTGCATTAGCAGCTCAATCATTAGCAATTTTTGGTGACCATACAGACGTTATGGCTTGCAGAAATACAGGTTATGCAATGTTAGCGGCAAACTCTGTTCAGGAAGAAATGGATTTAGCATTAGTTGCGCACTTGTCAACTTACAAAGCTAAAGTTCCGTTCTTACAATTCTTCGACGGATTCAGAACTTCTCATGAAGTACACAAAATTGAAGAAATCTCTTATGAAGATATCGCATCTTTAGTTGAACCTAAATATATTGAAGAATTCCGCGCTCGCGCGCTAAGACCGGAAGCTCCGATTTCTAAAGTCGGCGCTCAAAACGGAGATGTTTATTTCCAAGGTCGTGAAACTTCTAACAAATACTATGATGCCGTGCCTGAAATTGTTCAGGAATATATGGATAAAGTTGCAAAAGTAACAGGTCGTCAATATCACCCATTTGATTATGTTGGTGCACCTGACGCTACTGATGTAATTGTAGCAATGGGTTCAAGCTGTGAAACTATTGAAGAAACAATTGAATACTTAAATTCAACCCGAGGCACTAAATACGGTTTGGTTAAAGTTAGATTATACAGACCGTTTGATGTTGAAAGATTTAAAGCTGCATTGCCTTCAACTGTTAAAAGAGTTGTTGCGCTTGACAGAACAAAAGAACCGGGCTCAATCGGTGAACCGTTATTCTTGGATGTTGTTGCAGCATTGGAAGGTAAAGGTATCAGAGTTATCGGCGGGCGTTACGGTTTGGCTTCAAAAGAATTCACTCCGTCAATGGTTCTTGCAATTTATAAACATTCTGAAGCGAATGGTTTCCACGGATTCACAGTTGGTATTAATGATGATGTAACTCACAAATCATTACCGATTGATGAACACATCGTTAC
>CAMNNA010000088.1 GCA_946545285.1 uncultured cyanobacterium | reverse complement strand
TTGCCCCGCTGACCGCGGGTCAACCCGGCACTCCACATCGGCTTACGCATTTCACCACTCACTTCAAAGATAAGTTTAATAAGTGCGTTACAGGGGTTAAAAACCTGTAACGAACTACTCACCACTCACCACTCACTATTCACCACTAACTATTACATTTTGTTTTTTAATGCAACGGTCGGGGCATATTCCGGTAAAATTGACAGACAGCTTTGGATGTATTTTTTACTCTGTTCCAAGTTATTGGAATTGTAATAGATATATGCTAAAAGATAATGCAATTCCGGATCGTTATAAAATCGGTCCTTTGCGCGGTTTAAAAAAAACATCGAAATAGGCATCAAATCATTCGCCCAAAATGCTCTGCCGATATATTTATATACTTCAAGATTAAAATTTGCCATAAAATCAGCGTATTTTATGATTTTGTCTATATAGTCGCCTTTGTAGTATTTTATCAAAATATTTAAATCAATTTCGAGAAAATTTTTGATTTCAAAGTATGTCGGATATCGCTGAGGTTTTTGGTTAAGCATTTGACATAGAAAAATTCCCCAATTTGCACGCGGATCAATATCTGACAATTTTTCAAAACATTTTTGTGCTTTTTCTAAATTATCTTCAATAATATAAAAGTATCCGGATTCCAAATAATACTTGTTTTTTTCAAAAAATTCTTTGCAATTTTTTTTGTTCCCTGACAAGAATTCTGTTTTGTATTGAAGATATTTATCCATTGTAATTCCAAGAGTTAAAAACTTTTAGTTTTGTTGATCAAAGTTTTTGATATTTTTGATATTTCTGATAAAGTCTTCTGCGCTGTTGTTGTTATCATTAATATTTTTCTGTAATTTTCTTAATTGTTGTTCTTTGTACTCTTTGTCTAATTCAGGCGCTAAACCGTTGCCGTACGGAGCATTAATAAATTCATCCAATTTTGAATCTTGTTCGCCAAACGGAAGTTTAACACCTTCTTTTTTCTCGCCGTCTTTTCCTTGAGATGTTGAATCCGATGCAGGAATAATTTGACTTTGAAGTTCTGAAAGATTTTTATTAACCAATGTTTTCGGATCAACAGGAGTTAAATCAATATCTTGTGCTATATCAGCATACGGATAAATGTATTCCGGTTCATTTACGTTTTGATAGCAATTATCCGCATCCGGATTCATAACACAGTTTCTGCCGTTGGTTGCGTATTTTACAATCATTGGATTTGCGTTTAAGGATATTACTTTTTCATAAGCTTTTATAGCATTTTCTTTATCATTTACTTTTGCATAACTCATTGCAAGATAATAAAAACCTAAAGTATCTTTAGGGTGTTTTTTGACATAAGAAATACTTTCTTGCATGCATCCTGCAAAATCGCTTCTTTTATATCTTTGAATAATGCTTGATAAACTCGGATTTTTATAGAACGAAACAGCAGTAGTCCAATCAGCAGGTTTAGATGAATCAGCATGAACTTCTTTTGATGATTCTCTTAAAACTTCATTTCTGCGTTTCGGAGTTTCTAAATTATATGATGAACCGTCTTGAGAATAAGATGGGGTTGATTTCGGAACAGGACTGACATTTGAAGAAGAGGCGTTTCTTTTTGCTCTTTTAGCTGCTAAGGAATTTGAGTAAAATTCACCCATTACTTGCTCTCTTGAACCATCATTAGATGCTTCATTTGCGTGAGTATCTTTGTATAAATCATATCCGCTTAATGGGCTTGCGCCGTATGAAACAGGTGCCGTTATTCCCAGTACCAAAAGTAAGGTTAATAGTTTTGCTGTTCGTTTCTGCATTTTATAAATCCTCTTTTTGTTTTTAATTATATTATTCAGGTCAGTAGCATTATATAAAATTAATTTCTTTCCGTCATAGTCTAAATGAATGATATTTCATATAAGCGTTTTTTATTTCTATTGTAACAAAATATTAAGTTTGATTATAGAAAATTTCAAGTTTTTTTATAAAATTACCGATTTCATAAAAAGTAAATAAAGGACATTTCTATGCGCGTAAATAATAAAAAAACTTATTCAAATTGGGGGTCACCTGATTTTAGTAATGACGTTGCGGGTGAAGCTTTGGATGAAAGTGTAGTTTCAGGAGTTGATTCAGAAGTTGCGGATTATGCCCAACAGCTAAAAAATCACTACGGAAACAAGTATAGTGATGTTTACTATATCCAATATGCAAAACAGCGTTTTTACGTAAATTCACTCAAATTAACAGCTTGTAGTTTTAAAAGAAGAAGTATTAACCCTCAGGTTCCTGATCCGAAATGGGCAAAATATTCTTATCAAGAAATTTTGCAAATGGCAGATGGCGGAAACTATGTACCAAAAGATGTTTTAGAATGGGCACAGGGTCAATTCGCAAATGATTCTGTTACATATATTGTTATGGAGGACAGTCAAACAGGCTCTGTTAGTGATATTTCAACGGCGACTGATCTAACTAATTCTTCTCAACTTGTAAATCAGGTAAAATCTTACGTTCAGGCTTGTGAAAAAGCACAAGAAAAACTGAATGATAAATATCTTGATTTTCAAAATCAAGCAAAATCAGCACAAGAAGTTAAACAAAAAGAGCAACAGGATTATGAAGAAAAATTCGAACAAATAAAAGTTTCCCAACAAGAATGGAAGGACCTTGACAATAAGCAAAAAACTACAAAACTAACTTTGCAGGAACAGGAAAGATATAACGAATTATCTGATATAATTTCATCAAATTCTGATCAGATAAAACAAATTTCATCAAATGCGCAAATATTGAAATTAATGACATCATCTTTGGATGTATTAGATTCTGAAATTAGTAACTGTTCGCAGATAATATCAGGAACAATTCTATCGTCAGAAATTTTGTCAAAATTCAAATTTCAAATAAATGATTTAAAAATACAACATAAACCTACAATAGGTGCATCCGGCAATCCAAATGATGTATTTACGGGGGCTTCTAATTTACAAATTATAAGTACAGCGCATATCTATGCATCAAATTTAGAATCAAGCGTGAATGATATAACAGTTTCTCTATCACAAGGGCAAAATTTAGAATTGATTCAATTTGCGCGCGATTATGAGTCTAAATGGTCTGAAATAAACGATTTTTCTGCCAATGCTGAAAATGATATTATCCAAAACGAGCAAAGTAACAACCTCGCAAATGAAATTTTATCCGGAAATGTAAATATACCGGAAGGTTTTGGCTCAATCCCTGATCCGATTGTTGCTTCCGATTTATCAAAATTAAGCGATGATTCAGCCTTGGATTTGAGTCAAAAAGATGCGCTTGTTGCAAATGTAGCCCTGAATAACAACAAAAATATATCACAACTCACTCAAAAATCAAAAGAAACACAAAAAGAATCAGAAAAAGCCATTTCTGATAATAAAACAGAAGATAATATTACAGAAAATCTTATTTCTGAATTTGAACAAGATATTGAAAATGTTCAAACCGCAGAATCTGATGAATCTGGAAATGAATCGGAATTTTTAAATGAAACATTAACTTCTGCAATAGATTCAAGTTTGGAAAAGAAAAATAAAAACGCAGATAAAATTGATAAAAAATTAAAATCATTAAAACCTAATACTGATGAAATAGAAATTCTTTCAAAGGACTTTGAAGAAATTAATAATGCCCTAAAATCAAGAACGCAAAATAACACCCAAGTTTCTAAAACTGCGATAAATAACGGGAAATTAACCGAAAATGTCGGAGTTGCAATGCTTCTGGCACCATTTATATCTGTTGCAAGAGGGTTTTTATACATATTAACAGGTAAAATGGCGCAAAATTCCGGAAATAACGGAAACGAAATAAGTAATGACGCAGATAAAAATATTCAAATTTATGATAAGGCTTTGGACAGTGATATTAAAGAATTTTCGGAAGATGAAAAAATTATTGCCGAATCTGAAAATAATATTGATGATTCAAATGTTTCGGAATCTGTCGAAATCCCTGAAACAGATGTAAATACATCAAATTCGGAAGATAACAATATTTTAGTTGAAACTCAGAATCCTGATTCTGAACCTGTTGAAAATCCTGAACAAGCGCCTGAACAAAATCTATTTACTATATCAGCGTCTGTAGTATCTAATTCACGAATTACATCAAATACAAACACTTCAGACCAAGAAGATCGAAGAATTGCAAATATAAATAAAGATGCACAAACCGAAAATCAAAAACGTCAAAGACGCGTAAACGAAGTTTCACGGTCTTCAAACGGAAGAAACAGAAAATAATCTTTGGATGGATGATGAAAGACGGCGCGAAATTTTTTAAAAATTTCGCGCCGTTAATTTATCTTTTAAAATTTATAAGTTAAATATTTTTAACTGCATTTATAACCTTTTCAACAGCTTGTTGCGGGGTGATAGTTTCTTTTTCACCTGTTTGTCTTGTAACAAATTCAACGTTACCTTCAGCAATTGTTTTTCCAACCGTAATTCTATACGGGAAGCCTATTAAATCGGCATCTTTGAATTTTACTCCAGGTCTTTCATCACGATCATCAATAACAACTTCAACACCGGCATTTTGCAATTTATCATAAATTTCTTGAGCAACAGCCATTTGCTGTTCATCTTTTGTACTGACAGGGACAACAACTGCGTGGTACGGAGCAATAGCTAAAGGCCATTTTATCCCCCATTCATCATGATGAGCTTCAACAGCTGCGGCTGCAGTTCTTGAAATCCCGATTCCGTAACAGCCCATTATATAAGGTTTTGATTTTCCGTCAGCATCCAAGTAACAAGCGTTCATTGGCGCAGAATACTTTGTACCTAATTGGAAAATGTTTCCGACTTCTATACCTCTTGTAACTTTTAAGGGTTTTGCACATTTCGGACAAAAATCACCTGCTTCAACAAGTCTGATATCTGCTGTTTGAGGAAGTTCAATATCTGTTCCCCAATTTGCACCTACTAAATGTTTATCTGTTTCATTAATTCCGATGACAAAATTTTTCAATTCTTTAACAGATTCATCTGCAATAAGTTTAATTTCATATTCACCGTATTTGGCAAGCCGTTTTTTATTTCTGTCATACGGCCCGATAAATCCCGGAATTGCGCTGTATCCGTTAACTTTCATTATATCTTCAATTTCAGGTGATGTGGCAATTCGTATTTCAGTTCCGCCGATTGCGTTTAAAAGCTTTGTTTCTTCAATCTGCCTATCTCCTCTGATTAGTGCAATAACAGGAGCTTTGTCTATAATATATACCAGTGCCTTACAAATTACCGATTCAGGGCAATTTAAAAACTTGCTTAAATCTTCTATTGAACCGACATTTGGGGTATCTTTGATTTCGGCTTTTTCAAAACCTCCGTCAACTATTGCTGATGGCAAATTTGAAACCGCGTGGTTAGAATTTGCACTATAATCGCAATCATCACAGTAAAAAACATCATTTTCTCCTGCATCAGTATCTGTTATGACCATAAATTCATGCGAAACACTGCCTCCGATTGCACCCGAGTCTGATTGAACAGCTTTTGTTTCAAGTCCGCATCGTTTGAAAATTCTTGTGTAAGCATCCCACATATTTTGATATTCTTTATCAAGTTCTTCTTGAGATCTTCCGAAAGAATACGCATCTTTCATAATAAATTCACGACCGCGTAAAAGTCCGAATCTCGGGCGAACTTCGTCTCTGAATTTAGATTGGATCTGATAAAGATTTGTCGGTAATTGTTTATAAGATTTTAAAATATCTCGGGCAATTGATGTTATAATTTCTTCATGAGTCGGTCCTAAACACATTTCGCGATTGTGACGGTCTTTTAGGCGCATAAGTTCTTTCCCGTAAGCTTCCCATCTTCCTGATTCAATCCATAGCTCTTTTGGCTGAACAAACGGCATCAAAAGTTCTTGAGCGCCGGCATTATCCATTTCTTCTCTTACAATGTTTTCAACTTTTTTTAATACTCTCCACATAAGAGGTAAATAATTGTAAACCCCGCTTGTAAGTTTTTTTATAAACCCTGCACGTGCAAGCATTTTGTGTGAAACAACTTCCGCATCAGAAGGAAATTCTCTCATAGTTTGCACAAATAATTTTGACATTTTCATAAATCGAACCCTCTTATAAATTTTCTCGTGTTCTTATCTTAACACAAAAATTTTTCA
>CAMNNA010000087.1 GCA_946545285.1 uncultured cyanobacterium | reverse complement strand
AAATATTCATCAAAATCTTTTCCGAAATTGTAATTTATTGTTTTATCTTCGTTTATCAACGGTTTCCACACTGCAAGAGTCCTGTTTTCTCTTTCTGAAGTTGCACTTTTATTTATATGAGCCATAGGAATAAACAATAACAAGAAAAATACAAATAAAAATACTATTTCAATTCTTGATTGGTGTTTTAGACTCTTAAAATCCGCCAAAAAATCAGTTAGTTTTAAGGTAAATAAATAAGATAATATTAATATTATTGTAAAAACAAAAAATTCAAAATGGACATGAGTAGAAGTTTTGAATATCAGCCAAAATTTGTATGTCAATGCTAACATACAAATTGTAAGTATTCCTGCTATATAGTATCTCTTCTTCATTATAGATTTTAATCTATAGACTACTATCAATAGAGCATTATCAATATTACATAAAATATATAAATATGCAAGACGATGACGAAAAAATAATGAACGAACGCAAAAAAGTGCTACTTACGGCAATAGGAAAAATTGTTTACAAAAAAAGAATAGAAATAAACAAGGGAATAAACACTTTTTCTTTTGAATACGATATTGGAAACGGATTATTGACTAAATTAGAAAAAGGTGAATCTGATTCTAAAATTTCTACAATTTGGAAATTAGCAAATGCTTTTGGATATAATTGTTCTGATTTTATAAAAATTATTGAAAAAAACTTATCAGAGGATTTTGATTTTTATAAATAAATATTATAAAATTAATTTATGAATAAATTTCAAATAATAACAGAATTAGAAAATTTTGCTCCTATTCAGAGTCAGGAAGATTGGGACAATTCCGGCTGGATTGTTGATAATGAAATAAAGGATATAAAAAAAATAATACTTTGTCTTACCCCGACAAAAGATGTTTTTAATCAAGCTAAAAATCAAAATTGTGAAATGATAATTTCTCATCATCCGTTATTTACAGTTCCGATTGAATTCAAAACAATTAACATATATAGCGCACACACAAATTTAGACAAAGCAAACGGCGGAACAACCGATACTTTAATAAAAAAACTAGGGCTTGAAAATTATAAAATAAATATCAAACATGATTATTTGAGATTTATTGATTTTCAAATTGAAATAAACAAATTTGTAAATATTTTACGTAAAGTTTCGCCAAATCTTAGATATGTAAATAATTTTGGAGTAAAAAAGCTTCATAAAATAGCGTTTTGCGCCGGAAGCGGTAGTGAATTTATTAACGAAGCAAAATCTTTAGGTGCAGACGCACTTGTAACAGGAGATTTAAAATTTCACACAGCACTGGATTCTGAAATCCCGATATTTGATATCGGGCATTTTGAATCCGAAATATTAATTCTGCCTGTTATAAAAAGTCTTTTGCCCAAAGAAATTGAAATAATTTTTGCAAACGAAAAAAGCCCGTTTAATTATTAAATTATACAATAAAACTTCTGATTGAACCGTCTTGATGGTACAACCCTCCACCGCAAACGGTTTCAACGACCTTTAAAATAACTTCACGCGGAGCATCAATTTGATTTATCTGAAATTCCTGACCTGTATGTTTAATTTTAAAATAACATTTTTGCACTTGATCTGGAGGAACATACAATGATGCAATTTCTTGCTCTAAAAGCTTTATCATCTCATCTTCGCGATCTTTTGAATCTTTAATTATATCGTTGTAATTTCCGCGCAGAGCCATAATCCTGTTTGTCGGAACATGCCTGCCGTCTTCTCTGTACAAAGATTGAGGCTGAAAATTGCATCGCGTTGTAAAACTTATTTTATGCCAAAGAATATTAATGATCGCAACAGATTTTAAAGAATCTGATTCAACATAAATATTTTGAGTTGTTATTCCTCTTGAAGAAAATGATTGCTGAAGATTTTGAGCCACAAGTTCCAAACAATCAACCATTTTGGTGAAAATATTGTTAGTGTTAACAGTACAGTTCTGATAATCTAAAAATTGCTTGTACATATGGGTTGAAACAAGCTCTACTCTTTCTTGAATAACAATATCTTTTTTAGTAGCGGTTTCGGAATTGTCAAAACTTTCAAAATTATTAATCAAAATCTTTGTCCTTTCCTATAACACTCTTTTAAAATAAAATAATTCTTTTGTAAAGAATTATACATTTTTTAGCTACAAAAATAAATAATAAAAATAACTTATTTACAAATATTATTATTTGAAAAGATAAAGCAAAAATTTACATTTTGACAGGAACAAAAGCCTATTAAACAGGTTTTAAATTTATCATCTTGATATATAACAGTTTCACAGAATTATAAAATAATTTATTTTCTTTTGAAATTAGCCTTCAAATAATCTTTAAAACTTTTTGGTCTTTGGGCTTTTCTGTAAATACTTTTTGGATGAAAAAATCTTTCATTAACTTCTTCTGCCCAGCCTTCAGAAGCATCTTCATCAAGACCTTCTCTTTTAATAATTTTTTCTAATGCATTATATATGTCTACAAGTTCTGATAAATTATTTTCACTTTCAACCCATTTTTTTACATATCTCTCATCAGAACCCAATCCGCCGCTTATTTTATACCAATGTATAATATCAAATACAGCTTCAGAAATTCCTATTGTAACTATTATATGAGGAAATTCATATTTTTTTTCCATCCTTATGCGCAAATTATTATACCTGCGAACTTTAAGAGTATTCGCATCACGCGCACTGACTTGTTGCTGCTCAATAATAGATTCTTGAAGTTTTACTGCCATTTCATTAAGGGTTCTCATGCTTTATTCCCCCTTTTTTGTTTTTCAAGTTCACGCTGTTTTAAGAATTTTTTATATTTTTTCAATTTTTTTTCACGCTCTTGAGCAAGAAAACGAGTTGTCTTGCTTATACCTGTTGAAGTCATATCTACTTCATCAAATGTTTCTTCACTTTTTTCAGCACGTTTAAGCTTTTCACGAGCTGCATTTGATGCATTTAAAGAACCATCCTTACTTAATTCTCTTATAGCTTCTTGCAATAATTTCCAATGTGATTCAAGTTCTTTTTGAATATTATATCTGCCCGCCCAGCGTTTTACATAAGGATCTTCATTCCCGACACTTCCGTCAATTTTACTTCCGTCTTTTATAGCAAAACAAGCTTCAGAAATTCCTATTTGTACAAAAAAATGAGGCGTTGTGTATTTCATCGGATCCATAAAAACTTTCAGATTATTGTACTTATAAATATAGGTTTTTGCATCTTCAAGTTTTGATGCAAAAGTATTGATTAAAAAATCTTTTAACGAATTACTAAATTTTGAAATTTGATCGTTTCTACCCATAATTATCCTTAATTCCTAATTATTTAAACTATGAATTGGTGCAGGAATTCTTCCTCCTCTTTTTACAAAATTCGCACAAGACAAACCGTTCACATCCATAACAGGCGCTTCACCTAAAAGCCCTCCGTATGAAATCCAATCTCCTGAGGATTTGCCATAAGCAGGAATTATTCGCACTGCAGTCGTTTTTTTGTTAATCATACCTATTGCCATTTCATCAGAAATTATTCCTGCTATTGTTTCAGTCGGCGTATCTCCCGGAATTGCAATCATATCTAATCCGACAGAACACACGCTTGTCATCGCTTCTAATTTGTTAAATGTCAGATACCCTTTTTGCGCAGCTTCAATCATTCCGGCATCTTCTGAAACAGGAATAAACGCGCCTGACAATCCGCCGACATGCGAACTTGCCATAATGCCTCCTTTTTTGACAGCATCATTTAACATTGCAAGTGCAGCCGTCGTTCCGCAAGCCCCTGCATGTTCTAAACCCATTGCCTGAAATATTCCGGCAACACTATCGCCTAATGCCGGTGTAGGAGCTAATGACAAATCAATTACCCCAAAAGGAATTTCTAATCTTTTTGCCAATTTTCTGCCTATAAGTTCGCCGGTCGAAGTTATTTTAAATGCCGTAGATTTTATTTTATTTGCAAGTTCACTCATATCTGCATATTTGTCAAGACTTTCTACTGCAGCCTTTACAACTCCCGGCCCCGAAACACCAACATTTAATGCAGCTTCAGCTTCTCCAAATCCGCAAAAAGCACCTGCCATAAAAGGATTATCACTCGGAACATTACAAAAGACAACAAGCTTTGCTGCGCCTATGCTATCTGTATCTTTTGTAAGTTTTGCTGTTTCTTTTATTATTTCGGACATTTTTAAAACAGCATCCATGTTTATACCCGCTTTTGAAGTTGCAACATTGACAGATGAACAAATTTTTTGTGTCTGCGCAAGGGCTTCAGGAATACTTTCTATTAAAAGATTATCCCCTTTTGTAAATCCTTTTTCTACTAATGCACTAAATCCTCCCACAAAATCAACCCCTACATCATGTGCTGCCAGATCAAGAGTTTTCGCTATTTTTATATAATCAGGGTTTTTACAAGATTCACCAATTATTGAAATCGGTGTTACGGCAATACGTTTATTAATTATCGGAATTGAATATTCCTCGGAAAGTTCATCAGCGTATGTTACCAAATTTCTTGCATAGATTTTAATTTTGTTATAAATATTTTCGCACAATTTGTCAACATTATCTGTTATGCAATCTCTTAAACTCAATGCCAACGTAACAGTCCTGATATCAAGATTGTGAAGTTTTATCATATTTATGGTTTCTAAAATATTATTTTCTTCAATCATTTTGTTTTAAATCCAAACATTTCCTCAAATTTCATATCTTTTACTTTTAATTTTAACTCAACGCGCCTGCTTTTATCAAAATCTTCTTTTCCGTTGACTAAAACAGGATCGTTAAAACTTTTTCCTTCAACTACCAATTTTTTACGAAAACTATTTTCGTATTTTTTGTCATATTTAGAATTCAAAATATATTCAGCAACAGAATTTGCACGGTCTAAACTCAAATCCATATTTTTCAAAAATTGATCGTTTTTAGAATTTACCCCCGCAAACATTTGTGAATCAGTATGCCCTTCAACAACAATATACTCAAGTTTTGATGTTAATTCATCGTTTGAAAAAATTGTATTTACATAAATAGGAGTAATTTTATCCAACAAATTTTTACCTTCAACTGTTAAAACAGAACTGTTTAAATCAAAAAGGTTAACTGCGGGAATTTTAATATCTCCGGTCATTTTGTCAATATTAATATCAATATTTTTAGTTTGAAGTTCTTGTTGAATTTGTTTTGAAACATTTATCTGAGATTGTTTTTGGCGGATAGTTTGCTGAGAAAAACCGGCCATAGCAAGGACAAATAATGAAATAAATATAATCGCCAATCCAAGCATTAAATCAGACATCGTTACCCAAAAGATATTATTGTCTGTTTCATTATTTTCATTATTTTGTTTTAAAAAAATCCTTGTCATTTAACCCTTTTTAAAATAATTCATCTACAACATCAGTATTATTAGTTTTTGTATTATTTTTTAACTCATTGTTCAATTGGTTTAGCCCGAAAATTAAATTTTCCAAATACGGAACAAGATTTGCACCAACAGATTCGTTAAATGCTGACTTAAATTGAATCGGAATTGAATTAATAATATTTTGAGTTGAATTGTTTTGAATTTTGGATTCTCTAAGCATTTCAAATAAAAATTTTTCTGACGATGTACTTGTAAATAATGAATTAATTCTATTTTGAACATTTATAAGCTTAGATTTGCAAATTTTGTTATATAAAACTCTTTCTAAAAATAAATAAATCAAAGATGCCCCAACAGCAACAACAGAAACTAAAGCTGCAATTTGCATACTTACCATAAATTCAGAAATTGATGATAACGTATTTTCGGGTGTAGAAAAATCAATTATACGAAATGCCAAAGCTATGTTTAAAAACGTAAACAATGGACCGCATCCTGTTAAAATTGTAGGCATAGTTTGGATTAATTTGTAATTAAATCTTGATTTAATCAAGGTTTCTTCGTTGAAAAAATATAAAGGATCAACCGCAGTTTGAATATCCTGAACGCTTGATGATACATTTTGATAACTATATTCTTGATTATTATCATCAACAAGTGCAACTGATTCACTAAACACTAAAGTGCTTTTAAATTCTTCCCAAATAGATTTTACATAATCATTTCCTGCTAAAGCACTGTCAAACTCTTTGAATCTGAAATTCAATTCATCCTTTTTAAATCCGGACAAAATATTAAATAGTTTTTTTAAATTTTGCCCCGTTTTAGAATAACAAATATAGCAATATAAAATTGATATTAAAAAAATAATACTTACAATAATAATTGGTAAATATGATAAAATATTCGCTTTTTCCATAACAAACCTCAGCCAAAATTTTATCATATATTATAAATTCAGGCAATTAATTTACAATAAAAATCCGACATATTTATAAATAATATGCCGGATTCAAATTTTAATGTAAACATTACCTTGTAACA
>CAMNNA010000086.1 GCA_946545285.1 uncultured cyanobacterium | reverse complement strand
TATCATACGTCAAAAATTTTATTTTTTCAAGCCTTGACAGATGCTCGTGGCGGAAAAATTTTTTATTTTTACAAATTCAGAGAATGCGCAAAAAGTTCAGCAACTTTTTTATTATATTCTCTGCCGTCATCTTTTGCAAAAAGGTTTTCCCAATGGCTTTGCGCCGTCCCGTCTGTTGAATACGACGGATTTGACATCATTAAATGATGTGTGTTTGTATCATATCTTAGCGGAAACAAATCTTCCATCTGCATAAAACTCGGGAGTTTGTCGCTTGGGTATTCGTATCCAAAAAGTGAATTATGGATTCTGTTTAGCCTTGATTCATATGTTCTTCCGCCTGTATCATTATCATTTGAAACTTCAATTCCCGGAGTATAATTGTGCGAATATTTAAAATCTATTGATTTACTTTTCACCTCGTCAAAATGATCAGGCTCGATAAATGCCGTTCCTGCCTGAAGCCCTAAATTTTCGTAGCGTTGAAAATCGCCGGTGCTTTTTTCTCCGACAAAACTTAAATGTGTTTTTTTAGAACGCAATCTTATTTCATGAATTATGTATTGCATCTGTTCATATTCAGGCAGCGCTCCTACTCCGGTATAATTACCCATATCATACCCGCCTATATGTTTTGCAGAATCTATAAATATAGCCTCAAATCCGCATTTAATTAATTCGACATGCTCTTTTACAAATAATTCAACATGTTCTGGATTTTTCCAGTCAAAAGTAATGTCACTTCCGTCTTTTTGAACTACTTTAATTTGGTCGGCTGAAATTACTGTCCTAAATCCTGTTTTTAATCCGTGAAAATGCGCCAAATCGTTAAATGCACTAAATTGTTCGCCCGGAGAAATCTTTTTTGCAATATCAAAATCAATAATGTTTTTACTATATCCGCCGTTTAGTTTTATTCCGTAAATAGAATTTTCTTCATCAGGAGATTTGTTGTACCCGTCACCATAAATGTTTGGAAAAATTTGGGATAAAATTATGCAGTTTGCCCAGCTTTTTGCAGAAGGCGGAATTGCCGGAAGCAATTTTATCGAACTGAGAATTCCGTTTTTGGTAATTTTATCTTGCATTTGAGCAATTGCTCTGTTATTTATTTCGATATAATTTGCGCGTACCCCCCACCTATCACCATAATCCGGAGTCAATACTTCTTTTGGAAATGTTTTATAAAAATTTCCGTCTTGATTCAACGTCATAAGAGATTCTATTGACTGTTTTACACTCCTTTTAAGAAGTTCTGATGGAACAATCCCTGCTACCCATTTACGCATGCCGGATATATACTGGTATTTTAATGTCCAAGAATCAGGATGTAAAATTTGATTTTCATTTAGGGCTTTTAACAATTTTGTGACTGAAGTTGTCATTTTTAGGGTAAATTTCCTTTCTAACTTTTTTTAAATGAGCCGTCTTGCTTTTTACAAGACAGCCCACTAATTTATTTATTATTTAGAATAAAAATTCTTCTTTATTCATTTCTTTATATTCTTCAGAAGTTACAGATTCAGGGGCAAGACCTTTTTTCTGTAATCCGCGTTTTACAAGTTCAGGAAGTTTGTTTTGTAATTGAGTATCAGCAATAACTAAATCTCTGTCTTTTTGTTGCGCTATCACTCTTATGGTAACTTCAGACGGTGCGCCGTCTTCACTTACTTTTTTCTGGATATCATAACTTGCCCAATCATCAGGCAGTTCTTTTATATATAAGTAATCTTTGTCTGTTCCTAAACGTTTATCTATTTGTTCTTCAAGAATTTCTGTTACATATTCTTTTTGAGATTCAAAATGGCAAGGATGAACAACTTCTTCCCCGATAATTTCTTCAGGGTCGCGTTTTTCATATTTTTTAAATAATTCTGCCGCTGTTTGAAGATGATTTATTTCCATTGCCAAAAATTCTTCCCAAATTTCTTTCAAAACAGGGTGCTGTTCATCTTCATAGCAATTATGATATGTGCAAACTTCAGTAAATTCATGTAATAGCAATTTTTCATAGAAAGATTCTGTCGGATCAATTAAAGATTCATACATAGTTACATGTTCTTCTTCGACATCTTTAATTTCAGCATAAGTTTCTCTTAAAAGTTCGCTGCCGTAAGCAAATCCGTGTTCACCATAATAGTTGTGAGTTTGCTGTTCTCCGGAGACTATTGTTAATATATTTACTTTTGTTTGCGGGGTTGCGGTATTTTTATCGTAAGGCTTGCGAAGTCTTAATATATTACAGTTGTGATGATGTTGAGTAGGACGCCCTATGATAACATCTGTTTGACCCTGTACTATAGCATCAGGTGAAATTCCGTGTATCATATAAGCCCATTGACTGTATCTGTACAAATGATCAAAATCTTCTAATAATCCGAAATCCAATGTTTCTTTTACGTACGGATCCGGCTCATTCTGTGCAAGCCAAGCAGTTAAATCTACCGCAACCTGCTCATAACCCAATGTTGTTTCTAAAACAGACTGATCACATGGTGCAAGCCAATTTATAGTAGTTTGCTGTGCATCTTCTATACGTTTTGTTTGTGCAAGAAATTCACAAGTATCTTCATGGTTTGTGTTTCTTGCAAAATTGTGTTTAAAATTCCAAGCTTCAACTTCTATACCATTCATTAGAATCTGTCTTGTTCTGGAATAACAATCGACTTCATTCTTATTGTATTTTCTGTGGGCAATATCATGCCAAGTCCTTACCTGCTTTTCAATAGGTAATCCTTTTTCTTTTAAAGGGTTAAACTTCATTTAAAAAACTCCTTTCTGTAACACACTCTATAAAATATTTCGTTAAAAAAAATATTTAATTACCCTTTTAATCTAGTAAAACTTGTTATAAAAAATATTTTGTATATAATAATCTCATAGAAAGGAACAACGATGAACGAAACTATCGTGTCAGGAATGCGCCCGACCGGAAAATTACATTTAGGACACTACTTAGGAGTAATAAAAAATTGGGTTCAGTTGCAAGAAAAGTACAATTGTTATTTTTTTGTTGCTGACTGGCACGCATTGACGACAAAATACGATAATACTGAAGAACTGAAGCAAAACACAAAAGATGTTGTTATGGATTGGCTTGCTTGCGGAATTGACCCAGAAAAGTCAACTATTTATGTTCAATCTTTAGTACCGGAAATTGCGGAGTTAAATATCTATTTGGGGATGATTACCCCGCAAAATTGGGTTGAAAGAGACCCGACCTTAAAAGATATGGCAAAAATATTAAAAACCAAAGAAGGTCAAGGAACTCAAGTTAATTACGGACTTATGGGATATCCGGTTTTGATGAGTGCGGATATTATGATGATGAATTCTAAATATGTTCCTGTCGGCATTGATCAAGTTGCACATATTGAAATTACAAGGGATATCGCACGAAGGTTTAATAATTTGTACGGAGAATTTTTTAATGAACCTGAACCAATTTTGAATGAATGCTCTTTGATTTGCGGGCTTGACGGAAATAAAATGGGAAAATCATTTAAAAATGATATAAAAATTTCTGATACTGATATTGAAACTTCTAAAAAAGTTATGACTGCAATTACAGATCGTTCAAGATTAAGGAAAGATGATTTGGGTCATCCTGATGAATGCGAGGTAGCGTTTAAATATTGGAAAATATTCGGATCAGATGATGAAGTGAAAACCATCAGATGCGAATGCGAAAAAGGCTTGAGAGGATGTGCTCAATGCAAACGAGAACTTGGAGATAAAATAAATTTGTGTTTATCAGAAATTCGTGAAAAAAGACGTTACTATGAGCAACATCCTGAAATTGTGGATGAAATTATTGAAAAAGGATCTCAAAAAGCTCGTATTAAAGCAAAAGAAGTTTTGCAAAATGTCAGAGATTTAGTTAAGATGTACTAATATAAAAAGGAAATGAGGTAATTTATGAATACAGCAACAATAGTTGGCAGAGTCGGAAGTGATGCAAAAGAAAATTTTAAGTCTTTTGACTCAGGAAAAATTAAAACAAATTTTTCTGTTGCAGTAAACAGATGGGATGCAAAAACTAAATCAGAAGTTACTGATTGGTTTAGAATTGATGTTTGGGATAAACAAGCTGAATTTGCATCCGAATATGTTAAAAAGGGAATATTGGTTGCTGTTGACGGAACTTTGATGAATAACCGTTGGACTGACAGAGCAAGCGGGGAAGAACGAGAATTTTTCTATATTAATGCCAATAATATAAGATTACTCGGGTCAAGAAAAGATAACGAATCAACTGAAGCTGTTTTTTAAGATATGATTATTAATTCAAATATAGTAGGAATTATAGCTGATGATTTAACAGGTGCAAATGATACTGCACTTCAATTTAAGCTGAACGGAACCGATACTAATATATTATTAAATGACTTTGAGCCGAAAAAAGATAATAACGCAGAAATTACCCCTCAAGCATGGGCGATTGCAACAGAATCAAGAAATGTAAGTACGCAAATTGCTTTTGAAAAAGTAAAACAAGCTTCGGAATTTTTATCAGAAAAAATTAATCCTGACTATTTTTATAAAAAAATAGATTCTACAGTGAGAGGCAATATTGCAGTTGAAATTCTTTCAATTTTGCAAGCGCTAAATCTTGATGCGGCTCTTGTTATGCCGGCATTCCCGCAGGAAGGAAGAATTACCGTCGGCGGATATCAGTTATTAAAAGGAGTTCCTATTGAAAAAACCGAAATGGCTCGAGATCCTCATTCTCCAATAACCGAATCGCATCTTCCGACATTGTTCAAAGACCAGTTAGGTGAAAATTTAGCAAATATTATCGGAACTATACCTCTAAAAACAGTATTAGACGGCGCGGGTCCTATTTTAAAGCAATTAAATACCTTAGTTTCTGAAGGTAAAAAAATTATTATTGCAGATGCTGTTTCAACTGTTGATTTAGAACAGATTGTTCTTACAATGAAAAAATCAGAATATAATATTTTGCCTGTCGGAAACGCTGCTGCTGCAAAAGTTTTGAGCAATATGTGGTTTCCTGCACAAGAAAGAAATGAGGAAATTTTACCGGTAAAATTACCAAAACTACCTAAATTTATAGTTTCAGGAAGTGCTACACAAATTACCGCAAATCAAATCGAAAAATTTGAACAAAGCGATGAATATGAAGAAAACAGTTTGGTTATTGAATTAAAAATGAATACTGTTTTATCAGGAGTTAGTGATGATTTGGTCCAAAGGATAATTAATAATTTAAAAAATGATAATATCGTTGTTGTCCACACTTCAAATTTGTTTAAAAATTTCAATGGATTTGATGAAGATGCAGTTAAAGCAGACTTAACAAAATCCGGATTGGCAAATGTAATAACTGATTTTCTATCAGAATTAACAAAAAAAGTTTTAGAAAAAAATAAAGCGGTATTAATAACTTTGGGCGGGGAAACATCATATAAATGCTGTAATTCCATTGGTGCAAACCACTTAAAAATTATAGATGAAGTTTTACCTGCAATTGCTTTGAGTAAAAGTGCAACATCAGATCAATGGATAGTTACAAAATCAGGTAATCTTGGCGGAGTTAATACCTTAATAGAAATTTTACATTATTTTGAAAAACATGAAAACAAATTATAAAGATAAAATCGCAATAACTACAGGTGATCCTAACGGAATTGGCGCAGAAATCACAATTAAAGCATTAAATTTTTTAGATTTACCAAAAGATAAAATTGTTCTAATCAGTAATAAGGATGTTTTGGATTTTTACGGGAAACTAAAAAATAACTATGAATTAATAGAAATACCTTATAAAAAAACTGATATTAACCCCGGAGTGCCGACAAAACAAAGTGGTGAATTTTCTTATCAATCATTAAAAAAAGCCTGTGAAATTAAACCAAAAGCAATTGTAACCGCTCCTGTTGCAAAAAATGCACTGCATTTTGCAGCTCATAAATTTAACGGACAGACTGAAATTTTGGAAAAATTTTTATCTCATGATAATCAAAAAGCTGAAATGCTTTTTGTTGCCGATAATTTTAGGGTTTTGTTATTAACAAGGCATTGTGCTTTGCATGATGTGAAATTTGATAAAAATTTTGTTGTTTCAAAAATCGAATCACTAAACAACACCTTCAAAAATCTTTTCAAAATTCCTAATCCGAAATTTGCACTATGCGGTTTTAACCCTCACGCAGGAGAAGACGGAATTTTAGGAACAGAAGAAATTGATATTCTGATTCCCGCTGTTAAAATTTTACAAAAAAAAGGTATAGATATAACATTTCCAAAACCTGCAGACACATTATTTATAGAAGCAGGGAAAAAATATTTGAACGGTATTAAAGATGAATATAGCTGTTATATTGCAAATTATCACGATCAAGGATTAATTCCTATTAAAACAATTGCCGCGCAAAAAACAGTATTCATGACTCTAGGATTAGACATCATAAGAACTTCACCGGGGCATGGAACAGCATTTGATATTG
>CAMNNA010000085.1 GCA_946545285.1 uncultured cyanobacterium | reverse complement strand
TGATAGCATTATATCGATTTAATTTATCTGTGGCACTTGTATCATTTTTAAATCCGAAATTATATGATTTGTTTTTAGAATCATATGAAACTCCTTCAAGAAATTTAGGCATCAGAATAGGCATAATTTCCGGTGTTTCAGAATTTACTTTTTTAAATGATGTTTTAACATTTTCAACATCTTTGGTATATGTAGCATATTCAACAGAATTTGCTACAGAGTTATAATTTTCATAAATAGTTTTCAATTGTTCTTTTTCAAGATTCATAAATTCTTCCGGATAACCGAGATCCGACTCAATTGACTTATCATCAAAATAAGTCGTTGTATATTCAAGCCCGTGAGCTTCTAAAAATGCATCCAAATTACCGTTTGAGGCACGGAACATTTGTGCTTCATCTTCGCTTACCAAAATTTGTCCTGCTGTATTTATTAAACCATACTGGTTGTTATACGCACTGTAACCCATCAAGGAATTGTATGTTAATAATTGCGACATAGAGTTTCCGGCACTGTCAAAATTTGAAAACATCAATTCCGCATTATTTAATGCATTAATGTAGTTTTCACTCGCACGTGAACTTTCGGATGTCAAACGCATTCTGGCATTATTTATTGATTGAGATTTTAATTCATTATCTGCAAGACGTGATGTTATTGTTAATAATCTTGCTTGAGATGCTGCCATTCCCATAATGTCTTATCCTTTCAGGTTCCTTTTTTTGTTCCTTACCGGTTTAGTCGGCATTTTTTGTCGAAACTTTAAGGGTTTTAAGACATTTGTTAAGAATTCGTTACAATTAAATTTATTTTAATCTGTTTCGCGCAATAAACAGATTTATTGCCTCATCAATATCAGTCGGATTTCTGAATGATAACTTGTCTATATCGGGATTTTTAATTTTTGATGATACAAAAAACTTATTGTAAAAAGAAAGACCTAAAAATAAAATTACAGATGAACCCAAAACTCCAATCATAGCAAGTGAAAGTTTTTTTATACCGAATTTTATTTCAGGAGAAATTGCAAAGGCTTCACTCGCACAAACAACAGTTAGTGCGAGTAAAGTTAATGCTGAATTTTTAATAAAATTATTCTTCATTTTGTTCATTTGATTTTGATTTTTTAGTTTTAGAAGAACCTCTGTTTGGGCGTCCGGAACGTTTTTTAGGCTTTTGTGCCGGTTGTTGCTCTGAAAGTTCTGATTCATTTGTATCACTTTCTTGCGGAGTAGAAACTTCTACAGGCGCCTGTTGTTCTTGTTTTTTAGTTCTTCTTTTTGATTTGCTTTTTACTTTTGGTTCTTCAACTTCAACAGGAGTTTGTTCTTCTGTTTTAACCTCAGAATTAGTTTGCTGTACTTCAGCTTCTTTTTTATTTTTTCTTGTAGTCTTTCTTCTTGTAGATTTTTTAGTTTCCTGTTCTTGAGCGGCTTTTGAAGGTTCTGTTTCAATTACCGGCTCAATCGGAGTTGAAATTTCTTGTGAAATTTGTTCTGATTGTTGAATTTCATTTTGCTCAGATTTATTATTTTTGTTAAATTTTTTCTTAAATCCCGCACCTGAAGGTAATTTTACTTTTGCGGCTTTTGCGCGGTATTCGCCTTCAGCAACAGGAGTTGCAAAATTAAAATCTATAACAGAACATCCTGAACCCTGACAGTGAGGGCATTTTTTAGTAAATATTTCAGATAATGATTGTCCCTGTCTGTGGCGTGTTAATTCGACCAATCCTAAATCAGACAATTGACCAACCTGCGGTTTAGCTTTATCCGATTCCAATGCAATTTCTAATTCTTCAAGCATAGCCAATTTATCAGCGCGAGTAGTCATGTCAATAAAGTCGATTATTACCATACCTCCAATATTTCTAAGTCTCAGTTGTCGAGCAATTTCGTGAACAGCTTCAATATTTGTTTTTAATATTGTTTCATCCTGAGTTGAAGAACTTACAAATTTTCCGCTGTTAACATCAATTACCGTTAAAGCCTCTGTCTGTTGAATAAATAGGTATCCGCCTGATGGCATATTAACTTTTACATTTAATGCTGCCTTAATTTCTTTATGAATGTCCATGGCAATAAGTAACGGATCATTCCCCTTGTATAATGTAACTTTAACCCCTTTTGCAATATGCCAGTTTTGTAAAATCGACTGAACTCTGTTATATGCAAACGGTGTATCTACAATAATTTCAGACGTATCTTCCGTACAAGCTTCTCTGATAACTTTGTATAATAAGTCCTGATCCCTATAAATAAGGTTTGGAGCATCAAGAGTTTCTGAGGAAGTTATAATATTATTCCATTTTTCCAACAAGATTTCCAAATCTTCCTGAATATCAGATTCTGTTTGACCTTCAGCCTCTGTTCTTATAATAACACCTACTCCGACAGGTTTAATTAAATTAACAATAGCCTTTAATCTTGCACGTTCTTTGGAATTTTCAATTTTTTTACTAACACTAACTCCAGGTTCATAAGGCATCAAAACCAAAAATCTTCCCGGAAGACTTATTTCAGTTGTAACTCTCGGCCCTTTGTGACCTGTCGGCTCTTTTACAACCTGAACAACAATTTTTTGTTTTGGTTTGAGTTTTTCTTTCAAAGTACCTTTGCCCATAACATCTTCTGCATGCAAAAATCCCATTTTGTCAGATCCGACATTTACAAACGCAGCATCAATACTTGGCAAAATATTATCAACAGTAGCTGTGTAAACATCTCCTAATAAAACATCTCCTCTTTGAATGAAAAAATCAGTAACTTTTTTGTTTTCCAAAACTGCAGCGATATTATCTCTTTCTGCAATTACAATCTTTTTTTCTGTGATTTTGTTTTCATTGTTTTTGTTGAAATTTTTGTTTTTGTTGTACATAAATTCTAAATCCTTCTTATCCTACATCTGTTTTAGGTTTTCGGTCAAAAACTTCGTTCGGGTAATTTCAAAAATTACTTCCGGAGCAATAATGTTCATCAATACATCCGCACGAAGTGCCGGAATTTCACTATTGTGACCTGTTTTTAAAACTATGAGTAAATAATCATTTTCAAATCGGTAACTTCCTATTGATTTCTTTATATTTACTTTTTTTACCAAACCTTTTTTGTTTTTCTTCTCTATAAAAATTTCATCAGAAGATAAAACTCTGTTTGTATTATACACAAAATCTTCAAATTCGTAAACCCCGTTATTGAAAATTTTTATTTTATATTCCGCCCAACTTGCCTGAGAATCAATAGATGGGACATTTTTATCAATTTTTTCAACATTCAAAATTTCTGACCCTTTCGGCAAAACTTTTTGAATTTCAGATTTTACAATTTCAATAGGCAAATCTTCAAGCAGTTGAATATCGACAAATTCAGATAAACTTTCGCAAAACAAAGGAAGAGCAACTCCCATAGAAATTTTCATAGTCGGATTAAAACCGTACGAATAAGCAATTTTCAAATTTGTCCTTGATATTGCTTTAAAAAAGGTATTTTGCCAATCAAGATGCGAAAAATACTTTAAAATCCCCGTTTTAGTAAGTTTAATTCTATATCGAAAAGTTTGTTTAATTTCCGATTGAGGGATATTTTCAATTTCGCGTTTTTGTTTTGAAATATCTTGTGCTTTTTCTGATGCCTTGTACGGTTTTGCGATAACTTTTTTTACTCCGAAATTTTTACAAACTCCGCAATTAACGCAACCTGTTTGACATGTCGGAACAACGTGAGAAGAATTTTCATTAACTTCAAATGCTTTTTTATATTCATCAATCATCCACGATTTATCAACTCCGATATCAATAAAATCCCAAGGCAGGGGTGAATCTAAATCATACTGTTCTGTAGCTAAAGCATAAAAATCAAATCCTAATTCTTTTGCGGTATCAAACCAAACATCTTTATCAAAATATTCTCTTTGTGTATCTAAATAACAGCCTTTTTTATAAAGAGTTTCAACATACTTACAAAGTGAATCATCACCTCTTGTCATTACAGCTTCTAATAAAGACAAATATCTGTCGCTGTAATTTATTTTTACCCCTTTGATATGTGAAACTTTATCCATCAAATAGTCAATATGTTCTTTTACTTTTTCCAAACTCATTTGAGAACACCACTGAAACGGTGTAAAAGGTTTCGGAACAAAAATTGACAATGTGCAAGTCAAATCAAGTGAATGCTTTAACCCTTTTTCTTTTTTAATAAGTTTTGAGCGATAACGAATACTTGCCAAAAGTTCAGCCATTTCATCCATGTCTTTAATGGTTTCTGTCGGGAGTCCGCAAATGAAATAAAATTTTACTCTTGACCAGCCGTTTTCATACAAAGTTAAAACAGCATTGAGAATTTGATCTTTTGTAATATTTTTTTTGATAACATCACGAAGTCTTTGACTTCCTGCTTCAGGCGCTAAAGTCATGGTTGATTTTCTAACGCTTTGAACTAAATTTGCCAATTCTAAATTAAATCCGTCTATTCTTTGACTTGGCAAAGAAACAGATATTTTTTTCTCATTAAAATCAAGTGCTAATTCTTTAATAACTTCATTAATATTGCCATAATCATTTGAAGATAATGACAACAGGGAATACTCATCATATCCTGTATTTTTAACTAACTCTTTTGCGGTTTCAATAATTTCTGATGCTTCTTTTTCCCTTATCGGCAAAGTAACATGCCCCGGCTGACAAAATCGGCACATCCTTCCGCATCCTCTGCGAATTTCAATTACAGCTCTATCTTGAACCGAAGAAGAAAATGGAATAGGATAAGAAATCGGTGCATATTTTTTATCTAACTGCGCAATACGTTTTCGAACTTTATTATTAACACCCTTGCTCCATCTTCCGGAATCTTCTCCTTCACAAAGAGCCTTGATTCTTTCTTTTCGAGGTAAACCTTTAGTTTTTTCCAAGATTTCACAAACTTCCAAAATCGAATCTTCACCGTCACCAATCAAAAAAACATCAATAAAATCGGACAGTGGCAAAGGGTTAAAAGCACAAGGTCCGCCACCAAAAATTATCGGATCATCATCAGATCTGTCTTGATTACGATAAGGGATCTTTGCCATTTCAAGCATTTTTAAAACAGTAGGATATGCCATTTCATATTGAAGTGAAAATCCGATTCCGTCAAACTTGTTTAATTCTTTTTTAGATTCAAGAGCATATAAAATTTCCGGATTAAAATCAGATTCGGGCGCATAAACTCTGTCAGCCATAAATTCAGGATGATTATTTATAATTTCATATAAAACCCGAACCCCTAAATTTGAAATCCCGATTTCATATCTGTCCGGAAAAGCAAGCGCAAACTTCACTTTTGCATTGTCAAAATCTTTATTTCTTGACAAAAACTCCCCGCCTACGTATTGATAGGGCTTGTTACATCTATATAAACTTTCGTGGTATTTTTCAAAAAAACACATAATTACTTTACTTATCTATGCTAAATCCTGCGGGAAATACTTATCCATATCAATAATTGTACCATCTAAAGTATTTTCATCAAACGATTTCATAAATTTGAATATATCCGAACTCGGTACATCATAAGAATAAAGCGCTATTTCTCCGTCAATTTCTCTCATTACGGTTACAACATAGTGAATACTTTCACGGTATTTTAAAAGGTAATCTTTTCTGAATTTTTTGCCGTTTGGGTCTTTTTTTACTTTTACATAATTAAATCCGGCATAAAACTTTAAATCATTTTTTGTTACGTGCTCAGATTTTTCTTTTTCATTTTTTGAAAAAAGATTAACGACATTTTCATCTTTGTTGTTATCGGTCACAAAACCCCCTAATATTATTTGCTTAAATCTTTTAAATATTTTAAAACTTTTAATGCAACATCACGTCTTACATCTTTTGGCGCGAGTCTTAAATATTCTATGGCATGAGAAACTTTGATATTACGATCATACCACCTGCGCATTATGTAATTGTATTGATCTTCCAAACTCAATTGAGGAAAATCAATTTCTTTCATCAAATCAATGATATAATCCGCACAAGCTATTTGAACTTCTTCCGATTGCTTTTCTAAAGAATTAATTGCTCTGCTGACTGCTGAATCAGCATCATACCACCTTTTAAACATGTTCATATTTCACCACCATTTTCTGATTGTTAAGTTTATTAAAGCAAATTTTTCAAAAAAAGTAAATTTATTTACAAAAAAATACTTTATATACATGTAGGTTAAATAAAGGTTAGTAGTTTATGACATTTATTCCTGATCAAAGCTCAATGTACGGACTTAACAATCCAATGATGACAGCAGATATAGGTGTGTCAATGTTCCAACAGATGTACACCCCGGGAATGCTTATGCCCGGAATGATGTATCCGTACGGCGGAGCTTTGAATACGGAAAATTTTAGAAATTCCTTGGCAGAAGATAAATTTGAAAACAGCCAAAAAGAAAATAATGAAAATAATAACGCATTAGGAAATTTCCTTGGCGGGTTAGGCGGAGCAGTGGCAGGTATTGCAACCGCACTTTTTGGCAAAAAAGGAGTTAAATATTTGACGAAATTTATTAAAAAACCATAATAATTCCCTGTAATAGTAAAATTAAAGTGTGTAATTTATGTCGGATTTCTCCCTTAAAATCCGATTTTTTTTGTCTTAAATTTTTGTGATGAAAGTGCGATAAGAAAATTAAAACTATAAATATACCGGATGAATTGTCCTTTTTGAATAATTGGATTAGCAGGAGTTCTTATGCTACATTTTGGTCTAATAAAGCTCACAATGTCAACTCTTCATTTA
>CAMNNA010000084.1 GCA_946545285.1 uncultured cyanobacterium | reverse complement strand
TGATGTTCCTTTTGCAGTTGCAGATGCAACAACTTTAACAGAAGCAGGTTATGTCGGTGATGATGTTGAAAATATTTTGTTAAGACTTTATCAAAATGCTAACTTTGATTCTGCTAAAGCAGAACGAGGAATTATTTATATTGATGAAATTGATAAAATTTCAAGAAAGTCTGAAAATACGTCTATTACAAGAGATGTTTCCGGAGAAGGTGTTCAGCAGGCTTTATTAAAGATGATTGAAGGTACGGTAGCGCATGTTCCTCCGCAAGGCGGAAGAAAGCATCCGCATCAAGAATTTATTGAAATTGACACGAAAAATGTTCTATTTATTGTAGGTGGTGCATTTGTCGGTTTGGAAAAAATTGTTGATCAAAGAGCAGGTGTAGGAAATTCTGTAGGATTCGGAAATACCCCTGTTTCTCAGGCTGAAAAAGAAGCAAATGCAATGAAGTTATTGAAAAATTTACAGCCGGAAGATTTGCTAAAATTTGGTTTAATTCCTGAATTTATCGGTCGTGTTCCTGTGTATGCAGTTTTGGATCAGTTAAATGAAAAAACTTTAAAAATGATTTTGACTGAACCAAAAGATGCCATTTTAAAACAATATAAAGAGTTGTTAAAAATGGATGGTGTTGATTTGGAATTTGAACCTGAAGCTGTTGATTTAATTGCAAAAGAAGCAATTAAGCGCAAAACAGGTGCAAGAGCACTTCGTTCAATTGTTGAAGAAATTATGCTTGATGTTATGTATGATGTTCCGTCAAAAGAAAATATAACATCATTCAAGATAACAGCAGATATGGTTAAAAATCGTAAAAATGCACAACTGATTCAACTTCCGACAAAAAATGATTCTGAAGAAATTAGTGCGTAAGCTATAAAATTAATATTTGTTGAATATTAAAAAACGGGGTAAATTATTAAATTTCCCCGTTTTTTAATAAAAACTTTAATATTTTATGATATCATTATTTTATGGATAAGTCGTTTTACGCAATTTTTAAGACTTTTTTTAAGGTCGGAACGTTATTGTTGGGCGGAGGGTATGTCATTTTACCTTTATTACAATCCGAACTAGTTGAAAAAAAACAATGGATTTCAAATGATGAATTATCTCAATTTTACGCAATTAGTACCAGTTTGCCGGGGATTATTGCAGTTAATACAAGTATTTTCACCGGAAGAAAAATCGCCGGAAGAAAAGGTGCTATTGCATCTGTTTTAGGGGTAATTACTCCGTCATTTTTGGCGATTGTGTTTTTGGCATCTTTTTTATTAAAAATTTCAGGTTTTTATCTTGTTAAAAGTGTATTTTGGGGAATTGGGATCGGTGTTATTTCTTTGTTGTTTTTTGCAATAAAAGAGATGTGGGGAAAATGTGTTAATGACAGTTTTTCGACAGGAATTTTTATTTTCTGCTTAATTTTGTCATTAATTTTTCATTTTTCTCCTGTTGTTATTGTAATTTTGGCTGTGATTTTTGGAATTTTATATCAAAAATATAACAGGAGTTTTATTAAATGAATATATTATTTCAGTTATTTATAAATTTTTTCAATATCGGAGTATTTTCTTTTGGCGGTGGGTATGCAACTTTGCCCTTTTTATATGAGATCGCTGAAAAATACGGATGGTACACGACTTCACAACTGACTGATATGATTGCTGTATCTTCCGTAACCCCGGGGCCGATTGGAATAAATATGGCAACATTTGCAGGATTCAATACATATTCTTTATTCGGTTCTGTTGTTGCTACAGGTGCGATTATTCTTCCGTCATATTTAATTGTAACATGTGTTTATAAAATTCTTGATAGGTTTAATGAAAATTGGATGGTTAAAGGCGCTGTTCACGGACTAAAACCGGCAGGATGCGCATTGTTAACAGCAGTTGGGATAAAGCTTATTTTGACCTCAAATCTTCATCTTTTAGGGGCATTAATTTTGATTTGTTTTATATTGTCAGGATTAAAGAAAAAACATGAACCGATATTTTATCTTGGATTGAGTGCGCTTATTGGTTTGTTTGCGGGATTATTTCATATAATTGGGGTTTAATTTTTTCTTAAATTTTTTGCGCCTTCAAGATAAACAAATTTTGGCACAAAATCTTCACTGCAGTTGTATACTACTAAAATTCTAAGACACATTTTTAATGAATTCGGGACATCGAGTTCGTGAAAACACATCATTGCAGTATTTTTAAAGCCCATTTCCGTACGGGCGAATTTTGCCGGAAATTCTGCGTTCAAATCATCTGTTGTTGTGAAAATTATGTGAGAAATATTGTCAATAATTATAGAATTTTGTTCAATTATTTCAGATAATAACCTAACAGTCGCCTTTTTTAAATCGTCTATTGTATTTGATTTTACAGTAATTGCCCCTCGAATTCCTTTAGTAATCATTTTTTTACTCCGTTATACCAGTCTGTAGCCATCATTTCCCCTTTACCTTCGGGTTTTACTTTGATTAATCTTAATGCGCCTTTTGCGCATGCAATATCAACCCCATTTTTGGAATAATTTATAATTTCTCCTTCGCTACCTTTTCCTTCAACAGGTAATGATTCGATTATTTTTATTGTTCTACCCTTAAAATCAAAATACGCACTTGGGCTTCTGCAAACCCCTCTGACTAAATTGTGTAAATCCACATTTGATTTAGACCAATCAATGCGGCATTCTTCTTTTGTAATTTTATTTGCCATACAAACCCCATCTTCACACTGTTTTTCGGGGCTTAATGTACCGTTTTTTAAACTGATAAGTGTTTCTTCTATCATTTTTGGGCTTTTTTGTGCAATTTCATCCCAAAGTTCACCGCAATTCATATTATCTGAAATCGGAATGACAAGTTTTTGGCATATATCTCCGCAATCAAGTCCTAATTCAGTAATCATAGTGCAAATTCCGGTTTCTTTATCTCCGTTAATTATCGCTCGTTGAATCGGGTTTGCACCACGATATTTGGGCAGAAGCGAGGCGTGAAGATTTATTGTTTCATATTTTGGTATGTCTAAAACTTCTTGTGATAAAATTTGTCCAAAAGCAAAAGTTACAAAAAAATCCGGCTCTAACTTTTTTAATGCTTCAATTATATCAGGTTCTTTTCGAATTGACTTAGGAGTAAATACAGCTAAATTATGTTCAATTGCATATTTTTTTATAGGTGAGGATTGCAACTTATGTCCTCTTCCTGCCGGTTTATCAGGTTGTGTTACAACAGCAAGTACATCAATTTCGTCAGAATTATATAAATAATCTAAAGACTTTAACCCAATATCAGGAGTTCCAAAAAAAACTATTTTTATCATTAATTGTCTAATTCCTTTTGCAATTCACTTTCATCAATAAGCATGTCAGGATCAAGATCCGGCAAATTGTATTTTTTCAATACTTCTTCTGTTTCGAATCTGTTAACAGTGTGATCAATAAATAATACACCGTCTAAATGGTCATTTTCATGCTGAATCGCACGTGCTAATAAACTTCCGTCTGTTGCTTCAAGCACAAATGGTTTTCCGTGTTGGTTCAATGCTTTTACCATCACATTTTTATACCGGATAACATCGGTGTAAGCTTGCGGAAAGCTCAAACATCCTTCGTTACTTATAACTGCACCTGATTTTTTTATAATCTTCGGGTTTATAAAAACCATAGGATTAAGCGGTTCATCGTTAGATGATGTATCTATTACAAAAACTCTTAGATTTACGCCTATTTGCGGTGCTGCAAGTCCAACACCGTTTTGGGCATACATTGTGTCAAATAAATCTCTTACTAAATCCGTAATTTTTTTTGAAACCTTATGAACTTCTTTTGACGGTTCTCTTAATGATTCTGTTCCATAGTTTAAAACTTTTTTTATTGCCATAGTTTAAAAAACCTTCCTTGCTACACATATATAGTACTATAAATTAATCCGGTTGACAATTGTTGAAATTTTAAAATTAATCATTAGATAAATAGTATGGCGTTAAATAATTTAAAAAATTATTATGAAATTTTAGAAGTAAGTACTGATGCTCGGACATCAGAAATAAAGTTTGCTTATCGCAGATTGGCAAGAAAATATCACCCTGATATTAACAAGTCTCCTGAGTCAATTGAAATATTTAAAGAAATTACTTGTGCCTATGAAACATTAATAAATCCCGATTTAAGACATAAATACGATATTATTAATGGAATTTTTAAAAAAGAAACAGAAAATGTTAAAAATGAAAATGAGAAAGTATTTGATCAGACCCATTGCAATAAAAATAATAAAGTAAATAAAAAAATAAATTTTTTTACAATTCCAAATTTCAAAACATTAAAATGGTTGCTTACAAAGTTTAAAAGAGTAAAAACGAATTTTGGCTGCCATAGACCCCAAAAAGGTGAAAATATAAATGCGGACATTACAATTACTCCTGATGAAGTTTTAACAGGCAGCGAAAGATTGATTAATATTAGAACTACAAAAACCTGTCCGCAATGCTTAGGACATAAATTTACTAAAGGCGGGAAATGTCCAAAATGCGGTGGGGAAGGCAAAATTTCTGAAAATAAAAAAATTACCGTAAAAATTCCAAAAGGTATCAAAAACGGCGCCAAATTAAGAATTAAAAAAGAAGGCGCATCAGGGAAAAACGGCGGTGCAAATGGTGATCTTATTATCAATATTAAGATAAAAGTTAAAACACAGATTCACTATGACAAATTAGATATATATTTTAACGTGCCTATTACACCATATGAGGCGGCATTAGGGGAAGAAATTAGTATACCTGCATTCGACGGTAAGATAAAGTTAAAACTGCCTAAAAAAACATCTTCTGGGCAAAAATTTAGAATTTCCGGTCAAGGAATTAAAAAACATGGTAAAGTTGGAGATTTAATTGTTACTGTTAATATTGAATTTTCATCAGATTTGTCGGATGATGAAATTAAGCTTTATAACGAGCTTAAAAAATTATCAAAGCACGATTTGAGGGAAAATTTTGGTTATGGAACTTAAAGTAAAAGAAATTTTTGATTCTATTCAAGGAGAAGGCCCTTATGTAGGGGTAAGACAGTTATTTATCAGATTTTGCAGGTGCAATCTGTTGTGTGAATATTGTGATACAGATTTTACATATAATTTTGAGGACAATTCATCAAAAATATTTACACCAAAATCACTCTATGAATTTATTAAAAAAGAATATAATATAAGCGAATTTCATTCTGTTTCTTTAACCGGAGGAGAACCTCTTTTGGAGTGGAATTTTTTGCAAGAATTTTTACCTCTTTTAAAAAATGACGGAGTGAAAATTTATCTTGAGACAAATGCAACGTTAGCAAAAGAATTTTATTTGATAAGCGATTATATTGATATTGTAAGTGCAGATATTAAACTGAAATCTTCCACAGGTCTGGATACAACAGAATTGCATAGTGAATTTTTTAGGAATTGCTCTAAAACTGAAACTTTTGCAAAAATTGTTTTCGATGAAAATATTACTGATAAAGAAATAAAAAAATGCGCTGAATTTGGGGAAAAATACAATATAGAACTTATTTTACAGCCCAAAATGATTGGTAACAAAATGAGTCCAAGTGCGCAATTTTGCCAAAATCTTCTAAATAAATTCACCAAAATTTACCCAAAAACAAGACTCATACCTCAAGTCCATAAATTTTTGGATGTTAGATAAATGTTATTCTTCTTATTCTTTTAAAGTTTGGTATAAATAGAATGTATTAAAATGTATTAAAACATTTACAAAAATTGCCAAATGTTTTAAAATTCAAATATGGAAAATATTGATTTAAATAAAGAAATTGAGTCGGTTGCTTTAGAAATGACTAAAGATCCGAAAAATGCAGACAATTATCATAAGTTGTCCGAATTGTATATGCAAAAGCAGGATTATCAAAAGGTTATGTCTGTTTTGGAAAGTTTGCTTGATATAAAACCTGACGATGTAAAAGCATTGGTAGGTTTAGGTACTATGTGGTTTTATGAAAGAGATTTCAGAAAGTCATTATCTTATTATAACAAGGCTTTAGAAATAAATCCGAAAAATTTTTTAATTTATTATAATATCGGGAATGTTTTTGCTGAATGGAAAAATTTTTCAAAGGCGCTTTTTTATTATAACAGGGCGATTGATTTGAATTCTCAAAATTCAGAAATTTATAACGCGATTGCTCTTTTGTATGCTGATAATGAAAATTATGTCGAATCAAAGGCTTATTATGAAAAAGCTTTGTCGATTAATCCTGATAATGTTAATTCTCTAATTGATTTAGGAAATGTTTGCTTCAAGCTTCATGATTATGAAACGGCATTAAAGTTGTTTAAAAAGGTTTTTGTTCTTGTACCTGATAATGAACTTGTTGCGGTTTGTATTGCAAATGCGTTAACAATTATGAAAGATAAGAAGCAGGCGTGGGCTTATTTTGAAAAAGCTTTGAGTATGACTGATGATAAATATAAAATTTATATTTGTTACGCAATTTCGGCAACTGAATTTAAAGATTACGATTTTGCCGTTGACTTATACAAAAAAGCAATTGAATGCGAGCCTAAAACAGCAAACGCTTATATACTTTTGGCAAATCTTTATACCAATTTTAAGAAAGTTAAAGAAGGAATTGACCTGTACAAAAAATCACTTCAAGTTGAACCAAATAATCCTGAAACATATATTTTACTAGGGCATGCACATTATTTAGACGGTGATATTGATCAGGCTATTCTTTCATATCGCGCGGCAATTGGTATTGATCCTACAAATGAT
>CAMNNA010000083.1 GCA_946545285.1 uncultured cyanobacterium | reverse complement strand
CTTGATGCCTTCTATAATTTTGCATTAATCCGGGTATTGTTAATGCTGCAATTATTCCTATTATTCCTATTGTTATCAACGTTTCAGCAAGAGTAAAACCTTTTTTTATTTTTTTCATTTTCCAACCTCATTGTTTTAAATTTTTATTTTTGTAATTATTATACAATACTTTCTGCCACTTTTCAACTATCAGCCAGTAGGGTAGACTTCAGTCTACCGACATATTTTGGTTGACTAAAATCAACCCTACTTTTTAGTGCAATTTTGGGGACAAAAGGGTGCAAAAAGAGGACATTTTCCCCCCAAAAAACGGACTTTTCGGATATATTAAATCAAGCTATTTCCGACCTTAATAAATTGGCAAAAGCTTGATTCCTTTGGATTTTCGCCCTCGCAATGACATGAAACACTTCCGACCAAATGTCCTGAAAAAAGGTAAACCTCTAACAAAATAAAGCGCGGATTTGACAAATGTCAATCTGCGCTTTATAAGGAGGAGGTGGGATTGTCTTGGCTTTCCTCCACGCTCGAATAGCCTCGTTTTCAAGCCTTATCGGCTTTGCCAACTCGGTATTCTCGCTATCCGGCATAAATGCCGTGCGGAAATCCGCTCGAACTCCACAAATGCTTACGCATTTAGCGGGTTTTCATCCTCATCACACAAAATAAAAACGAGTCAGACAAATGTCTACTCGTTTTTATAAGGAGGAGGTGGGATTCGAACCCACGGAACACTCGCATGTTCGACGGTTTTCAAGACCGCTCCGATCAACCGCTCTGGCACTCCTCCAAAACAATTTTTCTTCTGCTGTATTTTTATTCTATTTACTGAAAAATTTTTGTCAATATTGTCTGTTTATGCAATAAATCCATTCTTTTGCCTCATGACATTATCCAATAATTTGAAATGCATAAGCCGAAATCCGGTATATAAATCATCTAAATGTACATCACTCGCATCTTCGAGCGAATATGCCGGTTTTACAGTCGACAAATCCTTGAAGTCTCCTTTGAATAACTGTTCAAAAAGTTCTTCATAATATTCTTCCGGCTTTATCATTCCGTTAAGGGGCAATCTGTTTACTTTTATTGTTTTATTTTCTACAATGTCTTTAAAATCAATTGCTGTTACATTTTCATTTTTTCCCCAAATGTTTGGATCTTCCAATAATTTTGTTGCGCCTTTCAACGAATCTCCACTTATGCAATAATCGGTTAAAATAACTTTTTTCCCGCATTTTTTTATATATTCTCTGCTCAATCCTTTTTTATTTAAGTATTTTAAAAATTCTCTTAAATTTTCTTTCTCTACAATTGAATTTTTATATTTTAATGTTAAATTTTTTCCTTTTTTATTTGGAGATATTTCAAATTCAGCCTGTATAAACCTTCTTGCGTTACTCATGGATATGCTTTTTGTATTTTCTTCTCCTATTCTGTAACCCAAAACTTTTAATATAGATGAAAGTGACCTGCCAATCCCAATTACAATATATTGTCCTTTTCCGAATTTCTTATTTAAGGACTCCTCCATGGCTTGCGCTGCACTGTTTTGTAACACTTCCATAATTTTAATTTCTCGTCTGTTTTTTACATACTGTTTATATTGGGCTCTCAAATAAGCAATGTCACCTTCAGATAATTCACTATATTCTGCTGCATTAAAATTCATAAATATATTAAGCGGATATGACAACGTTCTGTTTAAATTAGGGTTCCCTTTTAATCCAACTACACCCTGTGTAAAAGGTTTTCCTATTGATGCATTCCGTATTGATATATATCTTTTAACTATAGAAATTATATTTAAATTGATTTTCATGATTCAATATTTTAAAATCATAAAAAAAATTTTTTTTGCCAACTTATATAATGTATATTATACACTAATTTGCAAAAACTAAAACCCTGTTTTTATGCGTGTTTTAACCCTATTGTATATACATACTATATCTATAGGGTTGAAATTTTAAAATTTTGTAATATAATGTTTATACAATCAGATTCCAAAAAGCGAAAACTTACTAACAATAAGTGTAAAAAAGTAGTTTTTTAGAATTTTTCAATTTACAACTAGAGGATTACATTTTGAAAAAATTATTACTATTCACTATGGCACTGGTGTTTGCAATTAATGCGCCTGTTATGGCAGCAAGTGAAAACACAGTGAAGGCGTCGATAGTAAAACATTCTATCGAAATGGGAGTAGATCCCGCAATTACTCTAAGTATTGCAAAATCTGAATCAGGCTTTAAGCATGAAACAAGGAGTCCGCAAGGTGCGGTGGGAGTTTTTCAGCTTATGCCTTCAACCGCGCGCAGAATGGGTTTAAATCCTTATTCTTTGGATGATAATATTAAAGGCGGTATAATGTATTATAAGTCTATGTATAAGATGTTTGGTTCAATGCAACTGGCAATAGCGGCTTATAATGCAGGCCCGGGGAATGTAAAAAAGTACAAAACCATTCCGCCGTTTAGAGAAACTAAACGTTATGTAAACCGTATTATGGCTGATTATTATCAATATAAAGCGCATACTGATCCTGCAGTTACAGCATATTATGCACAGAAAAATAAAGTAACTGTAAATCCGCAGTCTAATTCTAATATAAAAGAACATTCGTCTGCTAAACCTGTAGTAAAGTCTGAAGATAAAAAAGCTATTGAAACACCAATTGCAAATATCTCAACACAGGTTGTTGCTTCAAGTCCTGATCAACATTTAAAAACTGCGCCGATGCCGTCATTTAAATTTGATCAATCAAAGCGAAAGCTTAATACGGATATGATTAAAAGCTTGCCAATTGAAGGAGAGCTTAAAAAACAGTCTGTTTCGATTTAAAATTATTGCTAAAGAGGTTATATATATAACCTCTTTTTGATAATTCTTTACTTTTTTATAATTATGTGTTAGACTGTACAAGCATGGTGTAGGCTGTGTACATGAAAAATTAAAGTTAATATAGTGAAAAAAGAGAGGGGTTTGAAATGTCATTACCAAATGTAGCATATTTTTCTATGGAAATGGCTATTGATCAGTCATTAAATACATATTCTGGCGGTTTAGGATTTTTAGCGGGATCACATATGTTGTCTGCCGGATATTTGCAATTGCCGATGGTTGGAGTTTCGATTTTGTGGTCATATGGTTACTATGATCAGAGAATTAATCATTCCGGTGATGTTGAAGTTGCATATATAAGAAAGTATTATGACTTTTTAAAAGATATTGGAGTGCAAACAGAAGTTGATATATTCGGTGAAAAGGTTAAGGTAAAAGTATTTAAAGTTGATCCTGAATTATTTGGAACATGTCCTGTTTACCTATTAACAACTGATGTTGAAGGTAACAGTGATTGGGCTAAAAGTATTTCTTACAAATTGTATGACGGTAATGAAAAAATCAGAATAGCACAAGAAACTGTTTTAGGTATAGCAGGGGTTAGAATATTACAGCAGATCGGTTATAAGTTTGATGTTATTCACATGAATGAAGGACATGCGTTGCCTGCGGCATTTGAACTTTTAAGACAGTATAAAGGTGATTTGAACGAAGTAAAAAGAAGAACAGTCTTTACAACTCACACACCAGTTGCGGCAGGAAATGAAGTTCACTGGGTAGATACATTAATAGAAGGCGGATTCTTTGCAGGTGCGTCTCGTGAAACTGCTGTAAATTTAGGCGGAGAAAACTTCTCATTAACGGTTGCTGCGTTAAAAATGTCAAGGATTGCAAATGCAGTTTCTCAATTGCACGGTTTGGTTGCTAATAAGATGTGGGAATGGGTTGAAGGCAGATGCCCTATAAGAGCGATTACTAATGCCGTTAATCTTCAGTATTGGCAAGATCCAAGAATAAAAGCGTCTGAAAATGATTTGGAAAAATTATTGGATGTTAAGCGTGAAATGAAAGCTGAATTGTTTAAATATGTAGCAAACGTTGCAGGCAAACGCTTTGATCCGGATGTTTTAACTATAACTTGGGCAAGAAGATTCGCCGATTACAAGCGTGCTTGGCTCATTTTGATGGATAAAGAAAGGATTGAAAAATTACTAAATGAAGATAAATTGCAGATAATTTTTGCAGGTAAATTCCATCCTGATGATGTTATGGGTAAAGAAATGTTCAACAAACTTCTTCACCGTTCTCATACATTAAAAAACGTAGTTGTACTGCCGGGATATGAATTACAATTATCCGGAATGCTAAAACGCGGTTCTGATGTGTGGTTAAATACTCCGCTGCGCCCGTTTGAGGCTTCGGGAACATCAGGTATGAGCGCAAACGCTAACGGTGCTGTTCACTTATCTATTTGGGACGGTTGGACAGTAGAAGGTACATTTAACGGAATCAACGGTTATTCGATTGAATATCCTGAAATAAATGATGAAATGTCTTGGGAGGATAGACATTGGAAGGATCATAAATGTTTGATGGATATTATAGAAAATCAAATTATTCCAACTTATTATGATAATAAGCTTGAATGGGCGAGAATTATGAGGCAGGCAATCAGAACATCAGAGGCTTATTTCAATTCTGATCGTATGGTTATTGAATATTTCAACAGACTTTATAAACCAATTGCTCATGATGGTGAATGCACAGGAGAAGAAACAAAAGAAATGCAAATAAAAGAAGCACCTACTTTCGATGCTTGGACTTTTGCAAATATTAAATAAGTTCGAAATTCTTTTTCATATGGATAACTTTTGGATAAGCAAATTAGCTTATCCTTTTTTTTGCTTGATTCATCAATTTTTTATACTAGTATTAAAAATATGGATATTCAAACTGAAACATATAAAATGTTAGAATTTGATAAAGTTAAAGAAAAATTATCAAATTTCGCAAAATTTGCACAAAGCAAAAATTTATGCCTTAATCTTTTGCCTGAAAACAATATAGTAAAAATAAAACAATTACTTAGTTTTACATCTGAATCAAAGTTTATGTTAGACACAGCAGGTGAAATACCTATTGAATTTATCGCAGATATCAACAAAATAAAAGCAAATTCAGCTGTTTCGTATTTATCTGAAGAAGAATTAGTTGAAATTGCAAAAACTTTAAAATCTTCCAGATTGTTGAAAAATTTTATTATTCAGAATGCTCAAAAAGATTTTAATTTATATATAAAATCCGAAAATTTATATTCTGATAAAAAACTTGAGGATAAGATTTTTTCAACATTTGATGAAAATCTTAATATTAAACAAACCGCAACTCCGGAATTAAAAAGATTATACACCTCCCTTAACGACAACGAAGGAAATCTAAAAAATTCTGTATCAAATCTGCTAAATAACGCAGAATTTACCAAGTATTTGCAAGATAATATTTATACGCAAAGAGATGATCGAGTTGTTTTTCAAGTAATAGCATCTGATAAAAATAAAGTTCCGGGTTTAATCCATGATGTATCAGCCAGCGCTAAAACATTTTATATTGAACCGCAGGAGTTAGTGCCGTTAAATAACAAAATTCGCGAAATAAAAGCTAAAATCCGCCAAGAATGCATAAAAATATTGGTTGAACTTTCAAGTTCCGTTAAAGAAATATTTACGCAATTATCTTCTAATGAAAAAATCATGGCAGAAATTGATTTTTATTTTGCAAAAGCAAGATATGCCATAAAATTGAATTCAACAGAACCGGAAATAGATGAAAATACAAAACAGATTTATATTGAAAAAATGCAACATCCTCTGCTTTTAGCAAACAGTACAAACGTTATAGCCAATGATTTTTCAATCGGGGATAATTACAATTGCGTTGTAATAACAGGATCAAACACCGGCGGTAAAACTGTGACGTTAAAAACAATCGGATTGTTTATAATAATGGCAAAATGTGGCATGTTTCTTCCTTGCACATACGCAAAATTATATCCGTTTAAAGATGTATTTGCTGATATAGGTGATAATCAAAGTATCGCAGAAAGTCTTTCGACCTTTTCATCTCATATGAAAAACATTATTTCAATATTAAACAAGAGTAATAGCGAGTCGTTTATTTTACTTGATGAAATATGCGCAGGAACTGATCCTGTTGAAGGGGCTCTACTTGCAAAGGCAATATTAGAAAAATTGTCTGAACTTGGTGTAACAGGTGTTGTTACGACACATTATGGAGAATTAAAAGCTTTAGAATATCAATATAGTTATTTTAAAAACGCATCTGTAGAGTTTGACACGGAAACTTTAAAGCCAACATATAAGTTGTTAATTGGGCTGCCTGGATTAAGTAATGCAATATCTATTGCATCAAATTTAGGGCTTGATAAGTCAATAGTTGAAAAAGTTAAATCAGTTTTGATTTCGCAAAAAGATCCTTCTATAGAAGTTGTTGAAAGATTACAGCAAACACATCAAGAACTTTCAAAAAATCTGGAAGAAGCAAAAATGATTAAACAAGATTCACTTGTGATAAAGCAAGAATATGAACAAAATTTAAACAAAATTAAGCAGGATAAAAAGAAAACAATAAAAAACATAAAAACAAAATTTGACAATGAAATATTAGAAGCAAAAGCTGAAATAAAAGAAATATTAGAAGAACTCAGAAAAGAAAAAAGTGAAAAACTCGCCCGCAGGGCATATTCAAGATTAGGCAAACTTGATCAAAAATTCAGACAAAGCATTGAAAACACTTCTGATAAAGTAACTTTTGAAAAAATTAACTGGGATAATATTAAAATTGGTGACAATTTAATGCTTAAAAATTTATTTCAAAAAGTTACCGTCATTTCTTTACCCGATAAAAATAAAAGGTTATTTGTTGATTTAGGTTCAATGAAAATGAAGGTTAAAATTGATGAATTAACTTACCTTGATGAAAATTACAAAGAACCTGTGAAAAACTCCATTCCGGGGGTAACATTTAAAAAATTTGAATTAAAAAAATATAATATTTCTCAAA
>CAMNNA010000082.1 GCA_946545285.1 uncultured cyanobacterium | reverse complement strand
GGTTGTATTTCAGGTATAACAAGAGTTTGCAAAATTCATTTTTTTTGAATAAAATTATCACAGGTAAGGATAAATTTTTGACGGATACATTTTTATACAAAAGATTTTTGAATAAAAACGCAGATTTTAATATGTGGTTTGTGTTTCCCGGGCCGGAAGCTTTTGCATTGTCATCTTTAGGGTATTTGTGGTTGTTTCGGGCAATTGATTCAATGCAAGGGATAAATATTGAAAGAGTATACTCTGATTCAAAAACTACCTCTATTATGCGCGATAAAATTAATCTTATCGGGTATTCATTCACATTTGATATGGATTTTGTACAAATTTTTGCGCATTTAGAAAAAAATAATATCCCGTTAAGAGCGTTTGACAGAGATGAAAATTGTCCTTTAATCTTTGCCGGAGGTCCTGTTGTAACTGCAAATCCGCTGCCATATTCTGAGATATTTGATTTTATTATTATCGGAGATGGGGAAGATACAAATCTTGAAGTTGTTCGAATTTGCGCTGAAAATAAGAATAAATCAAAAAAAGAAATTTTAGATATACTGAGTAAAATTGACGGAATTTATGTTCCTTCTAAAATGCAAAATACTGTTAATAAGGTTACTAAAAAACTTGATGAATGTATTTATACTCCTATTATTAGTGAAAATGCCTTTTTTAAAAACACTTTTATTCTTGAAGTTGAGCGAGGATGTTCAAACTGCTGCGGTTTCTGCCTTGCATCATATATGAATCTGCCAATCAGATTCGTTCCTTATGAAAAAATTATTGAAACAATTGATTTAGGACTAAAATACACAAATAAAATCGCACTTTTAGGTGCGCAAATTACTGCACATCCGGATTTTGAAAGAGTTTGTGAATATATAAATAATAAAATTTTATCCGGTGAAAATATAGAAATGAGCGTATCTTCTTTGAGGGTAGATTCGTTTAAACCTAAAATTGTTAAAACGCTTGTCAATGCAGGACAGAAAAATTTAACACTTGCAATTGAGGCAGGCAGCGAGAGATTAAGAAAGGTAATAAATAAACATTTATCTGAAGAACAGATTTTTAATGCTGTCAAGACAGCTATTGAATGCGGACTTAGCGGAATAAAATTTTATGGAATGTTAGGGTTGCCGACAGAAACAACGGATGATATCGAGGCGACAATTGAACTTTCTAAAAAAATAAAAAAACAGTTTAAAAAATTTGATATTTCCTTTGGATTTTCCACTTTTGTTCCAAAGGCAAATACCCCATTCCAGTGGTTTGGCAGGGAAGATGAAAAAACTTTGTCATATAAAATTAATTATTTAAGAAAAGAACTTCATAAACTCGGGATACAAGCATCAATCTCAAGTCCAAAATGGGACTATTATCAGGCTGTTTTATCAAGAGGAGATGAAAAACTTACTCAATATCTTATTGATGTTTATAAAAACGGTGCAAAACTGGGTGCATTTAAAAAATGCGCAAAAGAATTAGGGATAAATACAGATTTCTACGCGCTGCAAGAGTATAATTTCAGCGATAAACTGGCATGGGATTTTATTAATCTTCACCCCGGTAAAGATTATTTAATTAAAGAATGTAAAAGATTGACGGGGAAGAATTAACCTTGTCTGTGACCAACTTTTAACTTATGATCTATGTCTGCAGTGTCTTGATTAGCTTTTAATTTGCCTGCAATCAAGTGATAAGCAAGCACTCCGGCTCCGCCGATTCCCGCAATAATTTTTCCTGAAAGACCCACATGTTTTAAAGGTTTTTTAATTATTTCAGCCATGGTAGGTCCGTTTTTCTCAAATGCTTTTGGTAATGCTCTAAATAACCATGCTGTTGCTAATAAACCGCCTGCAGTCAATGTTCCTGAAATAAGACCTTTAAATGATGCTGAAATCATGTTTCCAGAAACTGAGAAAAATTTCCAAACATCAGCAATTCCATCTTTAAAAGAAGTTTTTTTCTTTGCCGGTTTTTCGGGATTTACTGCTTCCTTATTTACCGCTTCACCTTCCCCTTTAAAAGGTAAACTTGCAGATTTATAACTTTTAAAATTTTGACTTACAATCGGATTTAATGCAACTTTCATAAATTAACACTCCTTACTGATTGTTTTAAAACACTAAAAAATATTTTTTGCTACTATTTTTTCAAAATCTTTACATTCCGCTAAATAAAGATAATTGAGGAACTTCAGGTTCATTATTACTCATTTTTTTCTTAGATGCAAGATTATTAGAATTATTAACCATTTTTGTCATTAATTCCTGAGAACGTTTTATAACAACATTTGGTAATCCTGCCATTTTAGCGACTTGTATTCCGTAACTTTTACTTGCACCGCCTTGTACAATTTTTCTTAAAAATTCAATTTCTCCATTATTTTCAGCAATCGTAATTCTATAACTTTTAATTTGCGGATAAGTATTTGTCATTACATTCAATTCGTGATAATGAGTTGCAAAAATGCAGCGAGCCTTGATTTTTGTTGCAATATATTCTGCCACAGACCAAGCTATCGCCACCCCGTCATATGTACTTGTCCCCCTTCCGATTTCATCTAAAAGAATAAAACTTTTATCTGTTGCGGTGTTTAAAATAAAGGACGTTTCAACCATTTCAACCATAAATGTTGACTGACCCAATGTTAAATCATCACTTGCACCGACTCTTGTAAATACCTTATCAACAACGCCGATTTTTGCACTGTCACAAGGAACCCATGATCCCATTTGGGCTAATATTATAATCAGGGCATTTTGACGCATATAGGTTGATTTCCCTGCCATATTCGGACCTGTCAAAATCATAAATTGCGTACCTTCAGGATTTGATAAATTGGATTCTAAATTTAAATCATTCGGAACATATTCACCCAAAGGAAGAATCTTTTCTAAAACAGCATGACGTCCGTTTCTAACAATAAAATCATCAGAATCATCAATTAAAGGTTTACAGTAATTGTTTTCAACCGCAGTTTGGGCTAACGAATACGCAACATCAGTATCAGCAACGCAATCAGCTATTTCGCGAAGCTTTTCAACATATTCTTTTGCATATTCTCTAAATTCTGTAAATAATCTGTATTCTAAATTCTCAGCTTTCATTTTTGCCGAAATGACGTCATTTTCGTGTTTTTTTAATTCATCTGTTATAAATCTTTCGCAATTTGTAAGTGTTTGTTTTCTTACATAATTGTTAGGGACCATATTCAAAAAAGATTTTGTAACTTCTATATAAAACCCAAAAACCTTATTATATTCAACTTTTAAATTCTTAATTCCTGTGTTTTCTCTTTCTTTTTGCGCATATTTTTCAAGCCAATCCTCACCGCCTGAATATAATTCTCTAAAATAATCCAATTCACCGTTAACATTTGGCTTAATAATACCGCCTTCTTTTAATAAAATCGGTGGTTCATCATTAATCGTTCTGTCAATCATATCGGTAAAGTCTATTATTTCTTCTATATACTCTCTAACAGAACTTAACAAGTCATGATCTAGCTGTGAACTTACATCTAAAAGTTCAGGTAAAACTTGCAAAGATAACTTCAAACTTACAAAATCTCTAGGGTTAGCCGATCCGCTGCTTACTCTTGTCGCTAAACGCTGAATATCATAAATATTTGAAAGTAATTCTGAAATTCTAATTCTTATATCTGATTTTTCAACAAGTTCTGAAACAACATTTTGCCGTTTTAAAATATCTTCAACTTTTTTTAACGGCTGACAAACTCTGTTTTTTAAAAGTCTAGCCCCCATATTAGTTTTAGTCTTATCTATTGCCCACAATAAAGACCCGTAGCGGCTTTTTTCTCTCAGCGTTTCAGTTAGTTCCAAATTCCTTCTTGTGGACAAATCCATAATCATATACTCAGATAATTCGTATGCTTCAATCGTATCAAATTTTGGCATGCTATCTTTCATTGATTCCCAAACATACGCAACTAAAGCTCCTGCAGCGCGAAAACCGTAAGGGTATTTTGAAAATCCAAAACTTTCTAATGTCTTAGTTTTAAAAACAGCATTTAAATTATTTACCGCAAAATTTTGATCAAAAACCGATGTAGGAATTTTTGAGCAATTATATCTTTCTACTATTTCTTTTGGCAGATTTACAACTTCGTCAGGTACAATTTGAAATGGTTTTATATCTTGCTTCAAACTGGGTCCGACAACTTCTGAAGGCGATAGTCTTGCAAGTTCTGTTAAAATCAAGTTCAAGGGTGCTTGGGTAACTTTGAATTCGCCGGTTGAAATATCTGCGTATGCAAACCCGTAAAGATCCTCTTTTTCAGGCAAAATAGCGCACAAATAGTTATTGGAATTCTGCTGCAATAGATTTTGTTCTGTTAATGTTCCTGCTGTAACTATTCGGGTAACTCCGCGTTTTACAAGACCTTTTGACTCTTTTGGATCTTCTAATTGATCACATATAACAACTTTATAATTTTTCTTTACAAGTTTTTCCAAATAAGAATCAGCAGATTTTACAGGGATTCCGGCTAAAGGGACTCTTCCGATTTTTTCTCCTGCATCTCTGCCTGTTAAAGTCAATTCCAACTCTTTTGACATAATATAAGCATCTTCAAAAAAAGTTTCAAAAAAATCTCCTAACCTATACCACAAAATAATATCCGGATTTTGTCTTTTCATCTCCAAATACTGTTTCATAAATGGGGTTGCATCTTCTATATTTACTTCGCTACTTTTAATATTGTTGATTTCATTGTTTGCCATAATATAATATTGGTATAAAAATAAAGGGAATTCAACATGAGTTGTTTAAAAAATATAACAAGAGCATTTTTCTTAACCGTTGTAATTGCAGGGTTTGCAGCCTTTAGCGGCAATGGATTATTGAAAACCCAAATAAACGACCTTTTACATCCCAAAAAAGAAACAGTTATGGAAAAAGCTCAAAAAGTCGGTGATTTTTCTAAAATTAATAAAGAATTTGAAATAGAAAAAACAGCCGCAATATTAGGGTATAATGCTGTTTTGGCTGAACATAAAGCAAGCGGGCAGAAAATGATTGTTGTTGATTCCGGAACAAAACCTATTTTAAAACAATCGGATATTGAAGCAGATGACTCTGAATTTAGAATTAAAAAGGCAATTTCAAAATTCAAGTATCAATCGGCAGCAATAGAAGATTTTAAAATTGTTGAAAAAGGAACGATGACTTCTTTTGGAAAAACAATTCCTTACGTAAAATTTGAGGCAAAAATTAAAAAGATTCCTAACGGTGTGATATCGGGGGTAATTTCTGTGACTCAAGATGATAAAGGAAATGAAAAAATCCTTGTTTCTGCTAATCAAAACGGAAAATATTCACAATTAATTTCCAATGAATTTTTTAAAGAAATTAAATCAAAATAAATATTAATCAAAATTTACTAGATCCTTTACGGGAATATTTAAAGTATCTGCAATTAGAAATAATTTTCTTAAACTAGTATACTCTTTTCCTATTTCGATACATGCCAAATGTTCTCGGGATATTTCAATCATTTCTGCAAGTTGATTTTGCGAAAGCTTTCTTAATTTTCGGTATTTTTTAATATTTTCTCCCAGTGTTACAAGCCTTGACATATTCAATTATTGCAACAATAATATAATTAATTATGTAAGATAACACATTACAAAAGGAGATTTATAGTATGAAAAGTTTTTACAAAATTAATGAATCAGTTTTTATGCGTTTAGCGTTCACTTTGGCGGAAGTGCTGATTGCTTTGGGGGTAATCGGTGTAGTCGCAGCGCTGACACTTCCGACTTTGATCAGTAATGTTACGGATAAAATTAAAACTAACCGAATTAAAAATATCAATGCAAAACTTGTTCAAGGCACAGATAAACTTATGGTACTTGGGCAAATTAACGGGTATGAAACAACGGAAGATTTTGTGAAAGCATTATCAGAACACTATAAAATTTCTAATTGGTGCAAAGGTGAAAATATTTCAAAATGCTGGCCATATGATAAAATTAAAATTGACACTGAAGAAGGTGAAAAATCAGTTAATATCGCTGATTTAAAAAATCCTGAATCTTTTGGTTTGAACTCATATGATTATAGTTATCCTATTTCATTTGTATCCGGAGACGGAGTTCCATATATTATTATGTATAAGAAAAATTGCAATATAGATGACGGGGACGGCAGAGCAAATTCAACAGGATGTATATCAGGACTTTATGATTATAACGGGACAAGAAATCCGAATAAATTTATTTCATCAAAAGATGATAATACCAATCAAACATCAACAGATATCCAATTTTTGGGAGAAGTAAACAGACTTGGAGATTATCCTGCCCCTGACGGATTTTTAAATCCTTTTATTAACGGATATAAATCATATAAAGTTGCCGGGGCAAATTATTATTCAAATGGAGTCTTAAATACATGTGAAAACAGCCAATACCACAAATATGATCCAAGAACTGATGATAAAAATACAGATTGTAATAATAATTATTGGGCAACGGCTATTAAATATTGCGAAGATATAGGAATGGAATTACCGACAAGAAATGTCTTGATAGAAATTTGGTGTCAAATGAATCCGGGAAAATCATATACTAATAAGAACTTAAATACTACTAATGAATGCTCAATGTATCCAAAAAATAATAAGCTCATTGCTGATATTAATTCAAAAGCAAATGAAGATGATTATTTTTGGGAAAAAACCGTTGTCGGATACAGAAGTGGCGGGGCTATTAAATTTAACGATGGTTTCGTTTACAATGACTATGTTAGTACAAGATATAAAAGAAGTGTTATTTGTGTCGGCAAATAAATATTTACTTTATCTCCACAACGCAAACACCGTCACCGCCTTCTGATTCATTTCCGGGGCGATATGTTGAGACATAAGGGGAATTGTTTAAATACTCCCTCACGGCTTGTTTTAGCGCACCTGTTCCGTGACCGTGGATTATAAATACAGGGGATAAATTTGCAAGGCTTGCAGTATCTAAGTAATTTTCTACTTCATCCAGTGCTTCTTCCACTCTATACCCGCGCAAATCAAGAGTTTGAGATATATTATATTTTTTTAAT
>CAMNNA010000081.1 GCA_946545285.1 uncultured cyanobacterium | reverse complement strand
AAGGAATGTTCGTTATGTTATAATAACGAATTCCGTAACAAAATTACATAAAAGGAGAAATGTTATGACAAAAAAGAAAAAAGGCTTTACATTGGCAGAAGTTCTAATAGTCCTTGGCGTAATCGGAGTAGTTGCAGCATTGACATTACCGACATTGATTAGTAATATCCATGACAAAGTAGTTGAACGTCAAATCCAAGTTATTCAGCGCAAGATTAATCAAGGCACAGAAGGAATGCAAGTTCGTGGTGCTTTATTACAAAATTATCCAACAACATCAGCATTTATTGATGAACTTTCAAAAGATATGAAAATTATATCAAAATGCGATTCTAACGAACTTTTAAAATGCTGGCCGTATGAAAAAGTTACGGTTTCACCGGGGGAAGATAAAGATGATGTTGAAATAGAAGTAAAAAAGCAGGTTGATGGGACAAAAGCCTTCCAAATGGGTAAAAATTCTCAGTATGCGGAAGTTATCGGGGTGATTTTCGCAAACGGCACACCGATGATGCTAGCGTATAACAAAAATTGCACCCTATTTGATCCTGACAGACCATATGAAACAACAAAAGAAGGAATGTCAGAAACAAGCGCGTGCATTGCAGGAATTTATGATATCAACGGCAAAAAAGGACCGAATAAATTGGGAGTTGATGTAATAAGTTTCAGAGCAAACGGTTATGGAGAAATAAAGTCATGCTGGTTTGAATCAGGCGGAGTATGTTTTTCGGGATTAGTAGGAAGTACTTTGACAACGGATAGTATGCTTAAAAGCCGTAAAATTGAACAGGATAATGAAGTATGTTCATCAATAATGTCTACAAAAAAATATGTAGACGTAGATAATTTGTATGGAACAGGATATAATCAAGTAATTCCGATTAATATAACAGGGAATACAGGTTCTTCTTGTCATGTGGGTGGTGACGCATGGCTTGTGGCAGCGATTGAATGCGGTTCAACAGGCGGAAGGTTACCAAGCATAAGGGAATTAGAATTGCTTGCAGATAAATTTTATGTTGATGAATTATACGATGATTCTGGTACTAAAATTACCGTTAAAGTCTTATCTATACCAAAAGATATGCAACCGATATTTGGAAATTATTCTCAAGGATTTAGAGCATGGTCAAACGAGGGATATGATTCAAATTCTTCGTATGTAATGTCTTTTTCCAATTCTGGAGATGGTCCACAAGTTCAAAATACTAATCGAGCAGATGGAGCTCTAAGAATGTGTGTTATGGATTAATAGGTATGTTGGTAGCGGTAGGGTAGACTTCAGTCTACCATTTTATTTTGGTTGACTAAAGTCAACCCTACTATCTGTCTTGGTCGTTCGACTTTAACGTGTCTTCGGTTTTTTGCCTTCTGTGCTTGTTTGCACCGGCAAAAAGGCTTCGCACTCGGCTCACTCCCGCTCAAACCACGACAAAGCTTCCGCTTTGTTGGTTCTCGTCAGTACAACAAAAAGAAACAGCTTTCCGCTGTTTCTTTTAACTGGGCGGTACTGGACTCGAACCAGCGACCCCCACAATGTCGATGTGATGCGCTACCAACTGTGCCAACCGCCCTAATATTAAATTATTACTGAAAACTTCGTTTTCATCGGATGCGCTACCCCTCTCACAAAACAATACTCAATTGTTTTGTTCGGCAGAGTGCCAACCGCACTTGTGTGTTATGATTCTATCACGAAAATATTTTCTTGTAAATCTACCTTTTATAAATATTTAAGATATCGTTCCCAATTTTTTTTATACGTTCTAATTCAAATTCAAAACAATTTGATATATCATTGTCTGTCAGTCCGTTAAAACACGATTTCCCAATATTATCACCAAGTATTTTGGGCGCGATAAAATGATAAATCTTATCTGCATAAGGCAAAAAACTACCACCTAAATCTCCGCCGGATTCCACAAACACACTCATTATTCCTAAGTCAAAAATTTTATGCATTATAAATCCTATATCAAGTTTTTCATTAATCTCAGGAGTTGGAATATATAACACATTTTTCTTTTGAACTTCCGGTTTAATTTTATCAGAATGAAAAACTAAAATTTCTCCTTGCTTATAAATTTCATAACTCAAATCAGTCCTTAAATTGCGATCTAAAATTATTTTTTTCTTATGCATCATTTGAGGGTTGTCTGTAATAACTGTTTTTGATGAGGTTAGTATTGCATCATATCTTTTTCGAAGTTTTTTAGAATATTTTCTTGATTTTTCAGTCGTAATCCACTTTGAATTTCCTTTTGAATCCGCAATTTTGCCATCCAATGTTGTTGCCGTTTTTATAGCTATAAAAGGTAATTTTTCTTCTTGATTTTTTACAAAAATTTCATTTAAATCTCTGCACTCTTTTTCTAATATCGGACCTACAACCTCTATCCCGAGTTCTATTAGTTTTTTTATTCCCTTACCGCTTACAAGCGGATTCGGGTCTTTCATTCCGTAAACCACCCTTTTTACACCCTTTTCAATTATCAAATCAGTACAGGGGGGGGTTTTTCCATAATGATTACAGGGCTCTAAATTTACAACTAATGTTGAACCTTTTGCGTTAATTGGTTTTAGCAAGGCATCGCGCTCTGCATGATTTTCACCGTATTTTTTGTGATATCCGGTTGAAATTATTTCTCCGGCTTTTGATAAAATTACACATCCGACCATCGGGTTTGGGGATGTTTTTCCCTCCCCTTTTCTGGCAAAATTTATGCAAAGACGCATTTCCTTTTCGTATTTTTCCATATGTTTATTTTATAATAAAACATGTAAGATTTGAACAATAAAATTAAGGAGTTGAATATGATTGATTTAAAATATATCGGACATAGTGCTTTTCAAATTACAAATGGTGAAAATGCTGTATTAATTGATCCTTGGGTTGATAAAAATGAAAATTATAATTGGAGAGATGAACCAATTAAAGACATTTTATTAACTCACGCACACGGTGATCATATAGGAAATTGTATTGAAATCGCGAAAGGCAAAGATGTTGCTATTACTGCTGTTGCAGAACTTGCGCAATGGTGTAAAGAACAAGGAGTAAAAACCAAATCAATAAATCTTGGCGGTTGGCTTAATTATTCTTGGGGCAGAGCTGTTTTTGTTCCGGCTTTTCACTCAAGTTCTCTGCCTGACGGTCGTTATGGCGGGTGTGCGGCAGGTATAGTTTTTGATGTTGAAGGTATAAGAATTTATCATGCCGGTGATACTTGTTTAACCGGTGAAATGAAAACGATTAAAGAATTGTATACTCCTCAAGTTGCAATTTTACCTATTGGCGGTAATTATACAATGGATGTTGAGCATGCTGCTGTTGCTGCCAAATGGCTCGGTGTTAAAACAGTAATTCCTATGCATTATGGGACATTTCCTGAAATTCAGGCTGATTTGGAACAATTTGCAAGACTTATTTCTTTTAATAATACTGCTTGCAATATTATCAACCCCATAGGTACAGAATCAAATCAGAAATAACTATTTTAAAGGAGTTTTATGAAAGTTTTATTTATAATCGACAGAATTGAATTGAAATATTTTGAGTTTAATAATTTGGTAACAAATTTTTGGATTATAAAATCACTTTTAGAAAGGAATTGTGATGTTTGTATTACCACAATTGACAATTTGTGTTTAGAAGGAAAAATTGCCTTTACGCATTGTTATAATTCGTATTTAAAAGATGAAAATATTTTTTATAATAAAGATCTTTTAAACAAAATAGCAATAGAAAATTTTGACCTTGTTATGTTCAGGCCGGATCCTCCTGTTGATTTGGATTATATAAATGCAACTTACATATTTGATTTTGTTGACAGAAATAAAACAGTAATTTTAAATGATCCAAAATCAATCAGAAATTTTAACGAAAAACTTCACGCATCATTATTTTCAGATTTAATGCCTGAGCATATTGTTACATCAAGCTTTAGTGATATTTTAGAATTTTTAAATAAAAATGATGAAATTATTTTAAAACCTTTAAATCAGTGTTTTGGCGGCGGGGTAATGTACTTGAAAAAAGGAGACAAAAATACTGCTGTCATTATTAACCAGATGACTAAAAACGGAACACAGATTGTTATGGTTCAAAAATATCTTGAAGGTGCAAAATATGGAGACAAACGCGTTTTATTTTTAGGCGATAAAGTTCTTCCTTATTGTGTGCAAAAAGTTCCAAGTAATAATGACTTTAAATTTTGTGAACATTCTGATTCCAATATTCTAAAAGCTGTTTTATCTGATTCCGAATTAGAAAAATTTACCCCGGTTGCTAAAAAACTTAATTCTATGGGAATTTGTATGGCAGGACTTGATGTAATTGATGAAAAAATTATTGAAATTAATGTGACAAGTCCATGCTATTTTATAAAAGAAATTAACGGTCATTTTGGAGTTAATATTGAAAATGATGTTACGGATTTTATCATGTCTTATGTAAGTAAAACTTGTAAAGTTAGCTAGTATGATTACCATGGATAATCATCTTTGATTTCCCAATTGTCTAATTGAATTATTCTCCCGCAAAATGAACAGGCAGAATCCGGTAAGGTTTTTGAGCATGCATTTCTTTTCGTTCCCCACCTTGCGTATTTAGCGTTTTTGTTCCCTAACAATACATCCCTGTCATCATTTGGCTCTTTTTCAAATTGCATATCATTGGAATTATATGTTCCTGAAAATGCTAACGCAGGTTCTTTATATTTAAAAATAGCGAGAAAGAATATGTCTTTTCCAAGTTTATTTGGTTTATTTTTTATCCCGTTTAAATCTGCATAAATACCTGCTGCTGCTTAACAAAAAATTACCATAAAATTGTTACCGGTACATAAGAATTTGCGCATGCGGATTTACCCCTGACTCTAACCCCAAGGTTTTATTAAAAATTTTATTGCACGTCCTTCAATATGTTCTTTCATTGCCCATTCGACTTTTTCAAGCGGGAGTGTTTCTGTTATTAATTTTTCTACTTCAACTTCGCCTGATGCGATATATTCAAGTGCTTTTCTAAAGTATTGTGGAGTATGGTGAAATACGCTCATAATTTTTATATCGCCGTAATGCATTTTTGTCGTGTCAAATGTAACTTTTGAACCTGATTTACAACCGCCAAAAAAGTGAACAGTTCCGCCGGGACGAACTAATGAAAAAACTTGTTCCCAAATTTCCGGTAGTCCGACACATTCTATTGCGACATCAAGCCCTTTTTTACCATCTGAAAAATCTTTGAAGATTTTTTCAGGATTTGGATATTTTTTTAAATCAATAATTTCATCAGCATGCGCAAAATCTTCTGCCATTTTTAATTTTATAGGATTTCGACCTCCGACAATTACCCTTGCACCCATAAGTTTGGCTACGCGCGCAAACATTAATCCAATCGGTCCGATTCCAATAATTCCTACGCTATCACCTTTTTTGATTCCCGTTCTGAATGCACCGTGTACTACATTTGCCAAAGGTTCACAAAATGCTGCTTTATCAAAACTCAAATTATCAGGTAAAATCAGCATATTTTTTTCAACGATTCTTGCAGGAACAGTAATATATTGCGCATAAGCACCATTTAATAAATCTAAATTTTCGCATAAATTATATTGTCCTTTTTTGCAGTAAAAACACTCACCGCATGGTGCGGAATTCGCTGCAACAACTCTATCTCCGGTTTTAAAATTTTCAACTCCTTCTGCGACTTTTTCAACTATTCCTGAAAATTCATGTCCAAATCCTGACGGAATATTTTTTATTAAGACCGGATGACCTCTGCGAAATGTTTTTACATCAGTTCCGCAGGTTAATGCAGACATAACTTTAACAACAACCTCTCCTTTTTGCGGCGGCTTTATCATTACTTCTTCACACTTTATATTTCCGGGTCCATAGTATTGTATCGATTTCATAATAATATTTTATTACAAAAAAACAGAACTCTTTATTAAAAAAAGAGTCCTGTTTAGTATGTTTTAGTTCAAATTAAACTTCATCTAATGCTGCAACGCCCGGTAATACTTTACCTTCAATGAATTCTAATGATGCACCGCCGCCGGTTGAAACGTGCGTAAAATCTTCTGCTTTGAAGAATTTTTTTGCGGCAGAAACAGAATCACCACCGCCGATAACAGAAGTTGCACCATTTTTTGTTGCTTCAACAACAGCAGCCAAAACTGCTTTTGTACCTTCTGCAAACTTAGGATTTTCAAATGCCCCAACCGGTCCATTCATCAAAATAGTTTTTGAAGATTTAATTACATCCGCAAACGCTTTTCTTGATTCTTCACCAGCGTCAACACCTTCAAATCCGTCCGGAATTTCGTTAATTTTAACAAATTTATTTGTCCCGTTTCCAGAAAAATCATCAGCTACCAAAACATCAGTTGCCATAACAAGTTTTACGCCCTTGGCTGCTGCTTTAGCTTCAATAGCCTTAGCAGTTTCGATTTGATCATCTTCGCAAATTGAATTACCAATTTTACCGCCGTTAGCTTTTACAAATGTATAAGCCATACCGCCGCCGATAATCATATTATCAACTTTGTCTAACAAGTTTTCTAAAACACCGATTTTAGATGAAACTTTCGCACCGCCTACAATTGCAGTAAATGGTCTTGTAGGATTATCTAATGCTTGAGATAAACATCTGATTTCTTTTTCCATCAATAATCCTGAAACAGCAGGTTTAACAACTTTTGCTAATTTTGCAGTTGACGTGTGGTTTCTGTGAGCTGCGCCAAATGCGTCATTTACATAAAAATCACCTAACTTTGCAATTTCATTAGCAAATGTCATATCATCATCTTTTGCTTCTTCAGCTTTATAGAATCTTATATTTTCTAATAATGCAATCTGACCGTCTTGCAATTTTTCAACATAAGGTGCTGCTTCTTCAACTGAGGGAATAAATACGATTTCTTGACCAAAAACTTTGCTCATATATTTTGCAACAGGAGCAAGAGAAAATTCCATATTTCTTTCACCCTTTGGACGACCTAAGTGTGCCATAAGAATAACTTTTGCACCACGTTCAGTTAAAAAATTAACCGTCGGAACGATAGCTTGAATTCTTGTATCGTCAGTTACATTCTTGTTTTCATCTAATGGTACGTTAACGTCAACTCTTACTAACGCTCTTTTACCCCTGATGTCACCTAAATCTTTGATTGATTT
>CAMNNA010000080.1 GCA_946545285.1 uncultured cyanobacterium | reverse complement strand
GCTTTACTGTCATTTTTGAATGAAAAATTCATTTTTAACTTAACTCCTCATTTCCCGTGCCATTGTTTGCCGGTTATACTCTTTTATTATAAACTATTTTTCTATACTTCGCAAGCCCATGTTAAAAAAATATAAAATTCCGATATTTAAAATTTTTATGTAATATAATTCTATTGGATAAGTTATTTAAATAGAATAGGGATAAAAGTTTTGAATAAGAAATATCATTTTATAGCAATAGGCGGAGTAGGAATGAGCGGGCTTGCAAAGTATCTTTTGCAAAACGGGTATGAAGTTTCCGGCTCTGATATAAGCGACAGTAAATACGTAAAAAGTGTTAAAGAATTAGGTGCGAAAGTATATATTGGGCATGATGAATCAAATTTACCTGATGATTGTATAGTTGTTGCAAGTACAGCAATTAAGGATTCAAACCCTGAAATTCAAAAGGCGAAACGTTTGAATTTACCAATTTGGCACAGATCCGATTTATTAGCAGAAATTTCGCAAAACGAAAAATATTTTATCGGTTTTTCAGGAACTCATGGGAAAACAACAACATCAGGGCTATGTTCATATGTTTTGGATAAGGCAGGATTAAAACCTTCTTACATTGTCGGAGGTATCATTCCTGAACTTAATACAAACGCAAATTCTACTGGTGAAGGCTTTTTTATCGCAGAACTTGACGAAAGCGACGGAACAATTGTTAAATACAGTCCGAATTTGGTTGTTGTAAATAATTTAGAACCAGATCATTTGGATTTTTACATAAATGGGTTAGAGTCGATTTTGGAAACTTTTGAATCATTTTTATCTCATATGAGAAAAGGCGGAATTGTACTTGCAAATACCGATAATGACGGGGTTAAAAGACTTGTAAAATATTTTGCAGATCATAAATTAAATAATAACGAAAAATTTATTACTTATTCAATAGGCGGAAATACAGATTACTGTGCAAAAAATGTTATTTACGGAAATGAATTCACAACATTTGACATTTACTATAAGGGGGAATTTCAAACTAATTTAAAAATTTGCCTTAAAGGAGTGCATAATGTGTATAATTCACTGGCTGTTTGGGCTGCACTGCATTCATCAAACATTGATATGAACCTTATAAATCTTCATTTTGCAACTTTTACCGGTATGGGAAGAAGATTTGAAAAAGTTTGCGAATTCAACGGAATTGAAGTTTATGATGATTATGCACACCATCCGACAGAAATTAAAGCAACACTGTCTTGTTCAAGATCGTTCAAAAATAAAAGAATTATCGCAGTATTTCAACCGCACAGATACACAAGATTTCAAAATCTGTGGAATGAATTTATGACGTCATTCAATGATGTTGATAAGCTTATTGTGACAGATGTTTATGCTGCAAGCGAATCGCCTTTAGAAGGAATAACTTCAGAGGCTTTTGTAAATGAATTAAAAGAAAAATTTGATATAGATTGTGAATATTTTAAAGGAACAATGAAGGAAGTTTCTCAAAAATTATTCCCTATTTTAAGAAAAGATGATGTTGTAATAGGACTTGGCGCAGGGTCTATAACTCAATTGGGGAAAGAACTTTGCGAGTTAAATAAAAATATCGCATCATCTGTTATCCAATAAATTTTGAGAATAATAATTTAAACAAACTTGCAAGATAACTTGAACAATGCTAAGATTAACTTGTAATTACAAGAAAATGAGGGTTTAAAATGGCTAGATTAATAAGACCTACTTGGGCAATTCGCTGTGTGCAATCAGGATGTAAATGTTTGTTTGAAGTTGCACAGTTAGAAAACGGAAAACAACAGGAAGTTGTTTGTCCAAACTGCGGAGAACACTACGTTTATCCGATTAAAGATGAAGAAGAACAAGGCGAATAATTGGTTTTGTTTAACGGCACAGATAAACGCTATAACCAATTCAGCGCGTATTTAAAAAATAAGTTTGGAGCTAAAGTCTATAAAATTACTATAGATGCAGGTTTTTCCTGCCCGAATCGTGACGGAACAATTTCAGATGGCGGATGCATATTTTGTGATGATGCAGGAAGTTTTTCCCGCGCACATTCAAATCTTTTAACTATAGAACAACAAGTGGAACAAGGGATAAAAACCCTATCCGAGCGATTTAAAGCACAAAAATTTATGTCTTATTTTCAGGCATTTTCAAATACATACAAACCCGTATCAGAATTGGAAAAAATATATAAATCTTCTCTCAATCATCCTGATATAGTCGGAATTTCGATAGGTACAAGACCTGATTGCGTGGATGAGGATAAATTGAATTTAATTTCGGATATTTCGAAAGATTATTATACTTGGGTTGAATACGGACTGCAATCTTCTCATAACAAAACATTATTAAAAATTAACCGCGGACACGACTATGATTGCTTTTTGCGCGCTTATGAAAAAACAAAAGAAAAAGGAATCAACGTTTGCGTACACGTAATTTTTGGACTTTGGGAAACAAAAGAAGAAATTCTGCAAACAGCAGAAAAACTTGCAAATTTAGGTATTGACGGAGTAAAAATTCACATGCTTTGCGCATTAGAAGGTACAAAATTAGCTAAAATGTACGAAAATAAAGAAATTGATTTTATGAGCGAAGATGAATATGTGAATTTGGTTTGTGATTTTTTGGAAATATTAGACCCTAAAACAACTATACACCGCCTTGCAGGAAACGGTTACAGAAAAACTCTTATAGCTCCAAGATGGCTTGGGGCTAAATTAGACTGCCTAAATAAAATTGACAAAGAATTTTTGAAAAGAAATTCATATCAGGGAATAAATTTTGAAAAACATTCAGACACTTTACAAAGATTTACGGATATGTAATAATATATCCGTAAAGGGTTTGTAAAATTTTGTTAATGATAAAAAATATTATTAGCAAAAAAAAGTTTTCAGGGGGTTTATGCCCTGTGAAATACGGAGAAATAATTATGATGTTAACAATCCAACCAAAAATCACAACAGGAGCACTAAAACAAAGTTATAGACCTGCATTCAAATCACACGAAGAAATCGGTGAATTTGCAGATGAAAAATACAATGATGCAAAAGACTTTGTTCGCGAAACTAAAGAATCCATAGATGAAGTTATGGATGATGTAAATGTTCCAAACAGCGTAAAAAAAGTTTTTAAAGTTTTAGGAACGGTAGCAACAGTTGTTTTAGACGGTGTAGCAGTATTTTGGGCAACAACTAAGGGGGCAAAAATCCTAAAAAGCGCTCACGGTAAAATTATGAACAATGAAGCCGTAAAAAGTGCTATAAATCTTTTAACACCTATAAAAAATGGTGCAAAACGCACACAAAGAATTGCAAAAATCGGTATTTATAAACAAATGAAAAAATTAAAAGCTAACGAAAGATATCAAAAATTTATGGCTCCGATTAACAAATTTTTCACAGAAAACAAATACGGTAAAAAGATTGCCGCAATATATAATTATGTAAAAGAAGGAACGTCCGCTTTAATTAAAAAATTCAAAGAAAAAGTCGGAAAAGTTACCTATGAAAAAGCAACAAATGCAACAGCCGCAACATTAGGAACAGGATCAGGTGTTGCAGGAGCATATCAGGCTGTAAAAAATGATAATCAAGACAGTTTTGATTATGAAGGAGATGAATAATGCCGGTTGCTAAAATAGGTTTATACTCAAATAACAACAATAATGACAGGCGAAAAACTCAAGAAGTAGCCGCAGGAGTCGGAGCAGCAGGATATGGCGGCGCAAGAATCTCTCATATGGCAAGCAAAAAAGACATGCTCGGAACTATGATGAAAAACAGTTCAAAAGTTACCCGCACTGCAGCACATAACGTAAGAGAAGCATCAGGTATTATGGCAAAATTTCAGAAAAATTTTGTAAAATTTACCAGAGATTTTGTTGCCGGTGCTATGAAATACAGAAATAACAAAATTTTAGGTCCGATTATCAGAAGTAAGTTTCTTGGCGGAATATCTTCTGTTTTTGGAGGAACAATGGCGTTTTTCGTTCTTATTACAGGGTTATCCAAAACCGCAAATACTGCAAAAACAGCTTTTCATGATTTAAAATCAGGTTATGCGGCTTAGGTAATTAATACAATTGTTATAAAAAAAAATCGTGCTAAAATTAGTTTATGCACGATTTCTTTTTGAAAAAACTTTATACAAATAATTTAGAAACAGAAATTTTATCAATCGGGTTTGACAAAAATTACGCAAAACAAGCCTGCTCAAAATTTGAATACCAAAATTTTAAAATATTCGATTTAACAGTTGCACAGGCAAACATTTTAAAACAAACCGCACTGTCTGTCGGGGCAGATTGTGCAACACATAAAGAAGTTATTACAGGAAAAGCACAATGTTCTGATTGTATTTTGGGAGGAAGCTTTGCTCAATTAAATAAAATTGCACAAAAGCTTGAATTTCAGCCGTTTGGATTGAAACATTTAGGTGAAAAAATTAAATCTCAATTAAATACAACAACGCATAAAACAAAAATTATGGGAATCTTAAATGTTACGAAAGATTCTTTTTCTGACGGCGGAGATTTTTATGATAGAGAAGATGGGATAAAACATCTGAATCAATTAATTCAAGACGGGGCTGATATAATAGATATCGGAGCAGAATCCACCCGCCCGAATTCAGAAGCAGTTTGCGCAAAAGACCAGCTTGAAAAATTATTCCCTATTTTGGAATACATAAACAACAATAATATTAACATTCCTATAAGTATTGACACACGTAATAGTGAAGTTGCACAAAAATGTATTGAATTAGGGGCAAATATTATAAATGATGTTTCGGGATTTGACTATGATCCTCAAATGCCGATTGTTTTAGCCCAAAATCCAAATGTGAAAATCGTTATACAACATTCAAGCGCAACGCCTGATGTTATGCAAAATTATACCAATTACGAAAATTTAACAGATGATATTATAAAAAATCTTCATTCAAAGACAATAAAAGCCATCGAATTAGGTATAAAACCGGAAAATATAATTTTAGACCCCGGAATTGGTTTTGGCAAAACAAAAGAACAGAATTTTGAAATAATTAAAAGATTTAAAGAATTTCAAAGTCTTGGATATCCTGTTATGATTGGTCTATCAAGAAAGAGTCTGTTAAATATGCCAAACAAACAAAATGAAGAAAAAGATATTTACACTCTTGCGCTAAACAGTATTTTAATTAATGAAAATATTGACTATATAAGAGTACACAATGTAAAATTACACAAGAATCTGATAAATATAATGGAAGGAAACAACTAAATTGGCAAAAATCGCCGTTTTAAGTTCAAACAAAAACGATTTTACAGATAAATTGGAATCAGTTTTAAACCAAGAAACAGAATTTTTTACGAATTTAAAAGGATTTAATCTTGATGAATACAGTCTTATTTTAGTGTATGATTTTTGGGAAGAAATAGATAAAAGCCTGTTAAATTCAGAAAAATTTATAAATATACATCCTTCTTTACTGCCTTCATTTGACTGCGAAAATGCGATAAAAGAAGCTTTTTTAGCAGGAGTAAAAGTAAGCGGAATTACGATTTATAAAATGGGTGATAAGAAAAAAATTATCGCGCAATACCCTGTTTTAATCGGTATTGATTCACATTTAGATGAGATTCGTGAAGAAATAGAACAAACAGCGCTATATTTAATTCCATATGTTGCAGATTCAATATTAAATAACGAAGTCTTTGATTTCAAAGATCTATTCGGGGGTAAATTAAGAGGCTGTAATTCCGGCGGATGCGGGTCGTGTTCGGGGTGCAAACATTAAGGAGAAAATTTCATGAAAATAGGAATAGTTGGATTAGGATTAATAGGCGGGTCAATTTTTAAAGATTTAATTAAACTTGGATATGATGTTATCGGAATTTCAAAATCCCAAAACGGGGAAAGAATTTACAAAAATTATGAAGTATTAAAAGATTGCGAATTGGTTTTTGTCTGCTCCGCGATGAACAAAACAATGAAAATTCTTGACGAATTGGAAAAATTTTTAACCCCCGAAACAATTGTAACAGATGTTTGTTCTTTGAAAAGATTTGTTTGCACAAAAAAACGACCATATAAATTTATACCGTCACACCCGATGGCAGGAACAGAAAAACAAGGATTTGAAAATTCATTTGAAGGGTTATTTAATGGCGCAAAATGGGTTCTGACGCCGGTTTTCGGAACAGATGAAAAATTAATTAATATAATAAAAGAATTAGGCGCAACACCAATAATAACAACACCTGATAAGCATGACCAAGCTGTTGCACTAATTTCACATATGCCAATGGTAATTTCACAGGCAATCTTTAAATCCGCACAAAACAATGATTTAGCTCTCGAAATTGCATCTTCAGGATTTCGCGATATGACAAGACTTGCAATGTCAAATACAGAAATGGCATCAGATATGGTAGAAATGAATTCTGATAATATTCAAAACGCGATTTTGAATCTTTATAAATCAGTCGGCGAACTTACAACATCTGATTACAAAAACCAAATCGAAAATATTAAATCACAACGGGGAAAAATGTTTTAAACCCGCACAAATAAAATATTTTGTACAATAATTAAAAGCAGAATGCCTCGTTACATTCTGCTTTTATAAATAATTAATAGTGTAATTTATATACACAATCACAATAAGTTAAAATTATCAAAATCTATTTATTAAATAATTTCAAAGCAATATATCTTAGACGCTCTGAAAAGCCCTTTATTTCTTTATAATTATCAGGTCTGCCATCTCCATCATTATCGCGAAGAAAATACGACACGTTATTTTCATGATCAAAATAATATGATTCGTTCGTTGCACATCTATCATTGAGTTGCCACCAACTAGAAGAATGACTTACGTCAGTATCCTCATCGATTAAAGTATACTCATTAAAAGATTCATCATTGTTGTGGGCATTAACAATACCATTATCTTTCGTTACACTTTTCATTTTATATTTAGGATCAAATATAGAATGAAGCATTTCTGCTTCTACATTGTTAGATACAACCTTGTCAGTATCATTGGCCATAGCCCCTTCCAAAGACTTTATCGTTTTTTCATCGGCACCTAATTTCTTAGCTGTTTCAATTACTTGATCATGTGTCATATCTTTTGAGAAAATAAAACTTTTTTTTGAACTTGGAGGAACACCCTCAACCATAATAATCTCCTTTCGTATTTTTATACTCTTGTAAATCGAATCTCTTATACAGGAATAAAAAATTTGGGCGAAAAGAAATTGACACCACCCCACCCCGCCACATCATATCATATAGCAGAGTATAACTGGGTTTCGGGGGTTTTGAAATTCATCTTTACATTTTGTTACAAT
>CAMNNA010000079.1 GCA_946545285.1 uncultured cyanobacterium | reverse complement strand
GCTCAAGCGGAGTCACGTCGAAGGCGAGCGCAGCAAGACAAGTCCACTGCGGCCCACCATAAAGGACAGGATAAAAAATTATCCTGTCCTTTATAGTAATTATTGGATTTTAGCGAGTTCGAGAATTAGAAAATTATGCTACTTCTAATTCATAGCCAAGTTCTTGAAAAATCTTTGCTATTGTTGAGAATTTTGGTTCTTTTTCCGATTTGAAGATACTGTAAAGATGTGCTCTGGACATGCCAACTTTTTTTGCAAAACCTGCAATTGTGTCTTTTGCCTTAATTACAATTTCTAATGCACGATAGAATGAATTAAAATCGCCATCTTCCAAATAGTCTTTTAGACTCGAATTTAAGTACAACTTAATATCTTCATCTGTTTTTAAGTCATTTACTATATAATTTTCTAAATCTATTGTATTTTTAAGTTCTTTCATTGTATGTTTCTCCATTCTTGAAGTATATCTTTTGCTTTTTGAATATCTTTGCTTTGAGTTGATTTATCACCACCATTTATTAATAGTACAATTACATTATCTATTTCGGTGTAATAAATTCTGTAACCTGAGCCGAATTTCAACCTGAGTTCAGATATTTCATTATCAATTTTCTTATGGTCGCCAAAGTTGTTTTCCAGTAACCTCGTTAATCTTGATTGAACACGAGATTTTGTAACCTTATCTAAAGTCTCAATCCAATCAATAAAAGGAGTTTTGCCATTAGATAGTTGAGCGATTTTAACAATTCTTTGTTCCATACTTATAGTGTACTCTATAGCAGACATAATGTCAAGGGTAAGTTACTTTTTATATTTCAAGTCACAAAATACTAAAAAATCGGAATACTCTAAAAATTCTTGTTCATCTGATATAATAACGTCATTTTTAGGGACAAATGTATTAACAACTCTTTTACCTGTTAATCCATCACCTGCATATCTGTAGTAGGGCGAGAAACACTCAAATGGTGGTTCGGCGCAAGCGAGCCAAGTGCGGAGCCTTGAGCCTTATTGATAAGCTGTGCGCAGGTCATATAATGCTGCAAACTGTAACAAATATAAAAGATTTAGGTATATTAAATTATATGCTGTTTGGATAAGTTTTAATAAAAATTCTTCTGATATAATAAATGCCAAAGAAAGGAATTTTTAAATGGAAACAAATTGTTTAGGATGTTCAAAAGTTCGCAAAGTGGTGATTATAGGCTGCGGATTTGTAGGTGCAGCTTGTGCTTTTGCAATTATGCAGTCAGGATTGTTTTCAGAAATGGTTTTGATTGATAATGATTCGGCTAAGGCCGAAGGGGAAGCGCTTGATATTAGTCACGGTGTTCCTTTTGCAAAACCTATGAAGATATATTCAGGGGGTTACGATGATATTAAAAATGCATCTTTGATAATTATTACTGCCGGCGCTAATCAAAAAGTCGGAGAATCAAGGCTTGATTTGGTTAAAAAAAATACCGAAATTTTTAAATCAATAATTCCTGAAATTACAAAAAGGAATTTTGACGGAATAATGCTTGTTGTATCAAATCCTGTGGATATTTTAACAACTGTTGCGTTAAGATTATCGAATTTGCCCGAAAATAAAGTTATAGGATCAGGAACAGTTCTTGATACTGCTCGATTAAAATATGAACTCGGAAATCATTTGAATGTTGATTCAAGAAGTGTACACGCATTTATTATCGGCGAACACGGAGATTCTGAAATTGCGGCTTGGTCAGGAGTAAATATTTCAGGTGTTCCGATAAATAAATTTTGTGAAATGCGCGGTCACTGCGATCATACTGATAATATGAAAAGGATCGCGGAGGATGTTAAAAACAGTGCATATGAAATTATAAAAAAGAAAAAGGCAACTTATTATGGTGTTGCAATGGCTGTGAAACGCATTTGTGAAGCAATTATTAGAGATGAAAAATCAATTTTATCTGTTTCTTCAATGATGCACGGTGAATACGGGATAAAAGATATTTCTTTGTCAATGCCTGCTATTGTAGGTAAAGATGGGTTTGAAACCCGTGTTCCGATTCAGCTAAGTGAAGATGAAATTTCGAATTTACAAAAATCCGCCAAAACGTTAACTGATATCCTAAAAAATCTTGAAATATAACAAAAAACCATTCTGAAAATAAGATCAGAATGGTTTTTTAAATTATTAACAGATTTGTTTATTCGTTATCAATCTCAATTTCAGTTGCTTCATGAACTGAAAGGGCTATTCTTCTGTCTGCCGGATTGAATTTGATAATATATGTACTAATTTTATCTCCGGCATTCAGTATAATATCTTTGTCATTTTGATAATCAACAACTTCATTATGAGGAAGCAGAGCTTCTACGCCCGGAAATACTTCTACAAATGCACCAAAATGTTTAATTCTGGTAATTGTTCCTTCAACCAAATCACCTTCTTTAATTTGTTTTTCGGCTTCAACCCAAGGATCAGGTTCTAAATTTTTTAAACTCAAAGAAACTCTTTGTTTATCCTGATCAATAGCTATAACTTCAACATCAATTTTTTGACCGACTGTTAAAATATCAGAAGGATGATCAATCCAACGCCAAGACAATTGAGATAACGGTAACAAACCATCAACTCCACCAATATCAATAAATGCTCCGAAATCAGTAATTCTGACTACTTCGCCTTTTACAACCTGTCCCGGTTCTATTTGTTCAAACACGTTTTTACGAACTTCTTCTATCGGGTCTTCATATGCTTTTTTATTCGATAAAATAAAGTTGTTTTGTTTAGCATCAAGCGTAAGAATTTTTAATTCAATTTTTCCGCCTGCTTCAATTTCTGTTTCTTTAGTTCTTAATTGACTGGATGGAACAAATCCTCTGACCCCTGAAACTTCAACCAATACACCGCCTTTAACAACACTTATTACTGTTGCCATTATTGTTTCACCGGCTTCTTTGATTTTTTCAAGTTCTTTCCATGCATAAGCAAAATCAACTTTTTTCTTAGAAAGTAAAAATTGACCGTCTTCATCTTCATCACGAATAATTAAAAACTCAAATTCATCACCTATTTTGTAAAGATCTTGAATTGTTTCACCTTTTTCAACAGCTTCAAATTCAGGCAACTTTGCAGTTGTCTTTGCTCCAATATCAACCAGCACTCCTGAACCGTCAAATCCGGCAATTTTACCTTTTACTAAGTCCCCTTTTTTGAAATTATAATCGTATTGGTCCAATAATTTCTCAAAATCTAAATCTTTTTCGTTGGTCATAAAAACTCCGTTACTAATCTGCTACTTACTAAATTAGTAATAATAGTAGCAGAGTTTTTAAAAATTGTAAATAATTATTAATTTTCGTTAAGAAAAAATATTAATTATTTTAACGATTTAATCAAATCTTCAATATTTTTTTGCTGAATTTCAATTTCATCAATACGAGCTTTAGTTTGATCAACAAGTTCTTTTGGCGCATTATCTACAAATTTTGAATTATTCATTCTGCCTTGTAAAGATTTTTTCTCATTATCTAATTTATCGAATTTCTTCTGTTGGCGTTGAATTTCTTGTTCAAAATCAATCAAATTTTCCAAAGGAACGATAATTTTTGATGATGAAACAACCGCACTTGCAGATTTTTCAAATGTTTCATTTTGGTCTGCGTAGCTTATATTTTCGACTTTAGCCATTCGTTTAATGTAGCTTTCAATTTCATCAAAAATAGCTTTTTGCTCGGAATTTGCAACTATTTTGATATCAAACTTCAAGCTTAGCGGAATATTAAAACTTTGGCGCAAATTTCTTAAAGATGTGATAGTATCAAAAACGAGTTCCATTTCTTTACTTTCTTTTGGAAATTCGAGTCTGGATTCAAAAACAGGGTATTTAGCAAGCATAATAGCCTTAACTTGAGATTCTTTGACTTGTTCACAACCGCAATAAGGAATCAATTGCCAAACACGTTCGGTAATATGCGGCATTATCGGATGTAAAAGCCTTAATGACATATCAAGAACATATCTTAAAACACGCTGGGTATTTAATTTTAATGTTTCATCAGACAATTGAACTTTTGCAATTTCCACATACCAATCACAATAAGAATTCCAGAAGAAATCGTATAATACGTGAGCGGTTTCGCCGATTCTGTAAGTTTTAATATCTTCGTTAACTTCTTTTGCTACAGAATTCAATTTATCCAAAATCCATTTATCAGCGATAGTAAGTTTTTCAAAATCAATGTCATTATTATCAATACCGTCAAGATTCATCAGAACAAATCTAGATGCATTCCAAATTTTATTCGCAAAATTTCTTCCGTATTCAAATCTTTCATCACTGATTTTAATATCTTGTCCGCCATACGTACAAAGAGATGTCATAGTAAATCTTAAAGCGTCACAGCCGTATTTATCAATAATTTCAACGGGATCAATAGTATTTCCTTTTGATTTAGACATTTTTTGACCTTTTTCATCTCTGATTAAACCGTGGATATAAACAGTGGAAAAAGGTGCTTTTCCGGTAAATTCCAATCCCATTGTAATCATTCTTGCAACCCAGAAGAAAATAATATCAAATCCTGTTACAAGAGTTGTAGTCGGATAGAATTTTTTAAAATCTTTGCTTTCAGTATTAGGCCAACCCATAGTAGAAAACGGCCATAAACCTGAAGAAAACCATGTATCTAAAACATCAGTTTCCTGTTCCCAAAGATTCGGATCAGGGTTTTGTTTTGCAACAATCATCTCACCTGTTTTTTTGTTATGGTAAGCCGGTATTTGATGCCCCCACCACAATTGACGGGAAATACACCAATCTCTTATATTTTCCATCCAGCCAAGATAATTCTTTTCCCAACGTTCAGGAATAAATTTAATTCTTCCGTCTTTTACGGCGGCAATTGCTTCTTTTGCTAAAGGTTTCATTTTTACAAACCATTGTTCTGATAATAACGGTTCTATTGTAGTTCCGCATCTTTGGCATTTGCCGACATTATGTTCGTGATCTTTTATTCTTAATAAGAAATTTTCATACGAAAGCATACCGACAACTTTTTCTCTTGCAGCATAACGGTCAAGTCCGTGAAGTTCTTTAGGAACTTCTGCGCATTCTTTCATTTTACCGGTTTCATCAATAACCCAAATAGGTTTCAAGCCGTGGCGTTTTCCGACTTCAAAGTCATTGGGGTCGTGTGCAGGTGTAATTTTAACAGCACCTGTACCAAAAGTTTTGTCTACATATTCATCCGCAATAATAGGAATTTCTCTGCCCGATAAAGGAACAATAACTTTTTTACCGATAAGTTCAGAGTATTTTTTATCTGACGGGTGAACAGCAATTGCAACATCTCCAAACATTGTTTCAGGTCTTGTTGTGGCAACAATAATTGCACCTGATTCATTTTTTAGAGGGTAAGAAATTTCCCACATATGACCGTGTTCTGTTACGTATTCCGTTTCAACGTCTGATATTGCGGAATTACAGCGAGGACACCAATTTACGATATATTTCCCTTTATAAATTAAACCTTGTTCATAAAGTCTTACAAAAACCTCTTTGACAGCATCAGAACAGCCTTTATCAAAAGTAAATCTTTCTCTTGAACGATCAAAAGATGCGCCGAGGCGTTTACATTGATCTAAAATTCTTGATTTATGTGCATTAGCCCACTCCCAAGTTTTTTCCAAAAATTTTTCTCTGCCCAAATCGTATCTTGATAAACCTTCAGCTCTTAAGTTCTTTTCAACGACATTTTGGGTTGCAATTCCTGCATGGTCAGTTCCCGGAAGCCAAAGAGTTTCGTATCCGCTCATTCTGTGATAGCGAATCAAAATATCTTGCAAAGTTTCATCCAACGCGTGCCCCATATGCAAAACCCCTGTTACATTCGGAGGCGGAATTACAATTGAATAGGCCGGTTTTTGGCTGTCAGCGTCAGCTTTAAATAAACCGTTATCTTCCCAAAATTTATAAATTTCCGATTCTGTTTCTAATGCATTATAAACTGTAGGTAAATCATTGATATTTTTTGTCGGCATAATTAATTATCCTCTTATTTGTACATTTATAAATTATCACAAAAATAAAATCTTTGTAAAAAGTTTATCAATAAATTTTTTTTGATATTGCTATATCAAACCATATATGTTATAATAAAAGAGTAGAATTTATATAATTTTGGAGTTGATATGGCGGATTTGCATAATAAAAAGTTTGGGTTCACACTTGCCGAATTAATGATAGTAATTTCGGTATTAGCTGTTCTTTTAGCGTTTGCAGCTCCGTTAATAACAAAGCGCAGAATGGCTACAAATCGTGACAGATTTGCGGTATGGAGCTGGGCTGATAATGCTGCACCTATGAATGCGTTTTATTATACAGGAAATTCTGACCAAAATGCTGCCGCATTTTTTGGTTTAGAACCCGCAATTGGTGATGTCGAAGGATTATACTTGCCATTTTCAAAAGTAGTTATACGTTCTACAAATACAATAGATACAAATAAAGTTCAAAGACAAATACAATTCAGAAAAGGCTATGATAAAACAAGTGATGCAAATTTCTCAGGAACCTGGTTAATGGATGGTAAAAACGTATTACTTGGCGATAAATATGAGGGTATAACTTCAACAAGTAATGTAGATAATAATGTTGTTATTGGTTATAACGCCTTTCCTACAATAGGGAATACATCTTCTTCAAATAATGTTGTCCTTGGAAGTACTGCAGGAATTGTATCAGATGTATCAGAAAGTGCAAATTTAACTGCTAATGATAGCGTTGTTATTGGTTATAGAGCAGGTTATAAACGTTCAAATATAAATTCTGCGGTATTTATAGGGACTCATACAGGTAATATCAATTCAACTAGTTCTGCAACAGGAACGATTGCAATTGGGTATCATTCCGGATATAGTGATCTGTATGATTCAATATCTATCGGTGCATATGCGGGATATCCTGATGTTTATAACAATACTGATGCTAAAAAAGGAAAAAATATTGCAATAGGTTATATGGCTCTTCAATATTTGGTTGATACAGATGTTCCAGAGGGTTTTAAACATACAAACAATGTTGCAATCGGATATAATGCTTTGGGTAATTTAATTTCCGGGAAAGATAATACTGCGATTGGATATAATGCTTGTGCTAATCTTAAAACTGCAAGCTATAAAACCTGTATAGGCGCAAATTCAGGCCCAAAATCAGATTCTACAGCAAATAAATTTTTTAAGGAAGCTTTTGGTGAAGGTGCAACCACTGATAAAGTTGAAAGAACATATATAGGTTCTGCTCCGAAAAATTACGGGGGAGATGCAGTACTTGAAATACATAATGTTGATACCCAAAATACTTTGCTTCAAAATGATCCTGCCGTAACCGGCAATACAACGACTATAATTAACGGAAACTTAATTGTCAGAGGAAATACATATTTAACAGCAGGTTCAACGTTACGCTTATTATCTACAGCGAACCTAGGTAAAGATAATTTTTCTTATCCGAATTTTAGCAGTGATGTAAATATGTATATTGGGGATACGGAATGCGCTAATTCTCAGGATGACTATTTTGGTATA
>CAMNNA010000078.1 GCA_946545285.1 uncultured cyanobacterium | reverse complement strand
TACATTTACCCCTACCCCTGACCCTGCAAACGCCTGTCTAGAGCGGGTTAGGAGTTGCCCCTCCCTTAGAGATGCAGTCGTAGCAAGGGTTTCAGGTTTTTCATAATTTTTCATCTTTTCGAAACTCCTTTTCTCTTTTATCGTGCTACTTCGTGTCTATTTGACTTTCTTATTATAAACTATTTTTCCAAACTTCGCAAGTCTATATTTTTAAGTTAGGCATTATTTTATAATAGTTTGTTCTCTATCAGGTCCAACAGAAACAATAGAAATAGGTGTTTCTAAAATTTCTTCCAACCTTTCCAAATATTTACGCGCGTTTTGGGGTAAATCTTCGTATCTTTTTATATTAGAAATATCTTCGCCCCAGCCTTTATGAGTTTCATAAATCGGTTCTAAGTATTTGTGAATATAGACATTTGTCGGATAAGAAGTATATATTTTACCGTCGCGTTTATCTTTATAAGCTGTACATAATTTTATTTCATCAAACGAATCGAAAACATCAATTTTAGTTAACGCAATTGAGGTCAGCCCCCCGACCAAACAAGCATATTTCATAGTAACGGCATCAAACCATCCGCATCTTCTCGGTCTGCCGGTAGTTACACCAAATTCATGTCCTATTTCACGAATTTTATCACCCATATCATCTGTTAATTCTGTAACAAACGGACCTTCACCAACTCTTGTTACATAAGCTTTTGCAACACCTATAACTTCATCAATAACCTTCGGCCCGTAACCTGAACCTGTACAAGCTCCCCCTCCTATAGGGTTTGAACTTGTTACGTAAGGATAAGTTCCGAAATCCACATCAAGCATTACGCCTTGCGCTCCTTCAAAAAGAATCCTTTTACCGTTTCTTTTAAAATCTTCCAGCATTTTTTGCCATTCAAAACAAACATATGGTTCAAATATTTTTTTATACTTTTCACATAAATCTAAAACTTCTTCTTTTGAATATGTTTTTAAACCATAAACCTTTTCAAGCTGCTTGTTTTTAAGAGGTAAAATCACATCTAATTTTTCTCTCAAAGCTTCAGTAGAATATAAATCTTCAATTTTTAGGGCAATTCTTGCCATTTTATCAGTATAAGTAGGTCCGATGCCTTTTTTAGTTGTACCTATCTTACCTTTTTTAGCATTATCTTCACTATAACCGTCAACTTCGGTATGCCAAGGCATAGTAATGGTTGCAAGAGGACTGATTTTTAATCCTGATAAATCTATATTTTCTTTTTTTAATTCATTAATTTCAGTTTCAAAAGATTCAGGTAATATAACAGTTCCGTTTCCTATTAAACAAGTTTTTCCTTTGTATAAAATTCCCGAAGGAATCAAATGAAATTTGAAAGTTTTACCGTTAGCAACAACAGTATGTCCCGCATTACAACCTCCGGCGTATCTTATAATCAAATCAGCATCCAAAGCAAGCAAATCCGTAATTTTTGCCTTACCTTCATCTCCCCACTGCGCACCAACAACAACTTTATTACTCATATTATCCCTTTCTTATATCAACTGTCCGACAATTATTTTAACATGAAAAAAATATTTATTATCTTTAGTTTTTAAAAAAGCGATTTGAAATAAATTTTTCAAATCGCTGATAAATTATTATTCTTGCGGAGGATTTACTATTTGCACTCCAAATTTTGTTCTGAATAAGTATCTTACGGTTTCACTCTGAATTTCTTCCATAAGTCCGTTAAACAAGTCATAAGCCTCTTTTTTATATTCTATCAACGGATCTTTTTGACCATACGCTCTTAATCCGATTCCGTCTCTTAACATATCAATATTGTGCAAATGATCTATCCATTTAGCATCAATAACCTTTAACAACACATCTTTTTCAAGATGTCTTACAACATTGCCTTCAACAAAAGGTTCTTGTAATGCAAAGCCGGCTTGATAATCAGTTACAATTTTATTATAAAAATCAATAATCTGAATTTCGTGCTCTTTATATGCTTGTAAAACGTAATCTTTGATTTTATTAAACATAGGTTCAAAACGCATGTTCTGAATATCTTTTACTTCAAAACTTTGCAATTGAGGAACAATTGAATGAAGTTCTTTTACCATTGTAAGCAAATCATCATATACGTATTCTTCAACTTTTTGCTCAGGAGAAATAAAACTTCTTAACAATCTGTCAACTTCTTTTTCCATCATATATAAAATATCAGTGTATAAGCCGACCCCTTTTAATACTTTTCTTCTTTGGCGATAAAATTTTTCACGCTGAATATTCATTACATCATCATATTCCAAGACATTTTTTCTTATATCAAAGTGGAAGGTTTCAACTTTTTTCTGCGCAGATTTAATTTGCTTTGAAATAAGCGGTGAATCAATCGCCATATCTTCAGGAACATTTAGCATTGTCATTAATTGAGTAATTTTTTCTCCGCCAAAAATTCTCATCAAATTGTCTTCTAAAGATAAGAAAAATCTTGTTGACCCCGGATCTCCCTGACGAGCAGCACGACCTCTTAACTGATTGTCAATACGGCGAGATTCATGGCGTTCCGTACCTATTACGTGCAATCCGCCGGCTTCAACAACTTTTTTATGTTCTTCTTCTGTTATTTTTCTAGCATTTTCCAACGCTTCATTTTTTAATCTTTCATAATCCGGATTTGTTTCATCAATTCCCTGCTCATCTAAATTAGCTTTAGCAAGATATTCCGCGTTACCGCCTAACAAAATATCCGTACCGCGCCCCGCCATATTTGTTGCAATCGTAACTGCACCCAATCGTCCGGCTTGAGCTATGATATAGGCTTCTTTTTCGTGATGCTTTGCATTTAACACATTATGCTTAATACCACGCTGTTTCAATAAAGAAGATAAATATTCGGATTTTTCAATACTGATTGTACCAACCAAAACAGGCCTGCCTGCTTTTTGCTGAGCAATAATATCTTCTATAACAGCTAAGAACTTGGTCGGTTCTGATTTATAAATCACATCAGGATAATCAATTCTTATATCTTTTTTATTTGTCGGAATTGAAGTTACTTCTAAATTATAAATTTTGCCAAACTCAGCTTCTTCAGTCATCGCAGTACCGGTCATCCCTGATAATTTCGGGTAAAGCCTGAATAGATTTTGGAATGTTATACTTGCTAAAGTTTGAGTTTCATCCTGAATCTGAACCCCTTCTTTTGCTTCCACCGCTTGATGAAGTCCGTCTGACCAACGCCTTCCTTCCATTAAACGACCTGTAAATTCGTCAACTATCATTACTTCGCCGTTTCTGACAACATAATCTGTATCTTTAACAAAAAGTTCTTTTGCTTTTAGCGCCTGCAAAAGATGGTGCGAATAATTGCTTTTAATATCAAATAAATCAGATACCCCTAAAATCTCTTGGGCATGGTCAATACCTTCTTCTGTTAAAATTACGTTTTTATTCTTTTCATCAACAGTATAATCAACTTCTTTTTGTAATTGAGGAGCAATACTTGCCATTGTACGATAAGTTTCTTCTGATTGGGCTAAACGACCGCTTATAATTAACGGAGTCCTTGCTTCATCAATCAAAATAGAATCAACTTCGTCAATAATTGCATAATTAAAAGGTCTTTGAACAAGTAAATCTTCACTTCCGACCATATTATCTCTTAAATAATCAAACCCGAATTCATTATTTGTTCCATAAGTAATATCGCATTGGTAAGCCTGTTTTTTAAGTTCAAAATCTCTCGCACCGTCACCATTTGATAAGATTACGCCAACAGTTAAACCTAAAAATGTATAAATTTTTCCCATCCATTCACTGTCACGCTTTGCAAGATAATCGTTTACGGTTATGACATGAACCCCTTTACCTGTTAACGCGTTTAAATATGCAGGTAAAGTTGCAACTAAAGTTTTACCTTCACCTGTACGCATTTCCGCAATATGTCCATTGTGAAGAAAGTATCCGCCAATCAATTGGACATCAAAATGACGCATATTTAAAACTCTTTTACCTGCTTCACGAACAGTTGCAAAAGCTTCCGGTAAAATTTTATCCAATGCTTCTTTTTCAAGCTTTAAATCTTGCTTGAAATCATTAGATTTCGGACGTGATGCAAGAATTTCTTTAAATTCCTGAGTTTTTGCTTTTAATTCATCATCCGTCATTTTTGAAAATTCCGGCTCTAAAGCATTTATATGCTCAACAATCCCCATCATTGATTTAACTTTTTTCTCGTTCGGATCTCCCAAAATTTTTGTTATCCAAGATACTGACATAATTACTTTACCTTTCCCAAAAGTCTGAAATTTTCTTCAGTTTAACATAAATATAATGTTTTTAAATCCCCTTAACAAAAAAATAATTATTTTAATTGTTAAGATTTTGTAACAATAAGATAAAAACAAGCAATTTTAGAAACCCAAAATTTTTTATATAAGTGTAGGTTAGAAAAAAAGGTTAGTTAAAGGTAGGTCGATTATGGGTTTACTGATGTTTACAGCGCGGCTGTACACTCTGATGTACCGCAAGCATGAATTGGAACGCGATCTTATGGAAAAGACACGCAAATACGAAGAGTTCCAAAAGTATGCACAATTTATCGGAAAAGGATCACTTTCAATCGGTGAACTTTTAAGAGTTCCGGCATCATTGACAGGACGCGCAATGGGGTATTTAATGTGGGCGCACCAAACAGCAGCACAAGCTGCTCAGGCTCAAGCGCCAATGTATCAGAACTTCTTTGGTTTGAATGCAAATCCGCAGAATCAAACCAATCCGCAGCAAATGCAAATGAATATGGGTTGGATTATGAACATGATTTATTATAAAACCAGAGAAGCAATTGCTGAAAATGAAAAAGCCAATTTAGCAGAGTTTGAAAGCAAATTAAAAATGGATAAAGATGAATCTCAAACATTATTAGACGAATGCAACAAAGAAATTGAAAAATTACAGCCTGCAAGAGATGCGGCAATCAATGATATGATTCCGAATTTCACAGGCGGCAGGGGATAATAATGTTTTAAAAAAAGTTTTGACCTAATAACTAACCCTTACAAAAAAGGCGCGAATTTAGCTTGGCTAAATTCGCGCCTTTTAAATTACACCGTTATAATATAATCTATTCTTTCATCAAAAATATCATTTGGAAGTTTTTTTACACAGAGTTTTTCTAATACAACAGAAAGCGTAGCAAAATTCTGTTTGTACTTTTTCAAAAATCTGTCATAAAATCCCCCGCCATAACCCAATCTATAACCTTCACTATCAGCCATCAGCGCAGGAACAATAACTAAATCAAGATTTTTAGGATCAATTGGTTCAGTTTTAGGCTCAAAAATATTTAAATCAGATTTAACTAAAGAGTCACCGGATTTATATGGGCAAACCAATAATTCATCCCCATTAACTTTTGGCAGATAAAACTTTTTATCACAATATTTCATCAAATCCAAAAAGTTAATTTCATATTTTAGCGGATAATAAATCATTATATTTTTAGAATTTTTAAAAACATCAAGCGCTTCAACCTTGGAACACGCAATTTCTGATACAAAATTTATATCTGATGATTTTCTCAAATTTTTTGCATATAATCTCAATTCATTCTTGCTTTTCATATTTTCAATATATAATAAATTAGACAAATATGGAAAATAAATTTAAAAACAATTTAGTAAATCCTTTGTGGGATAAACACGGTTACATACAAGTCTACACAGGAAACGGGAAAGGCAAGACCACAGCATCTTTAGGGCTTGCAATGAGAGCGCTTGGCAGAAATTGGAAAGTTCTTATAATAATGTTTACAAAAGGCGGAAATGATTACGGAGAACTTAATTCCTTTCGTGAATTATCACCTAATATCAAAGAAAATTTAAAAATTGTTCAGGCAGGATTAGATAGAATTGTTTATAAAGATAATCAAAATACAGAAGATGAATCAGAGATTAAAAAAGGATGGGAACTTGCAAAAAATGCGATCCAAAACCATCAATACCAATTAATAATTCTTGATGAAGCAAATATTGCAATAGACTTGGGAATTCTTGATGTAGATGAAGTCGTTAATGTGTTAAAAAATAAACCTGATGAAATGGAAATTGTTTTGACAGGACGAAACGCACACCCCAAAATTGTTGAAATTGCGCATCTGGTTTCGAACATAGAACCGATTAAACACTACTGGGATATAGGAATCAGCGCAAGAAAAGGGATAGAATACTAAAGCATACCGTTTTCGTCAATAAAATTTATCATCCATTTTTCAATTTGTAACGTTGGAGTAGTTGAATTATTTTGGCAGGCTGTTTTAAATAAATCCCAAAGTTCATCATTTATCATTATGCTAGTCTTTTTGGTTTTGTTTCTGGTTAAATCAATTATTTTATTAGTTTTGTTTGTCATATACACCCCATGTATTAGAGTCACATAATATATAAGTGCAATCAACTGTATATTGACATATAATAAACACCATGATAATTTATGGTATATATTAAGGTATGAAAGGAGATTATTATGACATACAAAAAAGGTTTTACGTTAGCGGAAATTCTGATTGTACTTGGAGTAATCGGCGTGGTTGCAGCATTAACAATTCCAACAATAATAGCAAATATATACGGAATTCGATACAGAAATCAATTTAAAAAAAGTATTTCAACACTAAATCAGGCGATCAGATTAAACAAAGCAAACTATGAATGGGATTTGTCCGATGCAGGTGATGCAGGTGTAAAAGGTATGCATTGTGCATATTTTAATGAAACATGGAATCCGGAAACATCACATACATTTTGCGCAATTCTTGAAGGATCGGCTCTTGGAGCAATCCAACTACAAATGCTACCAACAACATCAAAAACAGATTCATCCGAATACTTTATTGATAGTCAAACATTTGACGGATATATAGAAGGAGATTTCAATACTTTTGAATTTTCTGATGGCTCGCAATTTAGCTTTATTGGAGGAGATAACTGTCATTTAGAAAATGGAAAACCTTCAGATGATTATTGTATTGGGTTTATAGATGTAAACGGAAGAAACAAACCAAATAAAGAAATTCAATGTTCAAATAATGTTGAAACAACAACAGAACCTGAAAAACAATGTACAGTAAAAAACCAGGACATAACAGATATTTTTCCTGTAATGTTTTATGATACAACAGTAAAACCTTTAACTAACGCTGCGGCATACGTTTTGAATACGACAAAATAATAATTTAATACACAAGCATAAAGGATTTCAACATTCTGCCGGCACCATCGCCTATGGTGGAAATAACTTCATATTTATTTTTGTAATTCATAGAAGTTGAACTTCCGCCATCAAACCCCATAGCACGATCCAATCCTAATTTTTCACATAATTGCCGAACTTCATACATATCCATCGGATGTTCATCAGTTATAATTAATATATGACATTCATCATTACCTTTCAATCCTATTATTGTTCTGGAAGTTTTATGCAAAACAGAAGCAGATTCCCTTACAACTGCACCCTCGTCATTTTTTACAATAAAACCTTCTTCTTCAAGTTTTAACTCCGGATATATAAGCGGTCCGCCCTGAGCAGAAGTTATAAGTGCACACTCAAAAGGTATATTTGATTTATGCGAAACTATACTATATTCATATTTGTTCCCGCACTGTATAATTCTAAACTCAGAGCGATTTAAAATTTTATTCATATTTTGCCTAAAAAAAGCGCTTTGAGTTAACGACTTATTAAACATCGGATCAGCAGATATTAATCTATCC
>CAMNNA010000077.1 GCA_946545285.1 uncultured cyanobacterium | reverse complement strand
ACTTGAATTTGGCGTTCAACTACTTTGTCATGGACATTACTAATCAAAGTCGGCAATGTCAGTGCTGCGACGACACCAACTACACCAAGGACAATTAGAACCTCTGCCAAAGTGAATCCTTGTTTTTTTAATCTCATAACTATTCCTCCGTTTGCGATTTTTTCTATAAATACGTAATATTATATATACTATTATGACGTATTTTACGATATTTGTCAATATTTCGTACTTTAAGGTTGTTTATATATTTAGCAGAAAATTATAACTTAGCTATGGAGTTAATAATATGGATACGAAAAAATATTTAGGTGCCAGAATCCAAGAAATAAGAAGATCTAAAGGAATAAAACAGTCTGAATTAGCTGAAAATCTTGGTATTGACCCTAAATATATCAGTAAAATCGAGTGCGGAAGATGTTTTCCTTCTTTTGAACTTCTTGATAAAATATCTCAAGTTTTGCAAAAGCCCGTATCGGATTTTTTAAGTGTTGAACATTTGCAAAGCCGTTCCACTTTGCTTGAAACTCTTATGCTAAAGTTGAATTCTACTTCTGATGATAAATTGCATTCTGCATACAAAATTTTGAATGAAATTCTTTAATTTTTATTTTGTTATGTTTTTGCCTATGGCTTTTTCTAATAGCGCTTTTGCGCTGTTGTATTCGTATAAAGAGTTGTAATAGGTTAATTTTGCTTCTTCGTATGTATTTTGTGCATTTTTTAATTCTGTCGGAGAAGATTCTCCAACTTTATATCTGCCAAAAGACAGTTCATAATTCTCTTTTGCCTGTTTGACCTGAAGGTTTGCAACAGGAATTTGATCGCGTTTTTCGTTTAATGTCAGGTATGCTGTTTGAACTTCTAAGTAGATATCGTTTTGGGTTCGTTTTGCTGTTGCCAGTTCTCTGTCATAAAGGTATTGTGCTTCTTTAATTTGATTTCGTATTAACGCTGCGTTAATTTGAGGGAAAATTAAATATCCGCCGATATTAAAACCGTCATTTGAAGTCCAGTGTTTACCCCCTACTTGATATTGCGCTTCAAAAGATAGTGTCGGGAAAAAACCTTTTTTGACCAGTTTTACATTTTGTCTTGCCTGTTCTACTTTTAATTCGGCAAGTTTCAGTTCCGGCCTTGATTCTTTTGCCGTTTCGACTGATTCTTCAAATGTTATATTAACAGGTTTAAATTCTAATTGACCGCAAAGTGAATATTTTTCCAAATACGGAACGCCCATAATGTTATTTAATTCTGCAATTGCAAGATTTACTCCGTTTTTTGCTTGAATTAGTTTTAGTTTCGCATTACTAAGGTTTGTTTGCGCTATGGTTACATCAACTTTCGGATTCAGTCCTGTTTCATAAAAAGCTTTTGCTTCATCATAAAACATTTGATATTTATCAACTGCATCTTGTGCGACATTTACATTTTCATAAGAATATAACAAATTATAATAAGCGTCTTTTGTTCTGTAAAGAACATCATTTACTACAGCTTCAAATGTTTTTTTCATTCCTTTATAGTCAAGTCTTTTTATTGTTGCTTGGTTTTGTGTAATCCCAAAGTCATAAATCATTTGCTGAACTGAGATTTGTCCTAACAAATAATAGTCAAACTGCAGGTTTTCTCCAAATGCGTCTGATAATTGAAGTTGTTTAATGTGAGAATAGCTTGTTTGCCAAGAAAACGTCGGAAAAAAACTTGACCAAATTTGTTTTAATCTTGAATCTGATGCTAAAATGTTTTGTAATGCTTCATTAATTTCAGGATTATTTCCAAGTGCGATTTTAAGACAATTTTCAAGACTCATTTCTAAATTTTTTGAAACAGACCCCGAAATTACTATATCTGATTCAGAATTCGGATTGGGTAATATTTTTTCAGGTTCGGGGTATTCTGATGTATTTAGTTTGTTTTCCCAGTCTTGCTTTGCGATTGCAGGATTGCAAAAAATTAATATTAAGGCTATAAATATTATTTTATGCATTTTTATTTCTCCAAATTAATTTATTCAAATTTATATTTTTTAGTTTTGTACCGGCAGAATTTTTAAATTCTTCCACCATTACGTAAAATCCCGGAATTAAAAATGCTCCTAAAAATGAAACAGCAAACATTCCTCCAAAAACTGTCATACCAACTGAATGCCTTGATGCTGCCCCTGCTCCGCTTGCTACAATCAACGGAATAAGTCCGAGTAAAAAAGAAATATTTGTCATCATTACGGCGCGAAATCTTGTTTTTGCAGCGTATATTGCGGATTCTTTTATACCCATTCCTGATTTATGAGCAGTTGAGGCAAATTCAACAATCAAAATCGCTTGTTTTGCGCTTAGTCCTAACAGCATAACCAGCCCGATTTGTGAATATATGTCCAAACTGTAGCCAAATACATACTGAAATATCAATGCCCCAAAAACAGATACAGGTGTAATTAACAAAACGCTTATCGGCAAAAACCAACTTTCGTATAATCCCACCAAAAATAAGAATACAAAAACCAAAGACATTATTAATATCGGTAAAATCTGACCGCTTGACTCCTGTTCTTGAAGTGATGTTCCAGACCATGCAAAACCTGCATCTTTTGGTAATATTTTATTTGATAATATTTCCATTTGTCTTATTGCTTCGCCTGAACTTACATTGCCGGATGCGCTTCCGTTTATTGTTACTGCAGGATACATGTTAAATCTTGTTCTTGTGTACGGTCCGACAATATCTTTTATTTTTACCATTGATGTTAGCGGAACCATTTTTCCGTTTCTGCTTTTTACATAAATTTTGCCTATATCTTCAATATTTTTTCTAAATGGTGCATCTGCTTGTAAATAAACTCTATAAACACGACCTAATTTGTTAAAATCATTTACGTAAGATTTTGCAAAATAAGCACCGATTGTATTATAAATTTCTAAAACGCTTACATTTTGCGCCATTGCTTTATCAACATCAACATCAATAAGCAACTGCGGAAGATTAGCACTAAAAGATGTATATAACATTCCGAATTTTGGATTTTGCATCCCTTCTAAAATAATTTTTTTTGCAAGATCGTATAATTGAGACGGAGTTCTTTCCCCTTTATCTAAAAGTTGATATTCAAAACCTCCAAACATACCAAGTCCGGAAATTGCTGGAGGTGAAAACGTTGCAATTGTTGCTGACGGGTAATTATGAAATTTTTGATTTATTTTTTTTAAAATACTTTGTTGGGATTCATCTTTTTTCTTTCGTTTTGACCATGGCTTAAAAACAGAAACTATGAATGCCGTATTTTCCCCGTTCATTCCGACAAGAGAAATCGTATCTTTTACCCCCGAAATATTCATCAATTCTTTTTCAACAGATTTTGCTACTTCATCAGTTCTTGATGCTGATGAACCGTCAGGAAGTTGAATTTGTGAAAATATAGCACCTCTGTCTTCTGTCGGTAAAAATCCTTTCGGGATTAAAACAAACATTATAGCTGTTATTGCAAAAATTATTAAACTTATAATAAAAGTTAAAACTGCTGAATTTGTAAAAAATTCTGTGTTTTTAATATAACGTTCTTTTAAAGATTCAAACCAATTATCAAATTTTTGGATAAATTTAAAATCAGCTTTTTCTTTTCCGCTTTTTAAGATTGTTGCGCATAGTGCAGGAGAAAGTGTTAATGCAACTAAAGTTGACAATCCGATTGATGATGATATGCATAGTGCAAATTGGCGAAACATTCTTCCTGTAATTCCCCCCATAAAAGATACCGGAACAAATACCGCCATTAATACCAATGACGTTGCCACAACCGCGCCAAAAACTTCTTTCATTGTTATTTCAGTGGCTTCAATTGGATTTTTTCCTTCTTGTATGTGACGCTGTGTATTTTCTAATACAACTATTGCATCATCTACTACCAATCCGACTGCAAGTACAAGTCCAAAAAGAATTAACAAATTAATGGAAAATCCTAAAAGTTTCATAAAAATAAATACTCCGATTAAAGAAACAGGTATTGCAAAAAACGGAATTAATGCAGCGGTAAATGACCCTAAAAATAAATATGTTACACCTGAAACTAAAATTACTGCTAAAATTACTGCATCAATTACTTCTCTGATTGATTCACGTACAAATTCAGTTTCGTCGTGCTGAATTTTATATTCAATATCAGTCGGAAAAGTTTTACTTAATTCTTTTAGTTTTTTTCGAATTTTATTTGATAAATCAATTGCATTTGCTTCAGGAATTTGGCTTACAGAAATAATTGCGGAATTTTTTCCGCTTATTCTTGAAAAAAATGAGTAACTTTCTGCGCCCAAATCAACTTTTGCGACATCTTTCAATTTCACCTGAGCACCTGTTGGCAAAGTTTTTATAATTATATTTTCAAATTCTGATTCATTTGATAATCTTCCTTTTGTTCTCATTGTCAATTTTATGGACTGTTTATCTTCCATTGGTTCTACACCTAAATCCCCTGCAGGAAATTGTGAGTTTTGGGCTTGAATTGCAGTACTTATTTCTTCAGGCGATAGGTCGTAGCTTGTCATTTTATCCGCATCAAGCCAAATTCGCATTGAATAACTTGAAGATCCAAAAACAGAAACATCTCCTACACCTTTAATACGTGCAATTTCGTCTTTTATAAATATATCGGCATAATTTGAGATAAAAAGATTGTTATACGAGTTATGCGGGGAATTAACAGATATCATTAAAATCCCCGGTCCGCCTGTAGATTTTTTTACAGAAAGTCCGTATCGCCGAACTTCTTCGGGTAATCTTGGGGTTACAAGTTGAAGCTGGTTTTGAACATTTACAACATCCATATCAGGATCAGAATTAACGTCAAAATAAAGGGTTAATTTATATGAGCCGTTTGAAGATGTTGAACTCATATAAATCATGTTATCAACACCGTTTAATTGCGATTCTACCGGCGCTGCGATTGTAGATTCTATAACATCTGAGCTTGCCCCCGGGTATGTAGCGCTTACAACAACTTGAGGAGGTGTAATTGAAGGATATTCTTCTAATGGCAGAGTTTTAATCATTAACGCTCCGGCAAGCAGTATTACAAGCGAAATTACTATCGCTAGTTTCGGCCTTTTTATAAATATATTATTTATTTTTTGAGACAATTAGATACCTTTCACAAATTTAGGGTAATTAGATGCAGTTTTTAAACAATTCGTATTTTATTTTATTACTTTTACTTTATTTCCGGGGATAACTTTCAAAACTCCTTCTGTTATAATTCTGTCCCCTACTTCTAATCCGTCAGTTACAATCCAATTGTCGCCTGACTGACCTCCGGTTTTTATATATGTTAAACTTGGGATATCTTCTGAATCCAGTTTATAGACATATTTTCCTTCTTGATTTTCCTGAACGGCTGCTGTTGGAATAACAGGGGTCAAAACTTTGTTGTTTGAGTAAATTTTTACTTTTACAAATTCCCCATGTAATAGTCTGTTATCAGGGTTTTTAAAAGTTGATCTTAATGTTACGGATCCGGTTGTTTGATCAACTTTATTATCAACAAAATCTTGAATGCCTGTTAATTCGTATTTCTCCCCGTTTGAGAAATATATTTCTGTTTTTCGATTTTCGTTTTTGTCTTTATCAATTTTGGTAAGTTCTTTATAATCTTTAGAGTTTATAGAATAAACTACATAAATTGGATTTGTACTGTTTATTGTTGTTAAAGATCCTGTCGAAGGAGTTACATAATTCCCGATTGTAACATCAATAAACCCTATCCGTCCGTCAACCGGAGCTTTTATTTGGGTGTAATTCAGATTTCTGTTTGAATCTTTATAATTTGATTTAGCTTCTTCCAATTGCGCCGCAAGAGAATCTCTCGTTGATAAAATCTCATCATATTTTGATTTTGCAATATAATCTTTTGCAACAAGTTCTTTTGCTCTTAGCAATTGTTTATTTGCATATTCAAGCTGAGCTTTTATGTTTTTTACGCTGGCACTTGCGGAATTTGCGGCATATTCATATTGTGCGGGTTCTATTAAAAATAAAATATCCCCGTTTTTTACAAAATCGCCTTCTTTAAAATAACTTTTTTCCAAATACCCCGAAACTCTTGCAATAACGCTTACTTGGTATTTTGATTCAATTCTTCCGGGGGTTTCAATTTCTCTTATGATATTTTCATTTTTAACAGTTTCTACTTTAACTTCGGGCATGATTTTAGTGTTTTTGCTTTTAGATTTTATTATTCCGATAACGCTTGTGTATGCGTATCTTAGCGCTATTGCACCCAAAATAATGCCTAAAATAATTATTATCTTTTTTTTCATAATATATCCCGTATTGAATTTATAAATTATTTTCTACGAATTCTATTATTTGATGGAGAGCATTTGCTCTATGCGAAATTTTGTTTTTTAAATCCTCATCTAAATCTGCAAGTGTTACCTCGTAACCGTCAGGTATAAAAATTGGATCATAACCAAAACCGTTTTTACCTGATTGAGAATATGCTATTTTCCCGTGGCATTCACCGATTTTTTGAGTTAACACATTACCTTTACCATCAACCAATGTCATAGCACAAACAAATTTTGCCCGCCTATTATCTATATGGCTAAGATTATTTAATAGTTTGTTAATCCTTTTTTGCGGAGTTGATTCGTACCGCGCAGAATACAGCCCCGGTTCCCCGCCAAGTGCTTCTACACACAATCCGGAATCATCCGCAAGTGAAATTTGCCCAGAAATTCTTGCTGTTTCCTTTGCTTTAATTAAAGAATTTTCAAGAAAAGTCGTCCCGTTTTCTATCGGATTAAATTCTTTGCTCGGCAAAATAAATTCAATATTTGAACCATCAGAAATTTCATTAACTTCTTGTACTTTATGCGGATTACCTGTTCCAAATGCTATTTTAATTTTATTTTCCATATCTTCTTTGCCTGTTTCCAAATTCTAATACACATTCGCCTAAACATTTTTTATCAAAATCAGGCCAAAATTCATCTCTTACAATAATTTCAGAATATGCAATCTGCCATAAAAGATAGTTTGAAATTCTTTTTTCTCCGCCTGTTCTTATTAAAATATCAGGATCAGGAAGATTTGAGGTGTAAAGATTTTGATTAATAATTTCTTGAGTAATTTCTTCTGATTTTAAGCCTGAATCAATTATCTTTTTAACAGCATTAGTAATCTCATCTCTTGAACCGTAATTTAGTGCAATTTGAAGATTTACGCCTGTGTTATTTTTTGTTTTTTCTTGCGCGTTATCTAAAACTTTATTCAATTTGTCTGATAACCTTGTTCTGTCACCGATAAAAGATATTTTTACCCCTTCTTTATCCATGTCATCAAGTTCATTTTTCAAAGTCAACGCAACCAAATCCATTAAAAAATCAACTTCTTCTTGCTTTCTGTTCCAATTTTCCGTTGAAAATGCGTATACTGTTAAGTATTTTATCCCGAAATCATCGCAAGCTCTGACGACTTTTCTTAAAGCATCAACCCCTTTTTTGTGCCCTGCAGGTGAAGGCAAATTATGATTTTTTGCCCAACGCCTGTTTCCATCCATAATTATTGCAATGTGTGCTATTTTTGTATCTTTTACTGTCTTATTTATATTTTCCATAAGTTATACCCGCCTATCTTTTCCTATTATAATACACCAAATATACGAAAATTATTAATGTAAACAAGGGCTTGCGAAGTTTGGAAAAATAGTTTATAATAAGAAAGTCAAATAAAAAGTTTGATAGAGTAGCACAATAAAAAAGAGAAAGGAGTTTC
>CAMNNA010000076.1 GCA_946545285.1 uncultured cyanobacterium | reverse complement strand
ATCTCTCCCCATCCGGGGAGAAAAAAACAATAAAAATCTGTAACGAACCACTCACTACTCACCATTCACTACTCACTTCGTATCAGAACTTATCACTTGCAAATAATTTATATCGTCTGTAAAATATCTGTATTAAGGAGTTTTTATGAATGTTATTCAAAAGCGGATTTTAATTGTTGATGATGATGATGAAATCAGAGAATTGTTAGAGTTTGATGTTCGTTCCAGCGGTTATTTTGTCGATACGGCATCAGATGGGATGGAAGGTTTGAGCAAAGCCTTGAATAACTCGTATGATTTGATTTTGCTTGATGTTATGATGCCAAAAATGAATGGGTTTGAGGTTTGCAAAAATATTCGTAATGCTAAGTTATCAATTCCTATTCTTATGCTCACCGCAAAAGGTACAATTGAAGATAAAACAAGCGGTTTTGACTGCGGTGCGGATGATTATTTGGTCAAGCCTTTTGACGTGCAGGAGGTATTATTACGTATAAGAGTTTTGCTAAGGCGTAATAATGTTGAATTTGATCAATCTGATCTATCTAATGAAGTTTTAAGAAGCGGTGATATAGAAATTTTTCCGGAATCTTTGGAAACCGTTATTGTTAATAAAAAAGTTAAGTTAACCCCAACTGAATTTGAAATATTATATTGTCTTATGCAGCACCTTAATCAGCCTGTTACATTGGCGACTTTGCTTGATGAAGTTTGGGGTTATGACAGCAATGAAGATGTGAGAATGTTAAGGGTGCATGTCGGTGGTTTGAGAAATAAAATTGAACCTGATTCTAAAAATCCGAAATACCTACATACTGTAACCAATGTTGGTTATAAGTTGACACCGTTTGGATTGGTTTAAGATGAATAAATTAAGTTACGGTTTAAAAAAACTAAAAATAATTGAGCAAATTGCAATCGTTTTTTTTATTGCGGTTGTAATCCCTATGAGTATTAGCGGTTTTATTATAAATAATATTAACCAGCAATCTTTAAGGCGTCAGTTAAGAGAATCTGCGGTTTTAATAACCGGAGTTGTTGCCGATGAATTGAATTTTTTAATTAATTCAAATGAACTTGCACTTGTTCAGATTGCGGAAACACTCGATTATATCCCGAATAATTCACAAAAAAATAAGTTTATTCGAAATATTGCCGAAAAATATCCGAATTGCGATAAGATTTATATTTCTAAAAATCAATCCGAACTTGAAAAACTGACTGATAATGTCAAGAAAAATGATCAACCTATCTTATCAACAAAGTTAAAAGACGGGACATTTTTGTCTGTCGTTTTTAACAGCAAAAATATTGATAATAAACTTTTTAATTCATTGGGTTCTGATGTAAGGCAAGTTTATATTTTGGATAAAAATAATCATTTAGTTGCCTCTAATAATTTTGATATGGAGTCTTTTGAACAAACAATGGATTTGCTTCCTAAAAATAATCTGACTGAAGACAGTCCTGTAATTTTTGGAGATGAAAAAAATCGTCCTATTGTTTATCTGAAGTCTTCTAATCCTGAATATACTGTTATTGTAAATACAACCGATCAAATGACAAAACAAGCTATTTACAGCAACCGCGTAAAAATTATTCTCGCTGTTTTAGTTTCAATTTTATCCATGATGCTTTTAATCGGGTTTTATATTTATTATTTATATATAAATATCAGGCAATTATTTAAGGCTATAATAGCTATTTCTAAAGGAAATTACCACCGTCAAATAAGGTTGTTAACGACAAGTTTTACTCCGTATGAAATTGTGTTCCTGGCAAATGAATTTAATAATATGGTTTCGAAAATTCATAATGCATATTTAGAATTACAGAAAAAGAACAAAGAATTAAAAGAATTAAACGAATTCCGTTCAAATTTAATTGATACAGTAAGTCATGAATTGCGGACTCCTTTGACAAGTATTCAAGGATATACTTCGCGATTGCTCCGTCAAGATATTGTCATTGATGATGTAACAAAACAAAAATCTCTAAGAATTATAAAAGAACAGTCAGAAAGATTAAAAAGATTAATCGAAGATTTACTTACTATCCCTGATATAGAAGGAATGAGATTGAGAACCGTAAACACAGAAGTTTGGCTGGAAGAAGTTTTGGAACAATCTGAACTTCTTTTAAGGAAAAAAAACGGGCATGAAATTATAATAAAATCTTTGAATAATTGTCCGTCTGTTGTCGCTGATAAGGGAAGATTAGAACAAGTTTTTGTAAATTTATTTGAAAACGCAGTTAAATATTCGGAACCGGATACTCCTATTATGGTTGATATTGAACAGAATTCTGATAAAGTTGTGGTAAGGGTTAAAAATAAATGTCCAAAAATTCCTAAAGATAAATTAAATAAATTGTATGATAAATTTGTTCGACTTGATGATGCTATGACAAGAACAACTCGCGGTACGGGTTTGGGATTATTTATAGTAAAGGGTTTAATTGAAGCGATGAATGGCTCTATTAGGTTGAGTTCTGATGATAATTGGGGTTTTTGCGCGTCTATAACGTTGCGTGTTTTTGAAAAGGATAATTTATCATGAATTTTATGCAGTCGGCTATTAGTGAGGCGCTTAATTCTGAAAATGACATTTGCGTAGGAGCAGTTATCGTAAAAAATGATGAAATAATATCTTCTTGTCATAATAAAAAAGAGTTATTTAATGATTCTACTGCGCATGCTGAAATTTTATCAATTTCTGAGGCTTCAAAAAAGTTAGGATCTTGGCGTTTGGATGATTGCGATATTTACATTACATTAGAACCTTGTCCGATGTGTGCTTGGGCAATTATGCAGGCAAGAATCAAAAATATTTATTTCGGATCTTATGACCATAAGTACGGCGGGTTTAGCAAGGCAGGGCTTGACAAAATTTCAGATTATAAACCAAAGATTTATGGCGGTATTATGGAATCTGAATGTGATAAAATTTTGAAAAATTATTTTAGCAAAATAAGAAAATGATTTTTTACTTATTTTCAAAAGCTTTTGCAATAGAAGTTTTGTAATCAGGTTTTAGAATTCCGACTTCGGTAATTATTCCTGTGATAAGTTCATTCGGTGTAACATCAAACCCCGGATTTATAATGTTTACACCTTCTGCGCAAATTCTTTCTCCGTTAATAGTTGTTACTTCATCGTGTGATCGTTCTTCTATAATTATTTCATCTCCGGATTTTATGTTTGTATCTATTGTTGATAGTGGAGCTGCAACATAAAATGGTATATTATGATATTTTGCGGCAATTGCAACGGTATAAGTACCTATTTTATTTGCGGCATCTCCGTTTGAAGCGATTCTGTCTGCACCGACTACAACCATATCAATCATACCTTTTTTCATAAAATAAGAGCACATCCCGTCTGTGATTAGTGTAGTAGGTATTCCGTCCATTGTAAGTTCAAGAGTCGTAATTCTTGCGCCTTGCTGGCGAGGTCTTGTTTCATCCGCAAAAACTTGAATAGTCGGATCATTTGCAAAAGCAGAACGAACAACCCCTAATGCTGTTCCGTAACCTACAGTTGCCAACGCGCCTGCATTGCAGTGGGTTAATATAGTAGCACCTTTTGGTACTACCATTGCTCCGTAATCGCCGATTCTTTTGTTAATTTCTATATCTTCAAGTTCTAATTTTTTTCCGTTTATACGAAGTTGTTCAACAATTTGTTCTATATCAAGATTTGGATTTTTGATTATACTTTTTTGTTTTTCAACTGCCCAATGAAGATTTACTGCAGTAGGTCTTGCACTTTCAATGTAATCTGATTTTTTTAATAATTCATTCACAAATTCCTGTTTTGACAAATTCTGATTTTGTAATTCTTGCGCATATAAAACAATTCCATGAGCTCCTGCAATTCCGATTGCCGGTGCTCCGCGAACTATCATTGTTTTAATCGCGTCAAACATCTCATCTCCTGTGGTAATTTTAACGTATTCATATTTGTGCGGAAATTTTGTCTGATCCACAAGTTTTGAATAATTATCAATCCACTCTATAGTTTTTATTTTTGATTCAAATTTAGTCATTTTATTTTCCTTTTTTAATTAATCTTTAAAATTTTCGTGTCTTTTTTCATAAGTGTCCCGAATATAATTTAGAATATAATAAGTTACAAATAAACTGAATGAATTTGTAACGGCAGGAAGTACGCTGATAAAAATTATTAAAAGCGCCATAAGAAAAATCCCTGAATTCATAATAACAGACATTAATATATAATTTGTAGTATAGTTAAACAGATTTGCAAGTATAATGACAAAAATTGCATATATTGTGCAAAATGATATATTTGCGCTAAAACCTGAAATTGCGCCGTAAATTATGCTATCTTTAACATTTTCTAAATCTGCACTGCCATTCATTATCATATATAAAATTACAATCGGTGCGCAAAATAGCAAAATTAGTATAAGCCCCAATATTCCGACTATCGGAATTGATGCGATAATCCCAAAAATCGCTCCGGCAATTAAGCTGTATATAATTATTTTATTTAAAACGTTACCGCTCATTTAATTCTATTTTATCACAAAAATATACGTTATTGCGAATTGAGATGAATATCATTTGCAATCTTAGTTTTAGCGTTCATAATGTAGTCAAAAGGGATATTTTAAATATGGCAAATATTTTAGTTTACGAGTTAGACGGAAAAATTTATATAAATCTTACAAATAAATGTACTAATGATTGTATTTTTTGTTTGAGAAAAGACAAAGATGATGTTTGCGGTCAAAGGTTATGGCTTGATGATGAAAATTCTACATCTCAAGATGTTATAAATCAATTAAAGAATTTTAAATTATCTTCGGAAGTGATTTTTTGCGGTTACGGAGAACCTTTATTAAAACTTGAAGTTCTAAAGGAAGTTGCAAAATATATTAAACAAAATTATCCCGATATTAAAATCAGAATTAATACAAACGGGCATGCAAATTATGTTTATAAAAAAGATATTGTTCCTGAATTAAAGGGATTGGTTGACGAAATTTCGGTAAGTTTAAACGGCGCGACTTCAGAAGAATACGATGAACTCTCCAAGCCGATATTTGATAATGCTTATGATGAAGTAAAAAAATTTATAAAATCATGTTCTGATAACGGCATTAAAACTGTTGCTTCAGTTGTCGAAGGCTACAAAGGTCGTCATATTGATTTAAAAAAGTGTGAACAAATATCAAATGAACTCGGTGCTAAATTCCGTGTCAGAGAATGGATTCAGAACGGTTATTAAAACTAATTAGTTCAGTTTTTTTGTTCGTCATCAACTTTTATCAATATATCGTGCAAATCGCAGTTAAAAAATTCGGCGATCGTTTCTAAAGTGTACAATTCATAATTATAATGTTTTCCGCTAAATAGCTGGTTAATTGTTCTTTTGCTCAATCCTGTTTTTTGAGCTATTTCGTCCTGTGTATACTTCTTTTTCCAACGAATATTATATAAATTTATTATATACATGCCAAAAGTATATATTTTATCTTTATAGTTGACTAAAATTTATTTATAAATTATTATTAGTAAGTTATAATAAACTATCGGTAATAAAAGGAAATATAAAAAATGTTTAAAAAAGATATTTGCGTAGATTTTGACGGAGTTTTAAATATTTATGAAAAATATGATGAAAATAATTTGGGGCTGATAAGGCCCGGTTGTGCGGAATTTTTAAAAACATTATCAGAAAAGTATAAAGTTACAATAATGACTTGCCGTAATTGCTCTAAAGTAGAAAAATGGCTTAAGGATAATGATGTTTCCCCTTACATAAAACAGGTAACAAATACAAAGATTCCCGCAATTGCTTATATTGATGACAGAGCGGTTCGTTTTTGCGGTAATTATAATGAAATAATAAATTTTGTAAAATAGCAAATACGATTAAACATATGATTATGTCCTTTTATTTTTTTATGCTAACATTATGTTGTTACAAGACAACTAAACGAAAGGATAAAAATATGACAGCAAATTTAGACAAAATTATGAAACCAAAGTCAATTGCGGTTGTTGGTGCTTCTACAAAAGAACACACAATCGGTTCTGACATCATGAAAAGACTTCAAGAATACAAGTTTAAAGGTAATATTTACCCGATTAACCCAAAAGGCGGAGTTATTGAAGGTTTACCTGCATATACTTCTGTTTTGGAAGTTCCCGGTGAAATTGATTTAGCAATTATTGTTGTAAACGCTAAATTCGTTTTAAATACAATTGATCAATGCCATCAAAAAGGTATTAAAGGTCTTTGTATTATCACTGCCGGCTTCAAAGAAACCGGTAAAGAAGGCGCAGAAGCTGAAAAAGCTTTGTTAGCAAAAGTTCAGGAATACGGTATGAGATGCGTTGGTCCAAACTGCTTGGGTGTTGTAAACACATTACCTGAAGTTTCTATGGACGGATGTTTTGCTGAAAGCCTTCCTGAAAGAGGTCATATCGGATTTGTTTCTCAATCAGGTGCTTTAGGAGGCGGTATTTTAAATATCTTAAAAGACTTAAACTTAGGTTTTGCACAATTCATTTCAATCGGTAACCAAGCTGATGTTAACGCTGAAACAGCTCTTGAATACTGGGAAAATGAAAATGACGTTGAACAAATTCTTTTATATATGGAATCAATTCAAAATCCGGCTAACTTTAGAAAATTAGCTTCAAGAATTTCTAAGAAAAAACCTATTTTAGCATTAAAAGCAGGAAGATCCGCTGCAGGTGCTTCTGCTGCATCTTCACACACAGGTTCTTTAGCGGGTGCTGATAAAGCTGCTAACGCTTTATTAAACCAATCAGGTGTTATCAGAGAATATTCTTTGAAAAACTTATTCTCAACTGCTAAAGTTTTTGCTAACTGTCCGATTCCAAAAGGTGACAGAGTAGCAATTATTACAAATTCAGGCGGCCCTGGGATTATGGCAACCGATGCGGTTTGTGAATACGGTATGCAAATGGCTAAAATTACAGACGAAACAAAAGATAAATTAAGAAGTTTCTTACCGTCTGCAGCGTCTGTTAAAAACCCAATCGATATGATAGCATCTGCTCCGATTGAACACTATAAGCAAACATTAGAAACAGTTATTGCTGACCCTAATGTAGATATGATTATTTGTATTTACTTACCGTTCTTAGGCTTAAAAGATATTGATGTTGCTAAAGCATTGATGGAAATTAAAGCTAAAAATCCGCAAAAACCTGTTATCGGTGTATTTATGACAAAATCAGAATTCTTTACAGCGTTATCAGATATGGATGTAAATATTCCGTTCTTTATGTACGCTGAAGAAGCTGCAGAAGGCTTACACAGATTGAATCAACAAAGATTGTGGATTGAAAGACCGGAAGGCAAAATACCTTCTTACAGCGTAGATAAGGAAAAAGCTGCAAGCATTATTAAACAATCTTTAGTTGAAGGCAGAGAACAATTAACTACAAGAGAATCAATTGATGTGTTGGATGCTTACGGAATCAGAGTTTGTAAATCAGGATTTGCAACAACTGAAGATCAAGCTGTTCAAATCGCAGATTCAATCGGATACCCTGTTGTTATGAAAATGACATCAAAAACAACATCTCACAAAACAGATGTTGGCGGTGTAAGAGTAAATATTCAATCAGCTGAACAGTTAAGAGCCGAATATCAAGATCTTATTTCTAAACTTGAAGCAAAAGGTTTGTTAGACGGTTTGGAAGGGGTTATCATTCAAGAAATGGTTAAAGGCAACCGTGAAATGGTTTGCGGTGTTGCAACTGATCCTCAATACGGTCCAATGATGATGTTCGGTTTAGGCGGTGTATTTATCGAAGTTATGAAAGATGTAACTTTCAGAATTGCTCCATTAACTGACGTTGATGCTGAAGAAATGATTAAAT
>CAMNNA010000075.1 GCA_946545285.1 uncultured cyanobacterium | reverse complement strand
AACCAATAAAAATGCCGAGAATTCTTTCTCGGCGTTTATAATTACTCTCTTATCTTATACTTATTTAACGGCTCTTAAATTGGCCTTGATACCCGCATCAGAATTAATCGCTGATGCATTTGAATACGCCAAACTACGGCGTTTTTTTGCTCCTCTTAATATACATTCAACACATCCTGATTTATTCACGGAAGGTGCTGTTATTCTTTTTATCATAAATTTTTTACTCCTTAATTTCTGATTACAAAAAAAATATCGGCAGTTTTTATCTCAGACTTTAAGGTTTTAGATTAAATATGAAGAATTATTAAAAAAGAGTTAACTGTTTTTCAAAATGCTTTTGCAAAAAAGAAGGTCTATGATATTTGCAAAGCCCGTATTTATCAATTGCTTCAAGATGTTCGGAAGTTAAATAACCGGCATTTTTATTCCAACCGTATTGCGGGAATTCTTGTGCCAATTTTTCCATATAACGATCTCGCGTAACTTTAGCCAAAATACTTGCAGCAGCAATTGATGCGGATGTCCCATCCCCTTTTATCACAAATTTTTGGGGGTAAATATAATCTTTTATCAATTTGTTGCCATCTACTAAAGTTAAAAATTCTTTTAATCCTGCGGATTTTACAACGTTTTCGCAGGCAAGTTTCATTGATTTTAAAGATGCATTTAAAATATTTATTTTTTCAATTTCATCAACTTCAACACATACGACAGAATTTATACTGTTATTGATTATGATATCAAAAAGTTTTTCACGAGAAATTTTTGAGAGTTTTTTTGAATCATTGAGTTTATCTAAATCAGAAATTAAAGAATCGGTCACATCAGGAAAATACACACAAGCACTAAAAACACCACCCGCAGCAGGTCCTCTGCCTGCTTCGTCAGTACCGATTACGCAACCTAATTTTCTGTCATAATCAAATAATTCATTCATTAAACTAATAATATAATAAAATCATGTAAAAGGCGCGCTTTTTAAATAATAAAATAACAGGCTCAGATTTTACCTGCAACCTGTTATTTCATCCGTTTGTGTTTAGTTAATTATTGCCTTAAATTAAAATCTTCTTCTTTTTGGCGCTTCAGCAGCGGCTTCTTGTTCATCGCGTTTTCTGACATATAAATTTTTAAGTGTTTCATCATCAACAACGCTGACTTTCATATCTACCAAATGGTCATCTGTATCATATTCACCGATTAAATTTCTCAATAACACTGAATTTTTACCCAAATAACCTTTAGCAATTGCACCGTCTTCTTTATAAATTCCGTTGGCATCCGGAACAAATACTTTTAATGAATCACCTTGAGTTTGAACAAATACCCTTGAAACTAATTTGCAATCTAAAATTGATGCATTTTTATCATCAGAATTATTTTCGTATTGTTCAATAAATAAGCCTTTCATAGCTCTTTGCGTACCATTTGCTGTTTGAACTTTTACCAATGCAGGCGGAATTCTGAATACTGTTTTACCGAATGATTCGTGTCTGCCCTTGTAATCTTTAATTTCAGTATCATATACCAAAATCTTTTTAGAAGATTCCAACACGTTCATATCAGCAATTTCTTTTGTGTTATATTCCCATTCACGATCGGCTTCCCAATGAATGATATTTCTTTTTGCATCAGGATCTTTATAATCAACATCAGTGCTATCTACACCAAAAATATCCAAATCATGAATTAAAGAATCCAAAGGAATCGGTCTTACATAATTTTCTTTCCACTTAACTATAGTATCAGTTGTATGATGATAACTTCCGGTATCAACGTAAACCGTATCAACCCCTCTGTCATCAATATAAATCGTATCACGTATACGTACAGTATCCCCCGGCACAATTACCGGAACTGAATCATGAATTGTATCTGTTTCATGATAAATTGTATCATTTTCGTTTAATTCAACTGTATCATTCAAAACAGCATGCGCATATGCAAGTTCACCTAAATCAATTTCTTTATTACAACTTGTCGCTACACCACCCGCAACAGGTAAAAAGCATAATGCCATAATACCGTTTCTCATATTTTTTGCAGATTTGTCAGATTTTTTATTACCAAAATAAATTTGTGCTTTTTCTCCGTCTTGTTTTGGTTCTTCCGGTTGTTTTATCGGTTCTTTTACAGGTTCATTGTCAGACAAAATTCTTCTTTTAGGTCCGCAATTTAAAGCACTAATTGAATCAACTTGCATATTTATATCTCCTTTTTATATTTTATTTGCTGTATGTTTTAAAACCAAACATGTTTTAATTTGCCACTTACAAAATATTTTTATTTCATAAACATGTAAAAATCAAGTATAAAGCGGGTTTTAAATTAAAAACCCGCTTTATAAAACTTAATAATTAATTAAAAAAACCATGCTATTCGGCAATTTTTTGTCTTACTAAAGACTCAACTTCAGCCAAAATATCAGGATTTTGTTCCAAAAATTCTTTAGCTTTTTCACGGCCTTGACCAAGTTTTTCGTCATTATAACTAAACCAAGCGCCGGCTTTTTTAATAATATCAAAGTTAACGGCAACATCTAAAATATTACCGATTTTAGAAATCCCTTTACCAAAGATAATATCAAATTCAGCAGATCTAAACGGCGGAGCAACTTTGTTTTTCAACACTTTTACTCTTACGTGAATACCGACTTCGCCTTCATCACCTTTAAGAGTTTCTGTGCGTTTAATTTCCATACGAACGGATGCGTAATATTTCAAAGCATTACCACCGGTAGTCGTTTCAGGATTACCGTACATAACACCTATTTTCATTCTTAATTGGTTAATAAAAATAACTGTAGTATTTGTTTTTCCGATAATACCGGTAAGTTTTCTTAAAGCCTTTGACATCAAGCGAGCCTGAAGACCCATTTGCTGATCTTCCATAGAACCTTCAATTTCAGCTTTTGGAACTAATGCCGCAACTGAATCGACAACAACAATATCAACAGCACCTGAGCGAACAAGTTCTTCTGTTATATCTAACGCTTGTTCTCCGGTGTCAGGTTGAGAGATAAGTAAATTATCAACATCAACACCTAAATTTCTTGCGTATTCAGGATCAAGTGCATGTTCTGCGTCAACATAAGCAGCAATTCCGCCTTTTTTTTGGCACTCAGCAACTATATGCTGTGCTAATGTAGTTTTACCTGAAGATTCCGGACCATAAACTTCAATAATACGTCCTCTTGGCACACCGCCAATTCCCAATGCAATATCAAGCGCTAAAGCACCTGTCGGGATAGCATCAACATTAACGGTAGGCTTATCGCCCAATTTCATTATTGAACCTTTACCAAAATCTTTTTCAATTTTTTCTATAGCAAGTTTTAATGCTTTATTTCTTTCTGCACTGATATCAACGGTATTTTCAGCAGTTTCTTTTGCCATTTTAATTTCCTTTATAACTTAATTATTAGCAGACTAAAGTCTGCTGTGCATATGTTTTGTCATGTAAAAATTTTCAGGATTAAAAATTTATTCTACAAAACTATTCCCATACAAAAACTTCTTTTTTCTTATAGAAGCCCAATGCAACAGGTTTATAGCTGTTTAATTCATTTTTCAACTGATAAACTTCTTTATTTAAGTCAACTATTTTTTGTTTCAAAGTTTCATTATCTGTTTTGCAACGAATAAGTTCAACCACAACATCATCCATTCCTTCAAGTTTTTCATCAATAACTTGAGAAATTTTTGTACTCAAACGGGTTTCCAAATCTTGCAACGAACTTAAAAGATTTGTAACCGCATAATCTGAATTCCCTCCTGCACCCAAAACTACAGGAGCTTTTGCATTAATAGGCTTTGACACATTCCCGTTAACTTCAGCTTGAACTTTTCTAAGATTTTTAACTTCAGCATAAGAAAAATAAGTATGACCTTTTGCATTCTTCTTAGGTCTTATTGAAGCTTTTTTGCAAAGTTCCACGATTTGCTGGTTATCAGCTTTTAAAATAGTTCTGACTTCTTGCGGTGTTAATGCTCTTTCGCTTAATTTACTCTCTATCATTACTTTCCTATCCCTTAAAAAACTATCCCGACATCATTCTATTATATTTATAAAAAATAGACAAATAAAAATTCGATAATCATAAAGAAATGTAAAGTTTATTTTTAAGAATGAATTTGAAACGGACATTTAGTACAATGAGCCTTTGGATGAAGAATCAAATTATCTTCCAAATCATACATTTTTGCAATTCTTGTAACTAACGGCGCACCGCATTTTGGGCATTTTAACCCTCCGGCACCGTTTAAAATCAACTCTTTTAAACTTTCAATAATTTCCGGTGAGATTATAGAATCCGTAATATCTTTTTCTAACGCTTTAATTTCTTTTGGTTCACATTTTAATATTTTAGCAAGAGATTGCCTGACAGTTACAGGTAGAAAGAGTTCTCTGCCTTCTTCAATTTCTTCAATTTCTGCAACGGTTAACCCTGCTGACAAAGCAAGCCCGTATGTTGTTAACCCTAATTCTTCACGTTTTGATCTTATAAATTTTGCTAATGTTTTCATAATTTAATTCCCGTCTTTTAATCTTTGAATATCTTGCTGTTGAATTATTTCTTGTTCATAGTATTCGGAAGTTGTTTGAAGTTTATCAATTTTTACATCAGCAAGACGTTCCAAAACTTTAGCATAATCCGCGCAGCGTTTTCCTTTTATACCTTCTGTTTCCATTTGAACAGTTCCGTCACGAAACAATCTTATTTTAATTTTTCCCATTTTTAAACCTCAATTGTTAAAAGAATAGAATTATCATCCAAAACTTCTTCACTTTCCAATCGCAAATTCTCAGAATCCAATCGTTCTTTAATTTTATTATAAGTCATTTCCTGAATATTTAAACCGTATTCTTCGTTTAAATCATTTATCAAATTACTGCAATCATCTTTGCTTTTTACCTGAGTTATATCAAGAATATAAGCACCTGTTTTAGAATCTTTATGGTAAATCATTTCCATATCAAATAATTTGCATGAAATTTCATCACCTGTTTCGGACAATTCTTGTGCGCCGTGCTCAATTAAAGTATTCAATAAAATTCCTTTATCTTTATAATTAGTATTATAAGTATAAACAATAGTTGATTTGTCATCTATTAAACGAACATCTCTGCCTGCCGCCTGATTAAGCTTTCTGAATATAATCTGTGCCTCTTTATCTATTGCAGTATTATTTAAACCGGAAAATTCCGCCGTATAATACCCGTCTTTTAACACCCAATTTAATACCGCATTACTGTTTTTTAACGGAGTTTGATTGTTTGCCGGATATAATCCGTATTTTGATTTTTGTAATAACATTTTTAACTCATTAGGTTTAATATTTGTTTGAACTTTCAAATCTTTCAACTTGCCAAACGACACATTCACACCTTGTGCGTCTTTTGAAAGCCCGATATTTAAAATCATAATTTTTTGCTCTGATTCAAGCATAAAATTAGGGCTGTCTGAAGCTTTGTAGTATTTTACATTCGAACCGTTTACATTTGCAAAAACAAAACCTTCATCAGTTGAGTGAATATTTTTTGCACCTTGAGATTTCAGATTTTCATAAATGTCTTTTTGATTCGTGAATTCTGTTTCATAGTTGTGATAAAAATATTCATTTGAACCGATTAATCGGACATTTCTATCTAAATAAGAATCTAAATTTTGAAAAAATTCTTCGCTCAGATTTTGCAATTGTTCGGGATTTTGAACCCCTGAAACAGTTAAAATACAATTACTGTTTTTAATTTCACAATTAATTTTCAATCCGTTTGACAACACATAAGAACCAAATCCAAGCTGTTTGCAAAACATGTTTTCCATAATTGAAATAAATTCGTGAGAACTTAAATTCGTTAAAACTCTTATAAATTTCAAATTTTTTAACGCAACGGATTTATTTACAGCTTTTATTTTATTTTCATTTGCTCTATGAAGTTTTTCTTTTTTTGCTTCCTGCGGGCTGATTAAAAATGCCGTAGGGTAAGCGGTTAAAGTAATTGACATTATTTACAAAATCCTTTTTATACGTCCAATGCCCTCCCTCCGCGAGAAGAATTCACATCTTGTTCTTTTTCCGGAGTTTGAGAATAATTTGCCATATCATCTTTTTTGGTTGCAGAAACAGCTCTGACATTTGCCCACTGTCTTAAAGCTAAAATCTGTTCTTTTTGAGTAACAGACAGCGGAACGGTATTTTTTATAGTAGTTGTCAAATCATCATAAGTTAATGCGCGCTTATTAAAAAATGCCTCATACAACGCCCCGACAACCACTTGTTCAATTTCTGCACCGACAAAGCCTTCAGTTAATGACGCCAATTTTTTGCATAATTCATCATTAACCTGAATTTGAGCGCTTACTTGTTGATTTTTCAGACGTTTTTTTAAATGAAGTTTAAAGATTTCCTGTCTTTCCCTAAAAGTCGGCAAATCTACAAAGAAAATTTCATCAAACCTCCCTTTTCTCAAAAGTTCGGGAGGTAATGAACTGATATTATTAGCAGTCGCAATTACAAAAACAGGCGCTGTTTTTTCCTGCATCCAGGTTAAAAATGTACCGAAAATCCTTGAAGAAGTACCACTGTCACCATTTGAATTTATACCGCTCAAACTTTTTTCAATTTCATCCACCCATAAAATTGAAGGAGCAACAGCCTCGGCTGTTTTAATAGCTTTTCGCATATTTTCTTCGGAACTTCCCACAATTCCGGAAAATATTTTTCCAAAATCCAATTTTAACAGAGGCAATTGCCAAGCAGCGCTCATAGCTTTTGCGGTTAAACTCTTACCGCAGCCCGGAACACCTGTTATTAAAACTCCTTTTGGTGCAGGCAGACAGTATTTTTTAGCCGATTCCGACCATGAATTGTTCCGTTTTTTTAGCCAATTTTTCAAATTTTCCAATCCGCCGATATCGTCAATTTTTATTTCAGTATTAATAAATTCTAAAATTCCGGTCTTTTTAATAACCTGCATTTTTTCACTAATTATAGTATTCAAATCCTCAATACTTATCTTGCCGTCATTTACCATAGCAAGCGCAAAAGCATTTTCAACCTCTTGAGATGTCAACCCCAATGCCGCTTTGCAAAGTTTTTCTTTTCCTTCATCATCCAATTGAGATGTATCTATCTGACTGTTTTGAGAAATCATTCTGTCAAATTTCGCCTTAATTTCAGCCAATGTCGGCAAAGGGAAATCTAAAATCGTAATTTCTTTTTGCATAGTATCAGGAATCAAAAGTTCTGACGCAAGAAAAATAACATTTTTGCGGAAATTACTTGTTTTCAAATCAGGAATAATATCGCGTAAATGCCTTACGACATTATAATCCACCTGACGACCTTTTACCCCGAAATATACGTGAAAATCACACATTATAAATACAGCGTTTTTATTAACATCATTAATAAAATCAATAGCTTTATCGGCAGAATTTGTACCTTCAATCTGCTGACCGTTTATGCTAAATCCGTTTGTCTGAGTCCAAATATAAACATCTCTCGGAATCTTTACAAGTTTTGTTGATGTGCAAATTTGTTTCAATAAACTTATAGCCCTGTCTTCTTCCCAAGTAGTAATATAAATATAGGGAAATCTCGCCCTAAAAAGCTTTGATAATTGCGCAACAACCTTTGTGTTCATGTTTTAACCAACCTTATTTTCTAAACTCATTTTACTATATTTTTGTAAAGTTGTAAACAAGAAATTTAAAAGTGAATGGTGAGTGGTGAAATGCGTGAGCCGATGTGGAGTGCCGGGTTGACCCGCGGTCAGCGGGGCAAGCAGGGCACGAAACATAATATGACCGCCGTTGTCGGTCTTGCGGGTTTCCAAATATTTACCCCCGGACAAATCTTTGATTTGACAGGCGGGAAAAGTGGTGAGTGGTTCGTTACAGAT
>CAMNNA010000074.1 GCA_946545285.1 uncultured cyanobacterium | reverse complement strand
TCTTTTTTTATGCCAAACTTTCACACGCAGGTCTAAATTCGAGCTTTGCTCTCATGCAGGTTTTTTGTTGGGCAAGTATGAAGTTTACCCAACTTACTTACTTTCTTCTTATTAAAGACCTTACGGTTTACTATTTACTTATTTTCATGCTAAAATTTTATTAAAAGGGATATTGATAGATGTTTGACAGTTTAAGTGAAAAAATTAGAGATATAATAGCAAAAACCAATTCAAAAGAACTTACACAAGAAAATATGTCCGATGCTTTAAGAGAAATCCGCAGGGCATTATTAGAGGCAGATGTAAACCTTTTTGTTGTAAAATCTTTTATTTCATCCGTTAAAGATCGCGCCGAAGGTGAAAAAGTTTTGGAAGGTGTAAATCCTTCTCAACAACTAATCAAAATTGTTCATGATGAATTGGTTGAACTTCTTGGAAAAGAACAAACCCCGCTCAATTTGAATTCTCATCCGTCTGTTATTATGATGCTCGGGCTTCAAGGCTCAGGAAAAACAACATCAAGTGCTAAACTTGCCGTAAAACTTAAAAATGAAGGTAAAAATCCTTTACTTGTTGCTTGTGATGTATACAGGCCTGCTGCTATTTCGCAATTAAAAACTCTGGGACAAGAAATCGGATGCGAAGTTTTTGCGTCGGATAATAACCAAAATGTTGAACAAATTGTTCGCCAAGCTCTTGATTATGCTAAGTCAAACGGATTCAATGTTTTAATTTTGGATACTGCCGGCAGACTTCAAATTGATACTGAAATGATGGCTGAACTTTTGATTATAGACAGAATGTTTAAGCCTGATGAAAAGCTTTTAGTCATTGATTCTATGATTGGTCAAGAAGCAGTTAATGTAGCACAAAATTTTGACTCTCAAATCGGATTAACCGGTTTAATTTTGACAAAACTAGACGGTGATTCAAGAGGCGGTGCTGCTTTATCTGTAGTTCATGCCACAGGTAAACCTATCAAACTAACCGGTACAGGTGAAAAACTCAATGCTTTGGAAAATTTTTATCCTGAAAGAATGGTTTCAAGAATTCTTGGAATGGGAGATATAGTTTCTTTAGTAGAAAGAGCTCAAGAAGTTTTTGATGAAAAAGAATCGCTTAAACTTCAACAAAAATTGCAAAAAGAAGAATTTAGTTACAATGATTTTTTGACCGTTAAAAAGCAAATGAACATGTTTGGTTCTGTTGATAGTTTGCTTGGTATGATTCCGGGGCTAAATATTAAAAAAGATGACCGAGAAAAAATTTCCCATACTGCCGATCAAGAATTTAAGAAAATAGAAGTATTCATTCAAAGTATGACCCCTGAAGAACGTGATAACCCTCAACTGATGAATACAAGTCGTAAAAAACGTATCGCAAAAGGCTGTGGTATGGATATTCATAACGTAAATATTTATGTGAAACAGTTTGAACAAATGCGCCAGATGATGGGCGGTATGAATAAATTTAAAAAAATGTTTGGGGGGACAAATAAACTAAATCAACAAAAAGCTATGGTTCAGGCTATGAAAATGATGCGAAAATTTAAGTAATTTTTGTTTATGATATTATTGAAAATGCAAGAAGTAAGATTAGAAGGAAAGTAAAAATGACACAAGATTTACAAAATAAAACAACAGAATCATCTCAAGATAAAATTCGTCAAATCAGAATAGAAAAAATGGAAAGCTTACGTGAACGCGGACTTAATCCATATCCGTATAAGTTTGAAAAAACAATTCAATCAGGTGAACTCCAAGAAAAATATAAAGATTTGGCTACAGGCGAAGAAACAAATGATGAATATAAAGTTGCCGGTCGTGTTATGGCTGTGCGAAATTCCGGAATGTTTATTGATTTGGTTGATGATTCAGGCAAAATCCAAATCTTTTCTCACAAAGAAAATCTAAATGAAGAAAATCTAAAAACATTAAAAACAATTGATATAGGCGATATTGTTGGTTTTGAAGGAACAATCAGAAGAACTCCGAGAGGTGAACTTTCTATAAAATCAACTTCATTAGAGATCTTATCTAAATCCCTTTTACCTTTGCCGGAAAAATTCCACGGCTTGACCGACGTTGAAACAAAGTACCGTCAAAGATATATTGATATGATTGTGAATGATGATGTTCGCGATACATTCAAAAAAAGAAGTTTGATAATTCAAAAAATCAGAGAGTTTTTAATTAATAAAGGATTTATGGAGGTTGAAACTCCTATGCTTCATCCGCAAGCAGGCGGTGCAAATGCTAAGCCGTTTATAACTCACCATAATACTTTAGATATGGATATGTATTTAAGAATTGCTCCGGAGCTTTATTTAAAAAGACTTATGGTTGGCGGTGTGAGTGAAAAGATTTTTGAAATTAATCGTTCATTTAGAAATGAAGGAATAGACACCCGTCACAATCCTGAATTTACAATGATAGAACTTTATCAAGCTTATGTTGATTATTTTGATATGATGGAATTGATTGAAAATCTTGTAGCTTACGTTGCAAAAGAAGTTTTGGGTACAACAAAAATTACATACCAAGAACACGAAATTGATCTGACTCCGCCATGGGATAGAAAAACTATGTTAGGCGCTGTTGAAGAAGCAACAGGAATTGACTTTAATAAAATTGAAACTTTGGAAGAATCTATTGCAGCTGCAAAATCACTTCATATTGATGCAACTGATTGTCTTAATTGGGGTCAAGTTGTAGAAAGAGTTTTTGAAGAAAAAGTTGAACCGAATTTAATACAACCGATTCATATTTATGATTACCCGAGAGATATTTCTCCGCTGGCAAAAGTTCACCGCGACAATCCGCGCTTAACCGAACGTTTTGAAACAAGAATTAACGGTTGGGAAGTAGATAATGCTTTTTCTGAATTGACTGATCCGATTGATCAAAGAGCAAGATTTGAAGCTCAAATGAAAGCCAAAGCTCAGGGAGATGACGAAGCTATGCCTATTGATGAAGATTATATTTGCGCTTTAGAACACGGTGTTCCTCCTATGGGCGGTCTTGGTATGGGTATTGACAGATTGGTAATGCTTTTGACAAATTCACCGTCAATTCGTGATGTTATCGCATTCCCGACTTTGAAGAAAAAAGACTAATTATTATAATTTTTAAAATTTTAATTAAAAATAGAAAAATTCTTTATTTAAGGATTTTTCTATTTTTTTATGTAAAATTTTTCATGCTAAAATCAACTTATGAAAGATAAGATAGGTTTTTGGGGATATCCTCATCCGGAAGTTATTAAAAAAATAAAAAAACAATATCCAAATGCACAATGGTTTGATTTGGATTTTGATTTTTCATCTTATGTTCCGGATTCCAATATTTTACCTGAAAGCTATTGCAAAATTATTAAACAAATTATAAATAATTCAATTTATTACAAAGATGAAATTATAAAAATAATTGCCCCGATCGGAAAAGATAAATGTGACAGCGGATGGTTCGCTTCTCAATTGTTAAAAGATTTAGGGTTTGATGTTGAAGAAACTAAATTTGAAACTTTTGAATACCGAAAACCAATCAAAATTTCAACTTCAAATATGCCTTTGTATGACAAAATTACAACTATTACGGCAAATATAATCAAATCAGAAAAAGAAATTTCTGATCAAAATCCGACTCAATGCGAGGCAAAATTTGGCTTTTGGGGAGTTCCGCCAAATGATTTAAGTGTTTTAAAACTTTTCCCGAACGAAACTCATGTTTACGGATGGACAAGATGTGTTGAAGCCTGTGTTCCGGCGGATATTGATTTGGAAATGTATGTAAATCCTGATGTTCCGACTGTATTTTATGCTCAGGCATTTTGTGCAAAATCCCAGCTGGCAAAATATCTTGCAAATAAATACAACGGACTTTACATTGATATAGATGATTATGCGACTAACTCAATTAAAGCAAAAATAGAAGCCTTTTTAAGATTGAGTTAAATTCCGAATTATATCACAAATTTCATCTTCACTTTTGCCTTTGTAGTCAATTCCGGATGATGTAATCGGCTGACGATAATCAGTTTTATTTATGGATCTTGAATCTACTATTACTGATGGAGGCAGTATTGACCATTTATAAAGAGAGGTTGACATTCTGCGATAAAATTTATCAAGCCATTCGATTTTTTGTTCTTTAGAAACTGAATTTTTTTGTTCATATAAAAATTCAGAATTAACCATATCATTGTAGCTTTCTTTTTTATTTTCAATTCGCCAAATAATTTCATCCAAAAATTCGTATGGCATAAGAGCATCTTCTGCTATTAACGGTTTTCCTGTTTTTGGATCAATCGCAAGTTCTGCGCCGGGTTTTTTTAATATTATTGATTCAGGAATAGCATTTTTTTGAATTCTGTTTTTATTCAGCCAGCGAGCCAAGGCAAAAAGCTTTGTTTTAGTCACATCGGCAATCGGTGCAAAGCCTCCTGACATATCTCCGTTTATCGTTGCATAACCCATATACAATTCTGATTTATCGGATGTTGCAATAGGTAAACATTTGCCGAATTCATTACTTATTCCCCATAATAATATTGCACGGGATCTTGCCTGAATATTATCCGGTGTAAATGATGTTTTATATCTTCCTTCCCATTCTGATTCAACTGATTTGAATAAATTTTGCAAACAGTTATTTGTTGTTTCAAACATATCTTTAATAGATATTTGTGTAAAATTTATCCCTAAATTAGTTGCCAAAAGTTTGGCATCATTTTTGCTTTCATCACTGGTAATTTTAGACGGCATACTGATTCCGAAAACATTTTTACACCCCAAAGCGTCCGTTAACAGTACCGCACAAACACTTGAATCCAATCCTCCGGATAATCCCAAAACCGCACGTTCAAACCCTGTTTTTTTAAAGTAATCTTTTATTCCTTGAATGATTGTTTTATAGGTTCTTTCCAAGTCAGGTTCGTATTCTAGAGTGTATATTTTACTTTCAGTTAAAGTTTTTTCTAATCCGTTTGTTAACGGATAAATTTTCCCAAGTCCTGAAATCGGATTTACTATTAAAAATTGTTCTTCAAAAGATTTTGCTCTTGCTAAAAGATTCCCGTTTGAATCATAAACTCTACCCGCACCGTCATATGAATTATTATCAATTGCGCCAACTTGATTAACATAAACAAAAGGGGTTTTATATTTTTTAGAAATAAACGAAAGCATATTGTGCTTTAACTGTTCTTTTTTTGATCTTGTAGGAGAGGCAGAACAATTTATAAAAACATCAGGATTTTCTTTTGCTAATTCTTTTATAGGATCTTTATGATAAAGATTTTTGTTATTAAAAAATTCATTATCATTCCAGCAATCTTCGCAAATTGAAATCCCGTATTTTATGCCATTTATTATGGTTAGTTTGTTATTATTTTTTATTAGATTTTCATCGAAAACTCCAAGAGTTTCCGGCATTTGTTCTCCTATTGCCAAAGAAGGTTCAAAATAACGGTAATCATTAAATTCCGAATAATTCGGCATCAAAGATTTTCTTATAATACCTTGAATTTTCCCATCAGATATAACTGCTGAGGAATTATAATATTTTTTCCCTTCACAGTCTTGTTTTCTTGGTTCAACAAAACCTATTATGGCAGTTGTTTTAGTAACAATTTTTGATATTTCTTTTAACCATTTTACGTTTTGTTCAACAATAATCGGGTGACGATCTATTGTATCTTCAATTTGATAACCCATAAGGCTAAGTTCCGGAAATACAACCAAATCAAGTCCGATATTTTGAGCGTGATTTATGTATTTTATAATTTTTTTTGCGTTATACTCAATATTTCCGGCAATCGGATTTATCTGGGCAATTCCGATAGATCCTTTTTTGTGGGGCAATAGACTGTTTTTTAATTCTTCTTCAATTTTTTTTGTTTCACTTATATTATCAGATTTAATTAGTTTTTCGGCTAATTCATATATATTTTCAAAGTCTTCGGACATAACAACCTCTTTTTTAATTATATATAAAAAATTTTTAAACACAAAAAGCCTTGACTAATTTATAAAATATGTTTTATATTAAATATGTTTTGTAAGTACTTTAGAATTTAAAAAAAATAAAAAATTACGTATATACTTAATAAGGAGAAAAGATGTTAGATTATACGAAAGAAGAATTATTATCACTTATACAAAAAGACCCCGAAAAGTTTAATGAATGGAAAATAGGACAAGAAGATATAGATTTGAGCGAAACTGATTTTTCAGGAATCGTGTTAAGAGAAATTGATTTTACAGATGTAGATTTAAATTCAAGTTCATTTGCAGATAGTGAATTGGTTTTGGTAAATTTTACCGGTGCGGATTTGACTTCTGCTGATTTTACAAGAAGTGTTGTTGAAGAATGCGATTTTACAGACGCTCTTTTAACCGGAGCAGATTGCAGTTACGCACAGATGACATATTGCAATTTTACTAATGCGGATATGGCAGGAGCTATTTTATCAGAATCGGTTTTAACAAGTTCTGATTTAACAGGATGTGAAAACTTGGCATCGGCAAGATATGATGAAGATACTGTTTGGCCTGAAGAAGATTTGATGCCTCCTGATTTTGAGTCTGAATATTCACATGATTTGTCCGCTCTAAAAGATGAGGATGATGATTCCGCACCTGTTAGTGATGGGGAATATTAATTAATTTTTTAAGGAGAAGATTATGATAAATGTTGCTGTTTGCGGTGCAAACGGTAAAATGGGTAAAGAAGTTTGCAGTGCAGTTGAAAATGATTCTCAAATGACATTATGTGCAAAAATAGATTTGTATTCTGATGATTGCTATAAAACTATTGAAGATGCAAAAAATAATTCTAAAATTGATGTACTCGTTGATTTTACACAACCGGATTCAATTTTTGAAAACGCAAAGTATTGCTTAAATAACGGAATAAAAATAGTAATCGGCACAACGGGATTATCTGATAATCAAATAGAAGAATTGAAAATTCTTTCAAAGAAAAATGATGTCGGTTGTTTTATTGCTCCGAATTTTTCGACAGGCGCTGTATTGATGATGAAATTTGCGCAACAAACTGCAAAATATTTTGATAATGCTGAAATTATTGAATTTCATCATAATCAAAAAAAAGACGCACCATCAGGAACAGCTATTAAAACAGCTTTAATGATGAGTGAAGTAAAAAATAATTTTAAAAACGGGAATTGCCCTGAAAAAGAAACTGTTAAAGGTTCACGCGGAGGAAATTCTTATTCTGATATCCAAATCCATTCTGTCAGAATGCCGGGGTATATGGCATCTCAAGAAGTAATATTTGGATCTATGGGGCAAACTTTTACATTACGACACGATTCTGTTGACAGAAAATGTTACATGCCGGGAGTTTTAATGGCTGTAAGACATGTATCGGATAAAAACGATTTTGTTTACGGTCTGGATAAAATTATGGAATAAAATAAAAAAAGGGGAATGTTTCATGGAAGATAGAAATAATAAACCGGTAGTAAAATTGATTTCAAAACCGCAAAATATGATAAAAACGGTTTACACAGCATGCCGAACTTGTTACAGTTCGCAATCACCGGTTGATATGTATGAAAATGATGTTGACGAAGAAAAAATGCTTAAACTAATTAAAAACGTTATAGCATCAGGACATCATTCAACTATCGAACATATTCAGGTAAGTTTTGCAATATCAAATGTTTCAAGAGCTTGCACCCACCAGCTTGTAAGGCACAGACTGATGTCTTTTTCTCAAAAATCGCAAAGATATGTTACGGAAAAAGGACAGTTTGATTATATAATTCCTCCAACAATTGATAAAAATCCTGAGTTAAAAGAAAAATTTATATCATTTATGGGTGAAATTTCTGATAAATATCAAGAATTTATTGATGCCGGAATTCCGGCTGAAGACGCAAGATTTGTTCTTCCAAACGCAACATCATCTTCTCTTGTTGCAAGTTTGAATTTAAGAGAACTTATTCATCTTGCTCAATTAAGACTTTGTACAAGAGCGCAATACGAAATCAGAATGATGGTTAAAGCGATGTGTGATGAGATTACAAAACAAGAACCTTGGCTAAAAGATTATTTAGTTCCGAAATGTGAATTCAACGGTTTTTGCGATGAACACAAATCCTGCGGAAGAAAAATTACAAAAGCCGAATTATTTGAAAAAGCAGGATTATAA
>CAMNNA010000073.1 GCA_946545285.1 uncultured cyanobacterium | reverse complement strand
GGTTCGCTCGGGCTCCGCCCTCGACTCCACACCTACGCATAATCCGCCACCGGCTTACGCATTTCACTACTCACCATTCATCCGTTTAAACTTGTTCAAATGGGGCGTATTGTCCGATATTTTCAAGTTTTAAAATGTCTATTAATTTATTCAATTTTGAAAATACTCGTTTGAATTCGTCAATAGAAAGACTTTGTTTTCCATCGCTCAAAGCTTTTGACGGGTCATGATGTACTTCAACCATAATGCCGTCAGCACCGACAACCAATGCAGCTTTTGACATAGGTTCTATAAGATAGCGTTGACCTGTGCCGTGGCTTGGATCTGCAATTATCGGTAAATGAGAATATTTTCTGATGACCGGAATTGCTGATATATCCATAACATTACGGGTATATGATGAATCAAATCCCTTTATTCCTCTTTCGCATAAAACAACTTGTTCATTTCCGTTGTACATGATATGTTCTGCTGCCAGTAAAAATTCTGTTATTGAATTTGCCGGACCTCGTTTTAATACAACAGGTTTATTGCATTTTCCGACAGCTTTTAATAATCTGAAATTTTGCATATTTCGAGCACCAATTTGTATTAAATCTGCGTACTCACAAACTAAATCTAAATCAGATGCATCCATAAGTTCTGTTACAACTAAAAGCCCTGTTTCTTGTTTTGCTTTGTATAAGTATTTTAAGGCTTTTTCGCCAAGTCCGTCAAAATCATAAGGAGAAGTCCTCGGTTTAAATGCACCTCCTCTTAAAAATTGGCATCCCATTTCTTTTGCGGCAACTGCAACCTTTAAAAGCCCTTCGTAATCATCTTCAACAGAGCACGGTCCAACCATAAAAACAGGTCTGTTTTTTCCGCCGATTTTTACGCCGTTATCAAATTCGATAATTGTATCTTCTTCTTTTCTGTCACGAGATGCAAGTCTAAATGGCGAACGCACCGGTTTTACTTGGCTTACACCGTCTAAGGCTTCTATTCTGTTAAAAGACAGTGTTGTTTTATCACCTAATGCATCAATTACTGTGTGAACTTCTCCTTCATGTAATATTGCGCGAAAACCGTGTTCTTTTAATAAATCCATTACGGTTTTAATATTTTCTTTGGTAGCGTTGCGCTCCATTATAATAATCATAAAAAATTTCTCCTTCTTGATATATTCAAGCACAAACAAAAAGTTTTATATATAATTTTCCAAATCTTTTGCGCAATTAACAATTATTTTCGCGCCGTTATCAATCAAAAATTCCTTTGTTTTATATCCCCAAGTTACGCTAATACAATCAATTTGAGCGTTTTTTGCCGTCTGAATATCAACCTCAGAATCTCCGATAAATACTGCATTCTCTTTTTTAATTTTAAATTCGGATAACACTTTTAAAACCGTATCAGGAGATGGTTTTTTCTTTATTCCTAAAATTTCATTTTCTCCGCAGGAATAATCAACTAAATTTGCAAAATATTTATTACACAACTCTTTGACCGCTGAATCAAACTTGTTTGATACCACTGCGATTTTAACATTTTTATTATGTAAATTTTTAAGTAAATCAATTATCCCGTCATAAGGATAGGTTTCATTATACATATTTTCTTTGTAGTAGTTTTTAAATGTGTCTAATATTTGTGAAAAATTTTGATTATTTTTCCCTTCAGGAACAACTCTTTCTATAAGTTTTTCCACACCGTTACCGACAGATTTTCTGATAGTTTCAATTGTTTTCGGGGAATAATTAAATTGGCTTAGTGCGTAATTTACTGCTGTTTTTAAATCATTTAAAGTGTATAAAAGTGTTCCGTCTAAATCAAATATTGCTATTTTTTTCATGCTTTAACCTTTTTAAAATTTTGATAAAATTATATCTTCAAGATATCCTTTAAAATCATATATAGTGTAAGTTTACAAAAAAAATTTTAAAAAATAAATAGCAAAAAATTTTTATTTTTTGTTTTAAAATCCCAAATAAAACAAAAATTTTAATAAAAATCCGCCAAATTGATGAAATTTTTTAAAATTTTTGAGTTAGGATTTAGAAAAGTTTAGAAATATTAAGCGCGCAAAACCATTATTTATAGGCTTTTTAAATAAAAATTCAAAAATAATATTCCATTTTTTTCATAAAAGTAGTAACATAAGTTTGAACATTTAAAGGAGGTAAAAGAAATGTTTTCATCAAGCAAAAAAGAACAAAAAGAAATGCAAGCACAAATTATTGAATCAGCAGGCAAAATTTACAACTACTTGTCTGACAAAGGTGAAGTTACAATCAACAAATTAAGAAAAGATATGGATTTGGATGACAATTTCACTTACATGGGTTTAGGCTGGTTATCAAGAGAAGATAAATTAGCATATACTCAAAAACCAAAATCTGTAACTGTTAAATTAATATAATTACAGTAAAAAAGTTTTTTAAATGAACTCTAAAACTCATAAAAAGTTTTGGGGTTCATTTTTTATTATCATTTTGGGCAGGCCCAAAATGGCAACATAATTTTAATCTTTTGGGTATAGGAAAATAATTTAAAATTTTTAAAATAATAGAGTAGCCCGACTTAAAGGATAGGAGGTCAGTATGAAAAAATTTTTATCACTAATTGCATTAACGGCATTTTTAACAATTCCGCAAGGGGCATTTGCCTGGACTTATGACGGACTTGGAAGTTTAAATCCGTTTACGAATTTTGGGCGCGGTTTTGGAAATAACTGCGGATGTGAACGCCCGAAATTAACAAAATGTGAAAAACTTCATGGTGTCAAAATTAAAGGTGAACCTTGCGGATGTGCCGTAAACATTGAACCTATCGGTCCAATGTATCAATACGAGCCGGTTTATCAATCACCGACTTGTACAGATTGCCACAGGGCATTTTAACCTTCATTTTGGAGGGGGAGGGTTCCCTGCAAGAAAGCAGTAACTTTTGTTACTGCTTCTTGTTTTATTTAGACATTTTTTCCAATAATTTTATATATTTTTTATAATCTTTGCCCCAATCATTTAACGATTTGACAATCGGTGCCATACTTTGACCTATGTCTGTCAGGGTATATTCAACTTTTGGCGGAAGTACGTTGTATATTTTTTTTTCTAAAATGCCGTCTTTTTCCAATTCTTTTAAGGCCGAAGATAATACTCTTTGGGTAATACCTTTTAAATCATTTTTTATTTGATTGAATCTTTTTGTTCCGTCTAAAAGTGAATCCACAATCAAAATTTTCCATTTACCGCCGATTAATTTTAGCGTTGTTTCTATGTTATTTTTTGGTAAATCTTTATATTTCATTATAATTTTATTCTCCGATTATATTTTTTATTTCATCAAATGAATATTTTTTTATTGCGCAATTTGCGTAAGATTCAGGAATTACAAGATATATTCCTTCATCTGATCCTTTTTTATCTGATTTAATAAGATTTATTAATTTATTTATATTGATATGACAGCTTTTTTCATAACTGAATTTTTCCAATAAATCTTTTGCCAAATAAAAATATTCTTTGTCGATAAGTTTTGTTTTATAAGCAAAATCAAATATAAAATAAATTCCGCAAACAACAGCATGTCCGTGAGTATATTTTTTGTATTTTGTGAAAGTTTCAATCGCATGTGCGTATGTATGCCCAAAATTCAATATTCTTCTTAAATCCGATTCTTTTTCATCATTTTCTACAACATATTTTTTTAATTTTATACAGTATTCAACCAGCTCTAACAAAATTAAAATATCTCGTTTTAAGATTTTTTCGAAATTTTCATTCAAATATGCGATCAAATTTAAGTTTTCAAAATCAGAGCAATTTTTTTCTATAAAAGCGTATTTTAAAATTTCTCCTAAACCGCTTTTGTATTGTTTTTCATCTAATGTTTTCAAAAAATTTATATTTATAAAAACAGATTCAGGTTGATAAAATGATCCGACAAGATTTTTTCCGTATTTAGTATTTATAGCGGTTTTTCCGCCTACAGAACTGTCTACAAAAGATAAAAGTGTTGTCGGCACTTGGATAAGGTTTATTCCTCTCATATAAGTTGAAGCTACAAAACCGGTTAAATCTCCGACGACTCCGCCGCCTATTGAAATTATGAAATCTTGTCTGTTCAGTTTTTTTGACAAAACAAAATTCATAATTTTTTGATAATTTTTTATATTTTTTTGATTTTCTCCGTCTTTTAAAATAAAAATTTTATCTTTTGGAAAATCTAAAATTTTTGAATATAATTTGTAAACTTTTTCGCTGAAAACTATAATATAATTGTGATTTTCAATTCTATTAAATATTAAATTTTTTAGTTCTGACAGTGAATTATTTAAAATAAAAATAGGATAATTTTTAGATTTACCGGTTATATTCACTTCTAATTGAGACATTCTATAATCTCCTTTGCGATTTTTTCAGGACTTTTATTATCTGTTAATATTTCAAAATGAGCAAGTTTGTAATTTTTTTCTCTTTTTGAAAAAATATCTTTTATTTTTTCTAAAGTCATATTATTATTTAATAAAGGTCTGTCATTTTGGTGCGATACACGATTAAAAATAATTTCTGCTGAAGTTTTCAAATAAATTACATAAGAGTTTTCTAAAAGAAATTTGCGGATATTTTCATTTTCAAAAGCTCCCCCGCCCGGAGAAATTATTTGATTTTCCGGTTTAAAAATTTGTTTTATTTTATTTTCTTCAAGCTGTCTGAAAAATTTTTCACCTTTTAAGCTAAAAATCTGCGCTATAGACTTTTTTTGTTCTTCTTCAATTAAAGAATCAACATCTGACAGTGTGCATTGGCAAATCTTTTCTAACTCTTTTCCGACAGTGCTTTTCCCTGCTCCCGGCATTCCGACTAAAACTATTGTTTTCATAGAAAAATTCTAACATAAAAGTAATATTTATATATTTTATTAATCAACAATAGTGAATCTGTTTTCTTTTTTGATTTCAATCGGTTGTTCTAACTTTTTGATATAATCGCAAGCAAGCTTATCTTTGTCAAAATCATAAACTTGTTTTACATAATCAGGATTTTTGTTTACAGGGAAGTAATTATCTCCGCCTGTTGCAATAAAATCATCTGTTGCAACTGTATATTTTTTATTAACATCCGGATTGTTAACATCAATTTGATGTTCAACGCCATTTCTGTCTATATATTTTGCATCAAGAAGTTCACCTTTTTTATTTGCGGTGTATTTCATGCCTGAAACTAAAAGCATTCCCGGTTTTGAATTTTTAGGAATAGAAGTGCATCCTACTTTTAGAGCATCAACTATTTGTTTTTCATTGAGTTCTAACACCATCATTTTGTCTTCAAAAGGTGTAATATCTCTGACTAACCTTGAATCAATTGCTCCTTGGCTAAAGTGTCCGCGGATATTTGCTGTATTTAATAAAGCAATATCTGTTCCTAATTCAAATCTCATTGCATCCGCAATTATGTTTCCATGCGGGTTATCTTCTATTAAAATATCTTTTGGCGGAGGGAGAGTTTTTTTAACTCTGCCGATAATTTCCGGTTTTCCGATAATATTTTCTACAGAATCCTTTACAAATAAAGGTCTGTTGTAATCCATTGTTTTTAAAATATTATTTTGAACTTTTTTTATAACACCGTTTTTATCAAAATCAACATTTAATATTCCTACATTTTCACCGTCTTTTCCTGCCTGAACAATTACTGTAGGTTCGTTTGATTTTGAATAGAAAAGATTTTCGCCTTCTTTAACACCTTTTATTAAATTGTGTGTGTGGGCGCTAAATATTATATCAATTCCATCAATTTCTTGTGCGATTCGTTTATCATTATGTAAACCGCTGTGTGAAAGAAGGATGATTTTATTTATTCCCTGATTTTTTAGTTTTTCAACTTCATTTTTTACTGTTTGAATTGTTTTTTCAATATCTTGAACACTAATATCTGATAAACTGTCGTTAATTTTTACTCTTTCGAACATATCCGAAGGAGAAATCCCGATAAACCCGTATTTTTCTCCGTTACGTTCAATTATAGTCGAAGGTTTGAATCGTCCTTCCAATGCAGAACCTGCTTTCAAATCAATATTTGCGGACAAAATAGGGGTGTTTGAATCTTTAAATAAATTTGCTAAATTCTGCGGATTCGGAACATCAAACTCATGATTGCCCGGTGTTCCTACATCAAAACCGCACCATTTCATAAAATTACTTGCGACTTGATGATTCTTTTCGTTCGCCCCAATCCAAACATCTCCTGATGAAACTTTGAATTTTGAAATATCTTTATCTGCAATATTTTTGAAAAATTCACTAAATGTTTTTGAAGGAGAACTGCTGTCAAACTCTTTTGACATATTATAAATACGTTCCATTCGGGTCATTTTCCCGTGAATATCATTAACCGAAAACCACGTTGTATGTATTAAACCCGGTGTATCATATAAAGAAATCGTTTTTTCAGATTCAACAAGTGTTTGAGGTTTGTTATCCGGAATGTTTTGAACCGGTTTTGAATCTGTTTGCGGATTTGCGCGAAAACTTATATTTTGAATTTTTAGCATATTCACCTCACAAGTATAAAATCTTGTGAAAATAAAATTTGCTATTTAAGTTAATTTTTGTTAAGTAAGTGAATTCAAACTATAATCCTAATTATGCAAAACTCCACCACTTCCAATTAGGCACTGGCTCTACATAATAATTATCCCCGGGAGTAGGGTCGTTATACATGTCGTCAATATGTTCCGAGATTTTTGTTTTCTCCTTTGCGCCGTCAACTGCTGTTGTTACATCGGGATCAAATACATCACCAGCAATTGAATCCATGTAATCTGCATCTGCTTGGTATGCTCTGTATTCGCCCCATGCCGTGTTAGCTGTTTTTTGCAAAAACAGTAGTTTATTAGAATATTCTGTAATTTCTTCAATTATATTATCGTATTCATCGCTGGAAATATATTCACAATTTTTTAATTTTAAAGCAATTTCTTTAACTTTATCAGGATTATTACCATTTGAACATAAATCATATGTTTTATCATCAATAATTAAATTTCCATTTGTATCTGTTAATTCTTCATAATAAACTGTATCTACTAATTCGCTTGCCCTATATAATTTATCCATGTTTACAGTAGAATAATATTGATAGTTATCACTTGATAATGCTCCGATATCGTATAACTGTTGTATTCCTTTAATGGAAATTCTTGTTGTGTATAGTCCCTCGTGTTCTGGATTATATTTTTCGATATAATAATCAGATACCATGACAGCAACAGCATCATCGTCATAATACTGATAAGCGGTTGCATGAGTAAGTTCGTGAACTAAAGTATTAACTAAAGTAAACCAATCTCCTGTCTGATAACCGTCTATTTTTTCCGTTAATCTGTAATCTAAAACTATTCCTGAATCGTCATTATTGTTATCTTCATCACCTGCCCAAATTCTTATACTTTCATTATTTGACACGTAATCATATGCATAAAACTGATATGCTCCTTCTGTCATCCCATCATCATTAATGCCTTTGGGATTACAGTCAGCAAGGGCAATTTGGCCGACTTGGGCAATGTGTTCAGAACGATGCATATCAGTTCCGTTTAGTAATCTGTCTAACGCATCTAATTGTGCTGTCATGCCCATTGCTTCAAGGTATTCTCTTGTTTTTACAATCGACCATTCAAGTTTATCTTGAGTAGTCAATTGGTCATAAGTTTTTTGTAATTTATTGCTAAATTCTTCTACTGCTGTTTTAAATTCTTCATAGGTTAGAGTTTCATTTTCATCACTATCAGCTCGTTCTAAGAAACTTGCCAATTCATCATAAGAAATTACATAAGCATCGTTATCAATATCTAATAATGAATTTGTGTATAATGAATAATCCTGAGCAACACAATTTTGGAACACACGATTTAAAGACCCGAAAAAGTCTCTGTGAGAATCTTCATAACTGTCATCTTGTGAAAGCGCAACTAAAATACTTTGCGGAATTCCTGTTTCTTTGGTAACAGTTTCGTATTTCTTATTCACATATTCAAATATTTCATCCGCATTTTTAAAATCTTGACTAAAATCATTTAAATTAATTGTTTTTTGTGCATAATTGTAGCCTGATTTATCTTCATAAATTGTGGTTGTATTCCAATTTGATATTTTGCCGTATTCAATCCCATTATGAATATTATAAATAACTTCTTTAATCTGTTGGATTTGTTTTTGATCTAATT
>CAMNNA010000072.1 GCA_946545285.1 uncultured cyanobacterium | reverse complement strand
GTGCTACTTCGTGTCTATTCGACTTTCTTATTATAAACTATTTTTCCAAACTTCGCAAGCCTAAAAAATAAATTAAATATCAATATCTTGCATCATTTCTACAAGCTGATTGATAGTGCCTTCCATAGAGACGCTTTCTTCCGTACGTTGGCACAAAAACGCATCAACTTTCGGCATCATTTCAATTGCTATATCCAGTTTTGGATTTGACCCCGGTTGATACATACCAACATCAATTAAATCTTTGTTTTCACGATACATTGACATGATTGTCCGCATTTTAGCAGCAGCCTGCTTATGTTCAGGGGTCGCAATCGCACTCATCAAACGGGAAATACTTCCCAATACGTCAATTGCGGGATAATGATTTGCTTCTGCGACTTTTCTTGATAAAAAAATGTGTCCGTCAACAATCCCTCTGACAATATCAACAATCGGGTCGGAAATATCATCCCCTTCCATCAAAACAGTATATAACGCAGTAATAGACCCTTTTGGACTATTGCCGGCTCTTTCCAATACTTTTTGCAGCCAAGAAAAAATTGACGGCGGATACCCTTTCATTGTCGGAGGTTCGCCAAGTGAAAGTCCGACTTCACGTCCCGCCATAGCGCATCTTGTAACTGTATCTGTCATAAGAAAAACTTTTTTCCCCTGATCTCTAAAATACTCACAAACCGCTGTTGCTGCCAATAAACATTTTTGACGAATCAACGGAGGCTTATCCCCTGTTGAGCAAACCAAGACTGATTTTGCCATACCTTCTTCGCCCAACGAATCTTCAATAAATTCTTTAACTTCTCTTCCGCGTTCACCGATTAAAGCAACAACGTTAACATCAGCATCTGAATTTCTTGCAATCATACCCAGAAGTGTACTTTTACCAACTCCTGAACCGGCAAAAAGTCCCAATCTTTGACCGCAGCCCATAGTCATACAACCATCAATTGCTCTTACACCGGTTGAAAACTGTTCTGTAATAATCGGTCTTTCAAACGGTCCCGGGGGAGGTCCTTCAATAGGTCGCCACTGAGCATTTGTTGTATCTAGCGGCCTTCCGTCTAAGGGATTACCCATAGGATCAATTAATCGCCCCAATAAAAAATCTCCGACAGGAATAATTATTGGTCTGCCTGTTGACGTAACCAAACTTCCCTGCCCTATTCCTTCTCCGTCCAAAAGCAAAGATAACTGAGCAATTTCCCCTTTAAAAGCTTGAACTTCTGCAGGCTTTTGACGTCCGTCATAGGTTTCTATAAAACATAAATCACCTATTTTCAAACCCGGCAATTTTACTTCAACCGTTAATCCTAACAGCTTTGACACTGAACCTTTATAAGAATATAACGAAGTGGAATCAAGCGTTTGCTTGACTCTTTTTTTTAACTCTTCAACAGCACTTTTATCAAAGTCAGTCATAAAACTATTATAATCTTTTTTTTTTATTTATCAATTTATTAAGCAAAAAAAAGAGGGCAAATGCCCTCGTTGGAATTAAGAATAGCTGGAAGTATGAAAAAGATTATCTATATTAAAGCCCGTTAAAATAACTTTTTAAATCCCCCGGGTGGCTAAATTATTTTATATCCTTCGCAATTGATTCAGTGATATCTTCTCCGCCCGAAATTACCATTCCTGTTGGTAAAACCAAATTATAATTAGATTCTTTTGCCTGTTTTGATATCAAATTTCTAATATTTTTGGTGATTTCAACAATTTTTTTATTGTATTCTTCATCCATTGCATTTTTCTTTTCTTCAATTTGTTTTCTGTAAGTAGCTTCCAATTGAAGTGCTTTATTTCTGTCAGTTTGGTTTGCAATTTCATTTTGCGCTTTTGTTATCAAGGTATTAATTTCTTCGGATTGCTTATTTTGTGATTCTTTTAAAGCTAAAATTTCCGGAGATTTTTGCATTATTGACTCAACATCAACAACCGCAACTTTGTATTTTTGAAAAGAAACAGCCGAATCGTTCACACTGTATCCGATAAAAAACATTAATACACACGCCAAAATAAACCAAAAATTATTTTTCATTTTTACCTCAACTTTCTGTATATTAATGTTAAAATGATCTGATTTTTTTAATATTCGTCATTTGGGTAAATATTTATTATTAAATTTTTGCAAGAATTTTTAGAATTTATTAAAATAAAAAAAGGGAGAAATAAAATGACGATTTTAAAAATAAAAAAATTAGAAAATAACAAAAATTTACCGGAATACAAAACAAAAGGCGCAGCAGGAATGGATTTGTGCGCCGCAATCGAAGAACCGATTACACTAAAACCTTTGGAAAGAGCCTTAATTCCAACCGGATTAAAAATAGAATTGGAACACGGATATGAAGCCCAAATCAGACCTCGCTCAGGTTTATCCATAAAACACGGAATTACTCTAATTAATTGCGTCGGAACAATTGATGAAGATTACAGAGGAGAAGTTTGTATACCAGTTGTAAATCTTTCTAATGAAATATACGAAATTCAACCGCAAGAACGTATCGCCCAAATGGTTATTTCAAAATACGAGCAGGCAAAAATCGAAGTGGTAACTGAATTAACAGAAACTAACCGCGCAGAAGGCGGTTTTGGCTCTACAGGAAAATAAAAAGTAAACACGAAAAGTAACTTAAAGAATTATGCAAAAATGCTTTTTAATGAATCCCCTGCATTTGCATTATTATTATTAGAATCTTTTTCTTCCATCAAAAATTCACCGTGATAAAAAGGGTTAGAACCGTCTTTATCTTTTGATGTTTCTGATGTGATTATTCCCTGAAATCTGCTGTAATTATTTGTTTCAGGCTGTTTTACATCATTAATAATATTAGAAACGGAAGGCATATATTTACCGTCAACATTTTTTGTTTGGGCAGCTTGAGAATTAATAAATTGCAGTGCTTGAATAGTTTTTGAATTAAATTCAAACTGCATAGTATTATTCATCGCAATCTGACGGGCCAAATCAGAATTCAATCTTCCGTTATACAAATCAGTACCGATTTGTGCAGGTTTAGGAGCTGCGGTAATTTGCCCTGAAGGAGTAACAGTGTTTTGATATTGTGAACTTTTTTTAGCCGCACGTTCAAGGATTTCGTTTGATACTTCTTTTAAAATAGATGTATCAAGTCCTTGTTTGTATAGAGCGCTGTAATTCACATTAAGACTCATCTTTGTCCCTTTTTGTCCTTTCAATATATCTATTCGGCATCAAAATATATTTTCTTTAGGATTTAAAGGGATTTTGTTACATTTTGTAATAATATAAAAAGAGGAATTTTTCCGAAAGGTCGAAGAAATATAACAAATTCCAATAAAAAAGCACTTACACTTTTTTAAGCATGACAACAGCATTAGCTTCTATTGCCAGATTTTGACCGACAGAATCCATTTTTTCTTTAGTTTTTGCTTTTATGGAAAGATTTTTTACCGGTATTTTCAAAATATTTGCCAAAATTTCTTTCATTTTAGGAATATAAGGCATCATTTTTGGGGCTTGAGCAATAATATTACTGTCAATATTTTGGATTTCGTATCCGGATTTTTTAACAAGAGTACAGACTTCTTCTAATAATTTTGTACTGTCAGCATCTTTAAATTTCGGGTCGGTATCGGGAAATAGAGTCCCGATATCATCAAGCGCCAAAGCACCTAACATCGCATCTATTATTGCATGAATCAATACATCCGCATCCGAATGTCCCAACAAACCTTTTTCGTGCGTGATTTTTACTCCGCCAATAATCAAATCACGCCCTTGTTTTAATCTGTGAATATCGTATCCCAGTCCGACTCTGTACATATTATCCTCTGCACAAATTATACCATAATTTTTAAAATATGATATAATCACAAACATAATGAACGGACAGAATTTTAAAATAGCCGGAATAACAAGAGTTACAAGACCTATTAATCCGCAAAATAGCACTGATAACGATTCTGTGATGATTGAATCTGATATTTACTATCCGACTATATCAATTCCATCCGTAAGCGATTTAAGAGATTATTTCGGATTTCAGCCGTTAACAAACATGTTTTCCGGATTATTTACCTTAATTTTTCTTGGCATAATTATTGCGGGAATCGGGTATTTGTTTACTACATTAATCGGTGTTATATTTGTTTATTTAAGAGGAAGAACATATTATTGCGAAAAATGCGGGAAAACATTCCGAATTCGCGGGAAAATCAGCCCGAAATTCTGTGAAAAATGCGGCAATAAATTAACCCCTCCAAAATGTCCTTAAAAATACTAAAAATGCATATCAAAATGAGGCCGTTGACCGTTTATTTTTTCATCTTCCATTCTCATCATTGAACCGATATTAAAATTTTGAGCCTCGGTTCTATTAATTTCGAAGGCAATATTTCCATTAAATACACTTTCATTTTCTTCTAAAAAATTAAACAAAGGCGCGACAGGAGCTTTAATAATTCCTTCTAAAGACTCACCTGCTTGCTGGAGAGTTCTTTCAGGAACTTGAATATTAAATCCGAATGGTTTGTACGGTCTGTTAAAATTAAATTGTTCGCCCATAAATGTCCTCTTTTGTAATTAGTTTTTCGGCACATCTGAAATAAAAATTTAATTTTTTACCGGTTTTATAAAGATTTGTAACAATAAAGAATTTTTATATATGGTATAATCGTGGTGTGAAGGATTTGAAATATTTTGAAAAAGAATTAAATAAGTGTTCAAAATGCGGATTATGCCAAGGAGTTTGTCCGATATATAAACAAACCGGAAATGAATGTGCAGTATCCAAAGGCAAATTTATAATGCTCAACGGCGTTGCAAAAAATGATCTTGAATTATCTGATGTTATAAATAATTATTTGAATTTATGCACCGGTTGCGGGAAATGTAGTGACTTTTGCCCCGCAGGAATTGATGCATGTCATATAATTAACACCGCAAAATATGAATACGTTAAATCAAAAAATATCGAACAGTTTAAAAATTTTTTGTTTTCAAAAATTGTTTTTGACTTCGGAATTAAATTTTTAAAATTTTTCACAAAAAAGTTCAAAACAAAAAATACAAACATATCAGATGAAAAATTTGTATATTTTAAAGGATGCGTAAATCAAATTTTTCCCAACACTGATAAATATTTGTCGAAAATATTTAAAAATAAAATTGAAATAATCGATCCTGATTTTGAATGCTGCGGATTACCTTTTTTGATGAACGGAGATATGAAAAGTTTTAATAAATGTTTAAACAATAATTTAAATTTAATTCCGCAAAATACTGATTTTATAATCACCGATTGCGCTAGCTGTGCCGACACGATCGAAAAATATAAAAAATACACTGACAAAATTAACAATATTAAAACACTTAATTGGGGCGAAATTATTGCTCAAAAAAATATGAAATTTAAATTTAAAAAATCGGTTAAATTTACATTTCACAAACCCTGCCACCTAAAAAATGATGATTTTTTGGAAAAGATTATCAAAAACTGCGACAACGCACAATATATTAAAATGAATAATTATGACGATTGCTGCGGATTTGCAGGTAGTTTTGCCGTTAAAAACTTTAAAATTTCCCAAAAAATTCTGAAAGAAAAAATTAAAAATATCGAAGCAACGAACGCAGATTATGTTGTAACAGTTTGTCCGTCTTGCCTTGCAGGATTAAAACAAGGGTTACTGACTTACGGAAATAAGAATATCAAAGCCGTAAGTTTATTGGAATTCTTGGCTATGGGCGCATAATTTTTTGTTTTGACTAATGTTTTTGCTTGTTTTAGGATTGATTTTGGGAAGGATAAATGCAAAATGAACGAATCACAAATAATTAAGCAAGCAGAAAACGAATTAAGAGATATTTTTGAAAATATAGATGACATAAGAGATTATAACCAAGAAAAAGTGCTTCAGGCTTTTGTTGATAATAAAGTCGCACCGGAACATTTTTATACGGTTTCAGGCTACGGACATGATGATTTAGGCAGAGAAATTTTAGACAAAGTTTTTGCGCAGACATTCAAAGCTGAAAAAGCGTTAGTGAGAATTCATTTTGCATCAGGCACACATACTTTGGCATGCGCACTTTTTGGAAATTTAAAATACGCAGATAAACTTATTTCAGTTGCAGGCGCACCATACGATACAATGCAGGAAGTTATCGGAACAATGGGAGATGATGAAACAAAACGTGCATCGCTGATCGGAAACGGAGTTTTGTATGATGAAGTTCCTTTAATAAACGGAACAGACGTTGATTTTGAAGGGCTGAAAAATAAAATTGATAATTCAGTAACAATGGTTTTAATTCAAAGATCTAAAGGATATTCTACAAGAAAATCCTTATCTATAGAAGATATTGAAAAAATTTGCAAAATAGTAAAATCTAAAAATCCGAATTGCATTTGTTTTGTGGACAACTGTTACGGAGAATTTGTCGATAAAAAAGAACCGCTGGAAGTTGGTGCGGATTTAATCGGCGGCTCATTGATAAAAAATCCGGGAGGAGGAATTGTAGAAGCGGGAGGATACATAGCAGGTAAAGAGCTTTTAGTTGAAAGAAGCGCGCAAAGGCTCACAGCCCCGGGAATAGGATCTGAAGGAGGGGCAATGTTTAACCAGCACAGATTAATATTTCAAGGCCTTTTTATGGCTCCGTCTGTTGTATCTGATGCAGTAAAAGGTGCTGTTTTAGCTTCAAAAATTTTTGATATAATCGGCTACGATTCAATCCCGAAATATGACGAAAAAAGAACTGATATTATCCAAAATATAATATTTAAAAAACCGGAATTATTGGAAAAATTTTGCAGAACAATACAATCGTTATCACCGGTAAACGCATATGTTACACCGATTCCTGAGTATATCCCGGGGTATGAAGATCAGGTGATTATGGCGGGAGGAACATTTATTGAAGGCTCTACAATTGAACTATCCGCTGACGGGCCTATGAGAGAACCTTATGCAGCGTATATGCAGGGAGGGTTAACTTATTCTCACGTTAAAATAGCATTAAGAAAATTTTTAGAATCCATCAATTTCGATAAATAAAAAAAAATCCTGCCAAAAGGAGTAATAGCAGGATTTAAGTTCAGTAAAAGAGACATCTGACAATATTATTATTTATTTTTTTTAATCGTCAAATTTTTTGTGGAAAATTTTAGGATTTTATTTTATAATTTGGTTATGAAGAGATTTTTTATAATTTTTATGGCTATTGCGCTTGCAGGTGTAGGGAACATAACTTTTGCCAAAGACAACTCAAAAATTCCGCTTGATGATGAAGTTTCACAGCAAGCTAGAGCATTTTATGCGCAAAATAATATTGATGAGGCCCTTGATCTTTTAACACAAAAAAAAGAATCTGAAAGAAGCGCGCATGACTGGCTTTTAATCGGCAATATTATGCAAGATAAAAATAAATTACCTGAAGCAATGTATATGTTTAATCACGCGATTATAGCAGATGAAAAATTTTATAAAGCCCACTATAATTTAGGGTATATTTATTTAAGTCAGGATAAACCGAACATGGCATTATCCGAATTCAAAAAAGCAGTTAAATATAAACCTGATTTTGCTTACGGGTATTACAATATAGGCTGTGCATATTTAAAATTAAAAAATTACAGAACGGCAAAATTTAATTTTTTCAAAGCACTTGATTTGAAGGCAAATGAACCGAATATCTATTATAATTTAGCATATTCATACAAAATGCTCGGAAACGAAAAAAAAGCAAAAACATATTTAGATTTATACAATAAAATAATGGAGTCAAATGAACTATAAAGGAATAATTTTTGATTTTAACGGGACATTGTATTGGGATTCAGCCAAACACAAACAAGCGTGGAGAGAGTTTTCGAAAGAATTAAGAGAAAAACCGTTTACTGATGAAGAAATGGTTAAATATATGTTCGGCAGAACAAACGAAGAAATAATTCGTTACGCAATAGGAAAACAACCAACACCGGAAATGGTGGAAGATTGCGGTCAAAGAAAAGAAGAATTTTATCGACAAATGTGTCTTAATGATGTTGATAATTTTTGTTTAGCGCCGGGCGCAGAAGAGTTTTTGGATTTTTTGAAAGAAAATCATATTCCGACAACAATAGCAACAATGTCTGATAAAGGGAATGTGGATTTTTATGTTAAGCATTTTCATCTTGGGAAATGGTTTGATGTTGATAAAATTGTGTATGCAGACGGAATAATTCCCGGGAAACCTGCACCTGATATATACGAAATTGCGGCACAAAATCTTGGATTAGAGCCAAAAGAATGTATTGTTGTAGAAGACGCATTATCAGGAATTGAATCTGCACGCAGTGCAGGGATTGGTAAAATCATTGCGATTTGTTCTGAAGAACCGCCTGCTTTATATAAGCAAATCCCTTGTGTTTCACAAATTATCCATCATTTTGATGAAATTGACAGGAATTTGTTTTTACAAAAAACAAGTTCTTAAACAAAATATTTAAATGTTTAACAAACGGCGCTTTCTTTGGGCAGTCAAAGAAAGCGCCAAGAAAGAAACACAGCAGCTTGCAAAGACAAATAAAAATAAATTAAATCGCCCTTTGCAAAGCGACTAATCAATGTGCGCGAGGTATG
>CAMNNA010000071.1 GCA_946545285.1 uncultured cyanobacterium | reverse complement strand
AAACTTCGCAAGCCCGATGAAAAATTCATTTATATTCTTTTATGTTTTCCTAAAATGTAACAATCTTTTACGTGATTTTATTAAAATCCATATTTGTGATATTATTAGCCTGCAAGTTATAAGATATTTATAATAAGGGGAAAAAGATGATTTCAGTAAACGATTTTAAAACAGGTTTGACAATTGAATTAGATAACGGGCTTTGGTCTGTTGTTGAATTTTTGCACGTAAAACCGGGAAAAGGTTCTGCTTTTGTCAGATCTAAATTAAAAAACGTTATGACAGGTCAAGTTGTTGAAAAAACATTCCGTGCAGGCGAAAAAGTGGCTAAAGCTACTTTAGACAGACGTGAAATGCAATACCTTTACAAAGAAGGTTCTGACTATGTTATGATGGATAATGAAACTTATGATCAATTACACGTATCTGAAGTGCAAGTCGGTGACGGTAAAAAATATTTGAAAGAAAATATGAACGTTATGATTTTACTTCACGAAGGCAAAGTTATCGGTGTAGATATTCCGCCGCACGTTGAATTGACTGTCGTTGATACTCCTCCGTCTGAAAAAGGAAATACTTCTCAAGGCGGGACTAAACCTGCAACATTAGAAACAGGTGCTGTTGTTAACGTTCCGTTCTTTGTTGCTAACGGGGACGTTATAAGAGTTGATACAAGAACTAACGAATACTTAGACAGAGTTTAATAAAGTTTAATAAGACCTTAAATCTCTATGGTTTTTGGTCTTATTGTATTAATAAATATATGAGGAAAATTTATGAAATTTGATATAGATTATATTGAAAAATTAGCTCAAATCCTTGAATCAAAAGGATTAACCGAAATATCTTTAGAAGAAGAAGACAGCGCAATTACATTAAGAAAAGAAGTTGTTATTGCGCAAGGAGCTGTTGCTCCTGCCGGATTGTCGGTAAGTACGCCTGCTCCTGCGGTTAATAACAATTTGACAAACACAGCAGAAGTTAAAGATGAAGTTAAAAAAGGCACTCCAATTACTTCTCCGATGGTTGGAACTTTTTACAAATCTCCGTCTCCTGATGCTGCTCCTTTTGTCAATGTCGGTTCAACTATTAAACAAGGTGATGTTGTTTGCATAGTTGAAGCGATGAAAATGATGAATGAAATTAAATCGGAAATATCAGGAACTGTTACCGAAATTTGCGTTGAAGACGGCCAACCGGTAGAATTTGGACAAGTTCTGATGTATGTTGAGTAAAGAAGCATCAAAACATTTGGCATTAAGTAGTAGGTTGGGCATACTTGCCCAACAAAGAGGAATATTATGTTTAGAAAAGTATTAATAGCAAACAGAGGCGAAATAGCTGTAAGAATTATAAGAGCATGTCGAGAAATCGGACTCCCGACAGTTGCAATTTATTCTCAAGCAGATGCAAATTCACTACACGTAAGATTAGCTACAGAAGCTTACTGCATAGGACCTGCAAAAAGTTCTGAAAGTTATTTAAGTATTCCTGCAATAATGTCTGCTGCTATGTTATCAGGGGCTGATGCTATTCACCCCGGATATGGATTTATGTCTGAAAGAGCAGATTTTGTTGAAATTTGCGAAAAACAAGGAATAAAATTTATCGGACCGTCTTCTGATGCTATGAAAAAAATGGGTGACAAAGCAACAGCAAGAAAGACCATGATTGAAAATGATGTTCCTGTTACGCCGGGAACAGGAATAGTAAGCACTACACAAGAAGTTCAAAGTTTTGCAAACAAAGTCGGCTATCCGGTTATATTAAAAGCTACCGCAGGCGGCGGCGGTAAAGGGATGAGAATTTGCCGCAATGACGAAGATGTTGAAGTAAATCTCAATCTTTGCAGAACTGAGGCTCAAAATTTCTTCGGGAATCCGGATGTTTATTGCGAAAAATATTTAGAAAATCCTCGTCATATTGAAGTACAAATTTTAGGTGACAGTTTTGGAAATGTTGTCCATTTAGGAGAAAGAGATTGTTCTATCCAACGACGTCATCAAAAATTATTAGAAGAAGCTCCTTCTCCTGCGATTGACGAACAAACAAGAAAAGAAATGGGTGCTGCGGCTGTCAGAGCTGCTAAAGCTATTAATTATGAGGGAGCCGGTACTTGTGAATTTTTATTAGATCATGACGGTAAATGGTATTTTATGGAAATGAATACCAGAGTTCAAGTTGAACACTGCGTAACTGAAATGATTTCTAATGTTGATATTGTAAGAGAACAAATAATGATTGCTTCAGGCGAAAAATTGAGTGTTACTCAAGACGATATTCAACTCAAAGGACATGCTATAGAATGCAGAATTAACGCAGAAGATCCTTCAAAAGGGTTTATGCCTAATCCGGGAAAAATTACCGGATACTTGGCTCCCGGAGGTTTCGGAGTAAGAGTAGATTCACACGTTTACCAAGATTATACAATTCCGCCGTATTATGATTCTATGATCGGAAAATTAATCTGCTGGGGCAGGGACAGAAACGAAGCAAGAAGAAGAATGTACCGTGCTTTAAAAGAATATGTCGTAACAGGTGTTGAAACAACTATTCCTTTCCATCAAGCAATTGTTGAAGATGAAATATTTATGAGCGGAAATTTCAACACCGGATTCATAGATGATTTTTATAAACGCAAAGGTTTAGAATAAAAAATTTATACAATTTTGTATTTTAAAGCTTTCAGTGCAGCCTGAAGCCTGTCATCAACTTGAAGTTTTTGTAAAATGCTTGCAACATGGGCTTTTGTAGTATTTACGCTTATAACAAGGGTTTTGGCAATTTCCATATTGCTGTAGCCTTCTGTCATAAGTTTCAAGATTTGAGCCTCTCTTAATGTTAAGTCAAAATCTTTGTAAGATTGATTTGGCTCGGTATCAATTTGAGAGTGTGTAGTCGCTTTTAATACAATATTTGCAATACTCGGATCAAACCATGCAGCTCCATCTGAAACAGATTGAACAACTTGAACCAATCGTTCTAAATTTATTTCCTTTGAACAAAAAGCGTTTGCTCCTGCTTTTAAACTTCCCAAAACATCTTTTTCTTCACCATGAGAAGTTAAAATTACTATTTTTGCATCAGAATTAATAGAATGAAGAACTTCTGTTGCTTGAATTCCGTTCATATTCGGCAATCCCAAATCCATAATTACAAGTTCAATATTATTATTTTTAAAAATTTCAATCCCGTCTTCGGCGTTTGAGGCTTCGTATATTTTATCAATAAAATCAACATCTTCAAATGCTGTTTTTAGCCCAAATCTTGTCAACTCATGATCTTCTACTATAAGTAAATTTTTTTTCATATACTCAATTCCTCTTTTGCTAAACTTTCAGGGTTTAATTTTACGCTTTTTTCAAAATTTGATTTCGCTTCTGTTATTAATCCTTTGTTTTTTAAAACCAAACCGTAATAATAATAATATCTGTGATCGTTTTCGTCAATATATTTAGAATTATTTAAATAAATTAATGCAGTATCTAAATCATCTTTTTCAATTTCAATTTTAGCAAGATCAAGCCATCCGTCTTTAAAATTCGGGTTAATTGCAAGTGATTTTTTGATATAAGTTTGTTCTCTTGTTTTATCTAACAATCCCATTTGATAATAGGCTTCATAATTTTTTGAACTTGTAGATAAGATTTTTGCATAAATTTCTTTTGCTTTTTTGTCGTTAGAAAGTTTTTGATAAGTTTTTGCAAGTTTTACATCAGAATTTTTAGATCCATCCTTTGAACAAGCTTTTTTATAATAATTTAATGCCAAATTATAATCAGAATCTCTAAAAGCACAATCTCCCAATATATTCAGGGCTTTTACATCAGATGAATCAATTTCGATAGTTTTTTGAGCAAAATTTTTAGCTTTTTCGTACTCTTTTAAATCATAATAAACTACTGACGTTAGCGAATATATATCTTTATTAATATTTTTCTTTCCGCCAACGGCGGTTTGAAGTGTTCTAAGCGCTTTGTTTAATTCATTTTCATCATAATAATAGTATGCCAAATAGTATTTTTTCAAAGCATCATTTTTAGCGGACTTATACAATATATACTCTTTTACAGAATCAATATCTTTGTCAAAAATAATTGTATTTAATGATTTTTGGTTAATTTCATTAAAATATTTCATTGCAGATTTTGGATTTGCACCCATTGAATAAATTTCTGCCTTTAATTTTTTATAATTTAAATTTTTCGGATTTTTAGAAATAGCAGAATCAATATATTTTTGTGCTTGCTTTAAATCATTGGATTTCATATATCCAAAAGCCAAAATATAATTTGCATAATCAGATTCCATCAAAAGCGAAGTCTGTTTTGACAATTCTAAAGATGCCTCTTTACTCTGGTCATTATACATCATATTAGCGTACAATTCCGCCAAATAAATTTGATCTTTGTAAGTTAAATTATAATTAGGGTAATAAAAACTTTTAATATCTTCTTCAAGAAGCGACGCAATTTCTTCATCTTTAATTTTAGATATAGCAAGTTCTGAAAGATTAAAGAAACCTATAGATGCCATTTGCTTTGAAATATTTATGTAAATATAATCATTAGGAGCAACGTTATCAACAAGAATTTGGAAATCTCTATATGATGCCCGAACATTACTTTGCATAAATTTATTCATTCCGATAGTATATTGATTTTTTATTGAATTTTTAGACAATAAAGCTTTTTTTGTTTCAATATCGGGGTTTTGGTTTCTTAGTTTATAAATCTTAGCATTAGGCTCAAAAGGGCTTGCAGGCTTTAAAATACTCATATCAACCGCAACAGCACTCTGGGCCAAAATAAAGTTCAAAATTAACAAGGATGGGATAAATTTATTTTTCAATTATATCCTCCTTTTTTTCGTAGTAATAACTATTAAAAATATCTAAAACTTGTTTTTGAATATCATTTAATTCAGAATCAGACGCAATTTCATAAATCTGTTTTAAATTATAATTTTTTAAAATATCAGAATCCTGTTTACTCATTGATATTTTTGGATTAGTAATAAAAACTTTTGAAATTTTATCAAGGGAAATTGATAAAAATTCTTTGGTTAATTCAGGGTCAAAATGAGAACCCGCACCGTCAATAATTATTTTAACAGCATTTTTAATCGGCATTTTATCACGATAATGACGTTTTGAAGTTATGGCATCAAATACATCCGCAATTGCAAGAATTCTTCCGCCAAGAGTAATTTCTTTCCCTTTTAAATGTCTGTAATATCCTGTTCCGTCATATTTTTCATGATGAGAAGACGCAATTTCAGTTATCATCCTAAAATCAGATGACATGTAAATTTTATTTAAAATATTGTGAGTAATTCTAACGTGCTCTTGAATATGTTTATATTCTTCTTCTGTTAATTTACCTTCTTTTTGCAGAACGGAATCACGAATACCGATTTTGCCGACATCATGCAAAATAGCAGCTTTTTCCAAAACGGCTTTATCTTTTTGATTCATTCCGATTTTATCCGCCAAAAGTCCCGAATACATTCTAACCCTTGAAGAATGACCTGCCGTAATTTTATCTCTGGCATCTATTGATGTTGCAAGAGTGTCAATAAAACTTTCAAATAAAAGTTTCTGCTCACGATACATTTGCAGCTGCTGATCAAATAACTGAGCATTTTCTAAAGCTATACTTGCACTTCCGCCTATTGCAATCAACAAATCTTCGTCATTTTTTGTGAAAACTCCGTCAATTTTATTCAATACCTGAAATGCTCCTATTATTTCTCCGTTATTGTTCATAATAGGCATACAAAGAATAGTTTTAGTTTTATATCCTGTTTTTATGTCAACTTCAGGATTAAATCTTGGGTCAGAATATGCATCAGTAATATTAAGTGTTTCTCCGGTTTTTACGACATAACCGGCAAGACCTTTTCCGGCAGGAAATCTTATTTCTTGGCTTTCTTCAACCCCTAAAGCAACTTTAGACCATAATTCATCATCATCTTTATCCCACAAAAAAACCGTACAACGATCAGCCCTTATTGCATTTTTTGTTTCTTGTGCAATTACGGTTAAAAGTTCATCAATATCAGTTAATGCGGTAATAGACCGACTTATTTTTACCAACGAAACCAAAGGATCACTTTGTGTCGGTAAATAATAATCTAACCCGTTTTGAAGCTGTTTAATTCTCGTATTTATTGTATCAGATAAATCAAATTCATCATTTACTGTACTCAATTTCAAAGCATTATTGTAATGAATAAGAGCGATATCTTTATTATTTTTGGAAAAATTTATATTCCCCAGTACAAGCTCATTAACTAATTTTGACGTAATGTCTTCACTTCTTCCTGCCATAAAGGAAGAATCTTTAATAAGTAAAAGGCTTTCGGCATCATCAGGATTAAGCATATATTGAATAAATCCGCTTAAACTAAGACAGACAGATATTCTTTCTTTTAAATTTTCTTCACGGCTAATTTCGCAAGCCTTTTGCACAACCTTTAATGCTTGTGAATAGTCTTTAATATCAATTAATTTTAAACTTTTTTTTATAAGTTCAAAAGTGTTGTCTTGCTTTACCTTTACCCCTGTCATAAATCGCCTTCATAATCATTATATAATAATTTTAAATATTTAGCAAATCTTTTAATTCGCTTAATTCAAAATAATATCCGAAATTAATAAGTTCGCAAAATCTTTTGTAAGAATTTGGGGCAAGTTCTTTTATTTTTTCAACATTCATATTCAAACCTTGAACAAATCTTGCAAAAAGCTCGCACGGTTTATAATAATATTTTTGTAATTTATTTATTCTTGAACTTATTCTTTTCTGATGCCTCATGTATGATTTTAAACGAATATAATTAATAAAAGCCTTAGGAATTTCGGGAAAATCGTTTTCTATATTATCAATATTTAATAAAACTGTTTCTTTATTCAAAATATTTTTCCTTATAATTTTTACCCTGTCATATTTTAGTAAATACTTTGCGTCCGAATTTTTAATAAATTTTTCAAACTCTTTGAATTTTTTTGATCTCATAAAATTCGGGAATTCTGATCTTATCGCAGAATCAAGTTCTTTTATTTTTAATTTTATTTCTTCTTTTTTATTAAAAAGTTTAGAGCATTTAGAATTTTCATCAACAAAATTTGTCACAGTAATCAATTCATTTTCATAAAAATCTTTTAAATTATCATCAAATATTTTTTCTATCGTACCCCCTGATTTTGCCATATCAGATTCAATTTTAGAATGAATATGGTGGGCAAACTCATGAATAATTGTTGGTATTCTCATATTTTGCGGAGTTTTTGTTGAGATATCAATTCTGTTTTTTATATAAAAACCCTGATGTCCGCGAGCCTTTGTAGAAGTATGAATTTCAATCCCCAGCCTTTTTAAAAATGAAATCAATTCTTTTTCATCTTTCATAAAAAAATTATAAATCAAATTTTTTAAAAGTTGACTTTTGACAAAATATTCTTAAAAAGAACAATAACAACTCATACATTTATATGATTTATCTCAAAAAAGTTTGAGAAAAATCGTCGATAAGCCGAAAATAAAATAAGGATAGGTAGAACTATGAAATTAAACAGCGGAATTTATTATAACGATCGAGGTATAACCCAGTCAATTCGGGCTATGCATCTTCAAAGTGAAATCTTAGGCATAAGTAACGAAAACGTTATCGGCTTTGATAAAATCGGTTATCAAAGAAAAGAAGCCGTTTTATCGTCTTTTGCGGAATATATAGGACCTCACGCACTTTCAACAACAATTGATGATAAAGTCGGCCGTATAAATATTTCAGACAGCCCTTTAGATATTGCAATTGCAAATAAAGGTTACTTCCAGACACAAACAAAAGACGGAATTAAACTTACTCGTGACGGGAGATTTAAAATATCACAAGACGGAACATTAACGACATTAGAAGATGCTAAAGTTCTGTCAAATTCAGGTGTTGAAATTAAATTTCCATTCATTCCGCAAGATTTAAAACAAATCAAAATAGATAAAAACGGTAAAATTTCATTATTTAATCCTAAGACTTTAAAACTTATTCCTGTAGGGACTTTGGGCGTAGTTGACACAAACGGTCTTGTTGTTATGGACCCTAATATAAAACAAGGTTATAACGAATATTCCAACGTATCATTGCAGGAAGAATTTATTAAAATGATGCCTATACAAAGGAACTTTGATGCTAACAGACAAATGTTTATGCTCCAAAATTCCGTTTTAGGCAGAGCAATTCAATCATTGAGTCAATCATCATAATAAAGAGGTTTTACAGGTATGTATAATTTAAAAGGTATAATTTCAAAAGGTACAAATAACACGCTTGTTCAATTCGAAAGATTCGGACAAATTGCAAATAATTTGTCGAATTATTCCACTAACGGATATAAAAGCGTTTCTTTTAAAGAAATTTTAAAAGAAGACGGCTATTTAACAGGTGCACTCAGAACAGACTATTCGCAAGGGGCATTAAGACGTACCGATAATCCTTATGATGTTGCAATTGACGGTACAGGTTATATCCCTGTTACATCTGAAACCGGAGAAGTTCAATATACAAGAGATGGGGCTTTTACAATGGGTAAAGGCGGTTATTTAACAACAACTGACGGCTGGCTTGTCGGGGATGGAATAAAAATTCCGCCAAATTGTGCAAAATTTGTCATA